>ONBG01000031.1 GCA_900316015.1 uncultured Prevotella sp. | reverse complement strand
GTCTTTCGTGCTTGCCCGCAAGTGCCGTGATCACCTGTCCTGCACGAGGTCATCTCCTGTCTTGAAAAAGGTTATCTCCTGCCTTGTGAAAGGTTACCTCCCAGCGCACGAAAGGTTACCTCCCAGCGCATCGTTCTTTGACATGTTGAGACAAATTGTAGCTTGTGGGGTCTCCTCTCCTGGCAAGCAAAAAAAAGAGGCTTGCCCTGGTGAGCAAGCCTCTTGATATGATGATCGGACGATCGATTAGATCTCTTCGCTCCAATCCTCCTGGCTCTTGCGAACGTAAGACTGATAGCGGCGCTTTGCGCTCTTCTCCGTCTCGGTATAGAGTTCCTCAGCCTCAGCTGGGAATGCCTTCTTCAACGAAGCGAAACGAACCTCACCCATCAGGTAGTTCCGGAAGTTCTCCCAGTTAGGAGCCTTGGAATCCAGTGTGAACGGATTCTTGCCTTCCTTCGCATTGTCTGGGTTGTAACGCCACAGATGCCAGTATCCGCATTCAACAGCGAGAGCCTCCTCATGCTGTGAACGGTTCATGCTACGCTTCTTGCCATCAGCTTCCTTGCCCTTGATACCATGATTGATACAAGGAGCATAAGCGATGATCAGGGATGGGCCCTTGTAAGCCTCAGCCTCGCGGATTGCCTTCAATGTCTGAGCATTGTCAGCGCCCATGGCGATCTGTGCCACGTAAATGTATCCGTAGGTGGTCTCCATCAAGCCTAAGTCCTTCTTGCTGACACGCTTGCCGCTTGCTGCGAACTGTGCGATGGCACCTAATGGGGTAGCCTTTGAAGACTGACCACCGGTATTGGAGTAAACCTCGGTGTCCAGGACCAAGATGTTCACGTCCTCGCCAGATGCCAAGACATGGTCGAGGCCTCCATAGCCGATATCGTAAGAAGCACCGTCACCACCGATGATCCACTGGCTTCTCTTGACGAGGTAGTGATCCAGTGTCTTGAGCTCCTGGCAGGTTGGGCAACCAGCCTCTGCGCCCTTGGCGATCAACGGTTTCAGTTCAGCTGCAGCCACCTTGCTTGCGTCAGCATCGTCCTTGCTTTCGATCCATTTCTCGGCGGCAGCCTTGAAATCAGCAGGCGTATCCTCCTTGGCAATCAGTTCGTTGAGCAAGCCCTCGATGCGGTTCTTCATCTTCTTGTTGCCGATAGCCATACCCAGGCCGAACTCACAGAAGTCCTCGAACAGGGAGTTGTCGAAGGCAGGGCCCTGGCCCTTTGCGTTCGTGGTGTACGGTGTAGCTGGGATAGATGCAGAGTAGATAGAAGAGCAACCAGTAGCATTGGCAATCATCTCACGGTCACCAAAGAGCTGTGAGATCAGTTTCACGTAAGGAGTCTCACCGCAACCGGCGCATGCTCCAGAGAACTCGAACAGAGGCTGTGCGAACTGAGAGTTCTTTGGGCTCTGCTTGATGTCCACGAGATCCTGCTTGGAAGCCACCTTGCGAACCATGTATTCCCAGTTGGCAGCTTCTTTCTTCATGTCTGGTGCGTCCACGTTGAACGGAACCATCTTCAAGGCTTTCTCGCCCTTCTTGCCCGGGCAGACGTCAGCACAGTTGCCGCATCCTAAGCAGTCGAGCACGGAAACCTGAATGCGGAACTGCATGCCCTTGAGTGCCTTAGGAGCGAGGATGTCCAAGGTAGGAGCATCGATGCCGGCTACTTCCTTCTCGTCGAGGACGAATGGACGGATTGCAGCGTGAGGACAGCAATAAGAGCACTTGTTACACTGGATACAGTTCTCGGAGTTCCATACAGGAACGAATGCCTCAACGCCACGCTTCTCGTAAGCGGCAGTACCGTTCTGCCAGGTACCGTCCACTGTGCCGTGCTTGACGAAGTCGGAGACCTTCAGCAGGTCACCAGCCTGTGCGTTGATCGGGCGAACCAGTTCCTTTACGAAATCAGGAGCGTCGTCCACCGTATTCTCATCCTCAGGCAGGTTAGCCCATGCCGGGTCAACGGTCAGTTCCTTGTACTCACCGCCGCGGTCAACGGCTGCATAGTTCATGTTCACGATATCCTCGCCCTTCTTGCCGTAGGACTTCACGATGAACTTCTTCATCTGCTCAACGGCGAGATCCTCCGGGATCACCTGTGTGATGCGGAAGAAAGCAGACTGCAGGATGGTATTGGTACGGTTGCCCAGTCCAATCTCCTGGCCGATCTTGCTGGCGTTGATATAGTAAACCTTGATATTGTGCTTTGCGAAATACTTCTTGACATGGTTCGGGATGAAGTTCACCAGTTCCTGTCCATCGAAGATGGTGTTCAGCAGGAAGGTGCCATTGTCACGGAGCCCACGTGTGACATCGTACATGTGCAGGTAAGCCTGTACGTGGCAAGCCACGAAATTAGGCGTGTTCACCAAGTAAGCAGAGTGGATAGGCTCATCGCCGAAACGCAGGTGAGAGCAGGTGAAGCCACCCGACTTCTTAGAGTCGTAGGAGAAATAAGCCTGGCAATACTTGTTGGTGTTGTTACCGATGATCTGCACGGAGTTCTTGTTGGCACCTACTGTACCGTCGGATCCCAGTCCGTAGAACTTCGCCTCGAACAAAGAATCGCCGCCCATTGGGATTTCCGGCTCCTCTGGCAGGGAGGTGAAGGTCACGTCATCGACGATGCCCACCGTGAAGTGGTTCTTCGGCTCAGGCAACTCCAGGTTCTTGAATACAGCCACGATATGAGCTGGTGTCGTGTCGCTGGATCCCAATCCGTAGCGTCCACCGACGATCAGCGGCTTGCGCTCGTCATTGTACAAGGCAGATTTCACGTCCAAGTACAGCGGTTCTCCCTCTGCCCCAGGTTCCTTGGTACGGTCGAGGACAGCAATGCGCTTTACGGAAGCAGGCAGTGCTTTCTTCAGGTAGTCGACAGCGAATGGGCGATAGAGGTGAACAGCCACCATACCCACTTTCTTGCCCTGCTTGTTCAGGTAGTCGATGGCCTCGCGTGCAGGTTCCGTAGCGGATCCCATCAGGATGATGACATTCTCTGCGTCCTCTGCGCCATAGTAGTTGAACAAGTGGTATTCACGGCCCGTGATCTCAGAGATCTTGCCGCAGTATTTCTCTACTACCTCAGGGATAGCGTCATAGTACTGGTTGCAAGCCTCGCGGTGCGTGAAGAAAGTCTCTGGGTTCTCAGCAGTGCCTCGTGTGACAGGGCGCTCTGGAGAGAGGGCACGGTCGCGGAAACGCTTGATATACTCTGGATTGACCAGTGGACGGATATCTTCCATGTCCATTTCCTCGATCTTATGGTACTCATGAGAGGTACGGAAGCCATCGAAGAAATTGATGAAGGGGACAGAAGTCTCCAAGGTAGCCAGATAAGGAACGGCAGATAGGTCCATGACCTCCTGTACGGAGCCCGAGCAGAACATAGCGAAGCCAGTCTGTCGGCAAGCCATGACGTCCTGGTGGTCACCGAAGATACACAAGGAGTGAGAGGCCAGCGTACGTGCGGACACGTTGAATACGCATGGTAGCAGCTCACCCGCGATCTTGTACATGTTTGGGATCATCAGCAGAAGACCCTGGGAAGCCGTGTAGGTAGATGTCAGCGCACCAGCCTGCAGTGATCCGTGTACTGCGCCGGCAGCACCACCCTCAGATTCCATTTCCTGGACGGTTACGGTCTGGCCGAACAAGTTCTTGCGTCCTTTAGCGGCCCACTCGTCAACATGCTCTGCCATCGGGGATGACGGAGTAATTGGGTAGATGGCAGCTACCTCAGTAAACATATAGCTTACATGAGCGGCAGCGGTGTTACCATCACAAGTGATAAATTTTTTCTCTTTTGCCATTTTGTTATTGATATAATATAAATGATGATTTGTAAATCTTTGATTTCCTATTTCTTTTTTGTTTTCAGTAGAGGAATCCCAGTAGCCATAGCGGGATTAAGTTGTCTTTCCCCACCTCTGTGTTGTACCTTGCGTAGATCGTGTCGGGGTTCAGTCGTTTGCTGGGCTTCTGGGCATCGCAGATCTTGAACTTCTTGCAGTTGTCTACGGTATAGAAGGGATCTTTCCCGCCCTGGTTGACTAAATGGTCCTTCCACAGGGAATTGACGAAGAACGTCTCCATTAAGTCTTGTTCTTCAGCCTTGATGGGGTAGATGGCATACATCAGGTTTGAGTTATGCATCATCACCTTCGAGGGCTTTTTGGGGAATTCCTGTCCTACGGGATAGATGATATTGATCAGGCGTGCGTCAGCCAAATACTTAATATAGTTCATCACCGTGGCGCGACTGGTCTCGATGTCATGTGCCAGCTGACTGATGTTCGGAGCCTTGGGCCCGTCCACGGCAAGCAGGTAGAAGAGCTTCTTGATCTTGGTCAGGTACTTCAGTTCTATCTGCTTGATCAGCAGGATGTCCACCTCTGTCATCATGTTCATGGTCTTCAGCAAGTTCTCGGAGAAGTTGCGGTGCTCCAAGAAGAAGGGATAGAAGCCATGGTGAATGTAGTCGTGGAAGTATTTTTGCGGACTTACCTTGGGTAGGATCTGCTTGACAATATGTTCATGATTGTTTAAGATCTCATCCAATGTGTACGGAGGGAAAAGGTTTCCTGTCTGGAGATTGAGGAATTCCCGGAAGGAGAATCCCCTGAGGTTATAGCTTTTGACGATGCCGTTCAGCTCCGGGTTCTCCTCTTTCAGCCTCATGACGCTGGAACCCGTGAACACGATCTTCAACTCCGGATAGCTGTCATAGCACTTCCGGAGCTCTGAGCTCCAGTTAGGCTGCTTGAAGACCTGGTCGATGAGCAAAACCTTTCCTCCATGCTTGACGAAGTCGCCGGCAAAATCGGCAATCCCCCTGCCTTGGAAGTAGAAGTTGTTCATGTTGACATACAGGCATTGCCTGTCGTTGGCACCAAACTTTTCCTTTGCATATTGCAGCAGGAATGTCGTTTTTCCCACTCCTCGCGTACCCTTGATGCCAATCATGCGGTCGTCCCAGTTGATCTCATCCATCAGGGTGCGACGAACCGGAGCATGGGTATGCTCCACCAGGTATAGATGGGTACGAAAGAAAGCTTCTTCCATATTGTTGTCTTCTGTATCTTAATTTTATCACATGCAAAGATAATACATATTTTGAAATTTGCAAACTGTAGTTTACAAAAACTTCTTATTTTTAGTTTTTTTGCATTTCCTGTGGGAAGTCCTGTTTTTTCTTTGTATCTTTGTCGAATGATAGTTCATATCTTCAATCCCGAACATGATATCTCCCTGACGGCTACATCCTGTCCGTTTACGCCTCCTGCGGCTGCCCGACGGTTGCGTTCTGACTTGTGTTACCTGCCTGCGTTGTGGGCGGATGAGGGGGATGGGGTCTTGGTAGAGGATGCCTCTGCTGCGGTCAGAGCCCTCGAACGGTTGGAGGTGCCGAAGGCGAAGGTGACTTTCCTCACGCCGGGGGATCTCCGGTCTGTGGGTGCAGGCGAATCCTTGGAGATTGCCCCTTGGGGATGGGACCAGGTGCTCTGCCATCAATTGCTGACGTGGGGGATCCCGGCTGCCTGTCTGCCAGATGCTGGACAGTTGGAAACCATTCGGGCGGTCAGCAACCGCAGGTGGGCAGCTGAGCATCTCCTGCCATCCTTGTGCGTGGATCCGGAGACCATGACCGGTGATGCCTCGTATGTCACGGCATGGGATGAGGAGATTGCCCGCAAGATGGCATCCGGATCGTGGGTGCTGAAGGAGCCTTGGAGCAGTAGTGGGCGGGGAATCCGTTACGTCCATCCAGGTGATCCCATGACGCCCCATCTTATGGGATGGATCCGGAATGTGATCCGCCGGCAGGGTGGGGTAATGATGGAGCCCTGTCACGATAAGGTCTTAGATTTCGGCATGGAGTTCACCGTTACACGCCAGGGGATCGCCTACAACGGACTATCCCTTTTTCAAACCGTCCATGGGGCGTATGCCGGGAACCTGTTAGCCACGGAGGATGAGAAACTGAGCCTCATCAAATCGTATATAGCGGAAAATGTGCTATCGTTGGTGCGACAGAAGATCATACAAATCCTAACCCCTTTGCTCCCCGGTGTCTATCAAGGTCCTTTGGGCATTGACATGATGGTCGTGAGGGAGCAGGGGATAATGAAAGTCGTTCCATGCGTAGAGATGAATCTCCGCAGGACGATGGGGCATGTGGCGTTGGCCTTGAGCCGGCGCGTTCCTTCGAAGGGGGTCATGCGTATCACCTATGAGAAGGGCCGATATGGCTTCTCTATCCGTGATATGCATGACGACGAATGCTGACACTTTAATAGAGTGCCATGGAGATCAGGTAGGCGATGATTGTGGACACGAAGACCGAGATCAGTCCCGGCATCATGAAACTATGGTTGAGCAGGTATTTCCCAATGACCGTCGTCCCTGTCCTGTCGAAGTTGACCGTGGCAATGTCCGAAGGATAGTTCGGGATGAAGAAATAGCCGTAGACACTGGGCAGCACGCCCAACAGAACTGGACCCGGTATCCCGAGCTTATAGGCAAGGGGCAGCATGGCTACCACCACGGCTCCTTGGGAATTGATGAGCACGGAAACCAAGAAGAAGACGATGGCGATGGACCAGTTATACTTCGCGACGATATCGCCGAGCATGACTTGCATTTCATCCAAATAGTTGGAGAAATAAGTATCTGCCAACCAGGCGATCCCGTAGATGGCGACGACAGCGACCATACCGCTTTGCCAGACAGCACCTCCCACGGCTTTCTTAGGGCTTGCCTTGCAGAAGATGATCATTAAGGCAGCGGCAGAGATCATCACGATTTGTATGACCAAGTTCATCTTCAGCTTGACCGTCGTGGCAACGGTTGCCCCTGGGACGACGAGCTTTGCCGTTGCCAACTGGGATGGGGTAATTGTCGTGACACTGGTGCCCACGGCGATGTTCCCGGCCCCATCAATGGCCTTGACAGATTCGTAGGTAGGGAGGAAATTCTGGAAGATAGCGAAGAAGACGATGACGGCGAGGGCACCAAAGAAGATATACACGGCACGCTTAGCTTCCTTGGACACTTTCTTGTCGAGCGTCGTGGCGTTACCGCCATAGATATAGGCGTATTGTGCCGGGTCCTGGAGCTTGCGTTGGAACTCCGGGTCTTTGTCAAGGTCGAGTCCGCGATGGTAGGAAGCGGCAGCGGCAGCCATAAGTCCACAGAAGCAAGCGGGAATAGTGACCATCAGCACGCGGGGAATCGTGATGTCGAAGCCATTGGCATTGGAGATTGTGACGAAGGCCACCACAGCGGCAGCGATCGGAGAGCAGGTGATGCCCACCTGTGAGGCAATGGAAGCCACGCCGCAGGGACGTTCCGGACGGATGCCCTTCTTGATGGCAATGTCTACGATAATCGGCATCAAGGTGTACACCACATGGCCGGTACCTACCAGAACGGTGAGGAAGAACGTACACAGAGGAGCCAAAAAGGTGATGCGGTCGGGATGCCTGCGCAAGAGCCGTTCCGCGACTTGGATCAACCAGTCCATGCCTCCGGATGCCTGGAGGATACCCGCACAGGTCACCGCTGCAATGATGATATAGATGACATCGGTGGGAGGAGAGCCGGGTTTCATGCCGAATGCAAAGACGAGGATGGCCAGACCGATTCCAGATATGGCCCCAAGGGCAAGGCTACCGTAACATGAGCCTACGTAAAGAGCTAACAGGACAATGAGTAGCTCGATGATCATGCTTGCTGTTATCATGTCAAAATGTTTAGATTGTTAATATATGATGTCTTTTCTATTGATCGTAGGTATTCGGTCTCTTTATGTTTCTACCTTGCAAATATAGTCTTTTTTCGGAAAAAGGTATCAAAAAGTCGAGAAAAAAGCAAATAATGGTCTTGAAAATAAAAAAAAGCCCAGATCCTATTGGACCTGAGCTCTTCATGGGAGGATTATTCCCTTGACGCGTAGAACCCCTCCAGATTGGCGTATCGCTTCTTCATCATCCTGTTGTAAATGTTCCGCATCCATAGGTTCTTGGTCAGGATAAAGGCCAACCCGATGAGGAACATGACCAGGTAGGACGTGTTTTCAGAGACAAGGGACTGAAGGACAGACATGATGATCACCGGCAAGCCGAATGCGATGGCACTCGCCACGAAGGTGAAGTAATTGTTGCCTTGACCTTTCTGACTGATGAATTTCGTGTTCAGAGGTATGGCGGTCTTATTGTAGACTGCCATTTGGAACATGATGAAAAACTGGAACCCAGCCGTGAAGACACCGAAGGAAATGACCATGAAAATCGACCATTTCCCAGAGAATACCGTGGGTAGCATGAGGATGAAGGGGATCAACAACAGGGCACTATAGAAGATATACTTTGCCTTCAGCAAGGAAAGGATGTTCTCCTTATGTACCATCAAGGCATCGATGTAATTGCCTTCATTGCACATGATCGACATGATGGGCAAGGCAGCAATGATGACGAAGTTGTAGATACACCAAAAGACTTCGTAAGTAGGTCCGTCATAGACATCCGTGAAAGAAATGATCAGGCTGAAGACCATGACGAAGGACACACTGGAAATAAACTGCTTCTTCGGATTCTTGTTTCGCATGATGGACTTTACCTCTAACTTCAAGAACTCCCCGATCTCCCCATATTTCTCCAAGAAGGAGAATCGGGACACGGTATGAAGCTTGGTCTGCTCCGTCCTTGAAAGTTCCTTCCATACATGTCCGTATTGCATCTTCCGGTTGATGGCGATGAGGGCCACCAGCAAGGCAATCGTCACGATGAAAGGCAAGGGGTTGCCATCGTGGATGCAAGTTCCTATCTTGGCCCAGAGATCCGCGATATCGTCGATCCCCTTAAAGAAATCTTTCGCCAAGAAGATGGGGGAGGCGATCAGCAAGATAACGGCAGCAGGTAAGGCCCACCACACCAACGAGTCGTTGATCTTGGTGCGGGCTAACAGGTACCATTGGCTGTTGGCCAAGAAAACCAACGCCAGCAGGAAGAGCATGGCGAGGGTCTGCCAAAGACCGAAGCTGAACACCACGGACATCAATGCATAGGGAACGAACAGGAAAAACCAGATGAAGTTCCCTTCGGAGAGCAAGGAGTTGGCGAGAAAGGAATCGATGCAGGCATAGCGAGGCAGAGGTGTCAGCACATACGGCTTGATGATCTGCGATGGTGTCTTCTGTGCGATGAATCGGAGGGAAAAGTCGATTATCAACAGGAAAGGCAAGAGCGAGAATATCATCTCAATCGAAGTGACTGTCCTCGCATCGTTCGCGATGGAGGCGAGCATAATGGCGATGCCTACCAGGTAGATGACCACGAATCCCACGCCAATATACGCCATGACTTTAGCAAACTTGTTCTGCTCGTAGTCTAAGGCCCTTTTCTCGGCGAGCTTACGGTGTTTCCGCAGCAACTTGAATATTTCCAGTGTCTTCATCTGCAATCGTTATCTCAGGTCAACGACCTCAGCGGTTGGGAAATCCTTGGAATTGAATTCGAATACTTTATCGTCTAAGTTCTTGGCTTGGAAGTTCGAGATAGCAATGGTTGTCCATGTCTTTCCTTGTCGCATCCTCACCTCGATGGGCTCATAGTTTTTCTTGACCGTGATATACATCTCCGGAACGCTGCGGCGCTGGTTTGTCGCTGTCAGGTGAACCTTGTAGTTTCCGCCTGTTGTTGTCATGCCCAAGTTATATCCATTCTTATACATGGAGATAAACTTCAGGGGATTCATGGACATCTGCTTCGCCTCGTTCGGCGTGGATACGTTCACCTCATTGGTCTTCTTCATGTAGCTCCATTGGGTCTTGCCGTTGAACCATACGTTAGCCTGGTTTGTCTTTGCATGGAATTTCGTGCCTTTGATGGCGAGAGTCCCACTTTGGTTCCCGTATTTCGAACTTGTGATGGCAAAGTCGGCACTGGCACCTCCCTTGCGTCCTACGAGTCTTGCTGTCTTGTCGAGTACTTTACGTGCTTGCACAGCGTTTTGTGCATGGCCTGCTAAACTGATGAGCAGGAGCATCATCGAAAATACAATTAACTTTTTCATTTTATCAGTATATTACTTTTACGAAATGACTCATTCTTATTCTATCTGGCTATTGCGTGCCTATCCTCTGAGTTGGGCGAGGAGTGCACTGAGGGAATTCTCGTCCGTGATCAGCACCTCACGCGGCTTGCTGCCTTGTGCGGCACCTACGATGCCGGCGGCCTCTAATTGGTCCATCAGTCGGCCCGCCCGGTTGTAGCCGATGGAAAAGCGGCGTTGGATCATGCTGGTAGAGCCTTGCTGGGAGATGACGATGGCATGGGCGGCTTCCTCGAAGTAAGGATCGAGGTTCTTGACATCCGTACTGCCATTGCTACCACTCACCCCGTCATTACTGTCAGGCTCTGGCAATTCCAAAGGAGCGACAGGACCAGGTTGGGCGGCGATATAACTGTTGATCGCCTCTACCTCAGGCGTGTCCACGAAAGCACACTGCACCCGGACAGGTTCACTGCCACTGAGGAACAACATGTCTCCGCGGCCAATCAATTTCTCTGCTCCTGGACGGTCGAGGATGGTACGGGAATCAATCATGGAACTGACCCTGAAAGCCATGCGCCCTGGGAAGTTGGCCTTAATATTACCCGTGATAATGCTGGTGGTAGGGCGCTGGGTGGCAATGACCATATGGATTCCCACGGCCCGGGCTAACTGAGCGATACGTGCGATCGGGAGTTCCACTTCCTTGCCTGCAGTCATGATCAGGTCGCCAAACTCATCAATGATCACCACAATATACGGCATATAGTCATGCCCATCCGTCAGTTTCAGTCGATGGTTGACAAACTTTTCGTTGTATTCCTTGATATTCCTGGCTCCTGCCTTTTTCAGTAGGTCATAGCGATGGTCCATCAACTTGCAAAGGGAGTTCAGGGTCCTGACCACCTTCGTGACATCCGTGATGATCGGCTCCTCATCGTCGTCATCCGATGGAACCTGCGCCATGAAATGGTCAGCAATCTGGTTGTAGATGCTGAACTCTACCTTCTTGGGGTCAATCAGTACGAACTTGAGTTCGTTCGGATGCTTTTTATATAATAAAGAGGTAATGATTGCGTTCAGTCCTACTGATTTACCCTGTCCGGTGGCACCTGCGACAAGCAAGTGAGGGATCTTTGCCAGGTCGACCATGAACACCTCATTCGTGATGGTCTTGCCCAAGGCAATGGGCAGGTCCATCTTCGTCTCTTGGAACTTCTTTGAGTTCAAGATGCTTTCCATTGAGACAATGTTCTTTTTCTTGTTTGGGACTTCAATGCCAATGGTACCCTTTCCTGGAATCGGCGCGATGATACGGACCCCGAGCGCAGCCAAGCTCAAGGCAATGTCATCTCCTAAGTTCCGGATCTTATTGATCCTTACTCCTTCTGCCGGCGTGATCTCATAGAGGGTAATCGTGGGACCCACTGTCGCCTTGATCTCCCGGATCTCCACCCCAAAGCTGTTCAGGACCTCGACGATACGTTGGTTGTTCGCCTTGATCTCCTCCATGTTCACGGAAGGCTTGTCATTATCCGCATATTTCTTCAGCAGGTTAAGGGTAGGATATTGATAGCTCGTGAAGGGCTCCTTGGGATTGATAGGAGTCTTCAGCACGTCATCGGCAGTCAGCACTTTCCCCTTTGCCGTTTCTTCCGCCTGAGCCACCTCTACCGTCAGGCGGTCGCCAGCATTGTTCTCCACCTTGATGGTTGGGTTGGGGAGGGGTGGATTCTCTTCTTTCTCCTCTTTTTTTGTCGAGAAATCCGTCAGGTCGACGACAGGAGATGCCTCTAGTTCCTCTCCCTGAGGTGCAGGTTCCTCTACAGGTTCAGGTGCGGGCTCGGCAGGAGGCGTATCAACCGGCACATCCTCCACGGTAGGGGTCTCTTCATTATTGGTTACAGAGAACTTCACCTTGGAAGTAAGATATTTCACAGGGTTCATCGCTTTCCGGATCACCGTGATCGTCTCGGCGCTAAGGACGGTTAGGAAGACAATGGCTGTGATCAGTAGCACAGCGGTCAGTCCAGGAGGACCGATCATGTTTTCCAAGTGTTGCACGCAGAACAATCCATGGTTTCCCCCCGGATTAAAGACCTGATCGCCCATGATGGGAGTCAGGAATTTCGCAAAGGTCACCGAACTCCATATCATCACAACCGTCATGCCGAGGAACCATTTCCACAGGTTGATCGTATACGCCTTCATGAGTTTCAGTCCTACTAAGATGAAAAAAGCGGGGATCATGAAAGCGGGCAACCCGAAGTTGACCGTAATCAGGTAGTAGGCGAGGATCGCCCCAAAAGAACCACAGTAGTTTGTAAACTGCTTGCCATTGTTTACCCATTCACCAGGTCGCATGCTTTCCAATGTACTTTGGTCAGCCTGTCCCGTATTGAAGTAGGAAATCATGGCTATGATCATATAGATAGCAACAGATAATAATATCAGTCCTAAGATAAAATCAGGCTTTTCGCTTTTCTTTTCCTCTCTATAGCCGACCGCTTTACTCGTTTTTTGAGGCTTGCGTTCAGATTTCTTCCTTGCCATGTGTACTTATTTCTTATTTTATGTGCAAAAATAGCGGAAAAAAATAAGAAACGTCTATGTTTTCATAACTTTTTTCTAATTTTGCAATGAGTTACTGATAGGAAATGAAGAAAATCATTTATAATAAGTTTGATAAACATTGGATCAACAACCTTCCCCAAGTCTCGTTTCCGGGGCGAATCGTGGTGGTGTTGAGCCCTTCTGATACAGAGCCGGCTGTTGACTATCTGTTGTCCAGTGACATCTTAGGCATTGACACCGAGACCCGTCCGGTCTTTAAGAAAGGACTGCTGCGGAAAGTTGCCTTATTGCAGGTAAGCACTCGTGACGTGTGCTTTCTGTTCCGGTTGAATTACACGGGGATGTCCCCTGCTATCCTTCGCCTGTTGGAGAACAAGGATGTCCCGATGGTGGGGCTCTCCTTGCATGACGATATCCTTTCCCTGCACCGTAGGCAAGACTTTGAACCGGGACGTTTCATTGACTTGCAAGATATGGTAGGACATATTGGCATCGAAGACCTCAGCCTGCAGAAAGTCTATGCCAATGTGTTCAGGCAGAAAATCAGCAAGCGGCAGCGGTTGACCAATTGGGAGGCGGATGTCCTGAACGACAAGCAGAAAGTCTATGCGGCTACGGATGCGTGGACTTGCATCAACTTATATGAAGAAATCCGTCGTCTCGAAACGACGGGAGATTATGAACTGAGAATTGTCCCAGAGCCAGAACAGTCGATCGTTGTCCAAAAAGAAGGCTTAGGGGCACTTCCTTCTTCCCAATAGGGCGAGACAAGGGAAGTATCTTGCGTCAAATAAAATCATATCCATAAAATTAGAGACCATATATGAAGCAAATATATCTTAAAAGAGGTAAGGAAGAGAGCTTGAAGCGCTTCCATCCCTGGATTTTCTCAGGTGCTATCCATCATATTGATGAGGGCATCCAAGAAGGAGATACCGTAAGGGTGATCACTGCCGATGGGGATTTCATCGCGGTGGGGCATTATCAGATCGGTTCCATTGCCGTGCGCGTCCTTTCTTTCGAGGATATCCCTATTGACGAGCAATTCTGGGAAGACCGCCTGCAGGCAGCGTTGGAGATGAGAATTGCCATTGGCATTGCCGACAATCCCCAAAACAATACCTACCGCCTTGTCCATGGGGAGGGAGACAATCTGCCCGGACTGGTCATCGACTGTTATGGTCGGACCGCCGTCATGCAGGCCCATAGCGTAGGCATGCATGTATGTCGCCAGCAAGTTTGCCATGCCCTGTTAAACGTGATGGGGAGCAGGATCGACAATATCTATTACAAGAGTGAGACGACCTTGCCTTTCAAGGCAGACTTAGGGCAGGAGAATGGATGGATCTACGGGGAGAGTGAGAACAATGTTGCCGTGGAGAATGGCTTGAAATTCCATGTCGACTGGTTGAAAGGGCAGAAGACAGGTTTTTTTGTCGACCAACGCGAGAACCGTTCCTTGCTGGAGAAATATGCTAAAGGGCGTTCTGTCTTGAATATGTTCTGCTATACCGGAGGCTTTTCCGTGTACGCCATGCGGGGTGGTGCCCAACAGGTACACTCCGTGGACAGCAGTGCCAAGGCTGTGGAATTGACCCGCCAGAATGTGGAAATGAATTTCCCTGGAGACCCCCGTCACCAGGCCTTTTGCGATGATGCGTTCAAGTTCTTAGACAGTCATGATGACAAGTACGACCTGATCATCCTTGACCCGCCTGCCTTTGCCAAGCACCGCGCGGCCTTGCATAATGCCCTAAAGGGATATACCCGCTTGAACGTGAAGGGACTGGAGCGCATCAAGTACGGAGGCATCCTTTTCACCTTCAGTTGCTCACAGGTCGTGACCAAGGACAACTTCCGTAATGCCGTCTTCACAGCTGCTGCCCAAACGGGTAGGAAGGTGCGCATCCTGCATCAGTTGCATCAGCCAGCCGACCATCCCATTAATATCTATCATCCAGAAGGAGAGTACCTGAAAGGTCTTGTACTTTATGTAGAGTAGGATAGGATGGATTTCGTTCATACGATAGCCGACTTCATCCATCGTCATTCCTTATTGAGGAAAGATGGCATGTATCTCGTGGCACTGTCAGGAGGGGCTGACAGTGTTGCCATGATGCTTGCCCTGCAGCAATTAGGATATCGTATCGAGGCTGCCCATTGCAATTTCCGCCTCAGGGGAGAGGAATCCGACCGGGACGAGTCGTTTTGCAAGAAGCTTTGTCATGACCGGGGTATCCCATTCCATCTCGTCCATTTCGACACCCGTGCGTATGCGGCACTCCATCAGGTCAGTATCGAAATGGCTGCCCGTGACCTGCGCTATCCTTATTTCGAGCACTTAAGGAAGGATATCCAGGCGGATGGCATTTGCGTGGCCCACCATCGGGATGACAGCGTAGAGACCGTCTTGATGAACCTGATCCGCGGGACTGGGATCCATGGATTGACAGGCATCGCCCCTCAGAATGGCTATGTATTGAGACCCTTGCTCTGTGTGAGTCGAAATGAGATCTTAGCTTTCCTCTCATCTATCCATCAGGATTTCGTGACAGATAGCACTAACTTAGTAGATGATGTGACACGTAACAAGATCCGATTGGATGTCCTTCCTTTATTGGAGACCATCAACCCTTCAGTAAAGGAGAATATTGCTAAGACTGCTGACCGGATAGGCGAGTCAGTGAAGATGGTGGACCATGTCTTAGACGATGCCAAGGCGAGACTCCTACAGGAGACGGTGAAAGGTAGAAGAAAGGTCTACTCTGTGGATATCGGCTTACTGCAACAAGAGATCTCGCCGGAATACACGCTGTTCTATCTTCTCAAGGACTTTTCCTTTTCCTCCGCCCAGATTGAGCAGATCGCTAGTCATTTGGATGCTCCGACAGGCACGATGTGGCATTCGGCCAACTATGATCTCTTGTTGGACAGAGGGAAAATCTTATGGATGGCACAAGAGCCGGTGTCCTCTCTGAAAATGAGAATCCCCGAAGAAGGTACCTACCGCTATCAGGAAGGAAAACCCCAGGAGGGGAACAGCTTGCGCTTCCAGTTCAAGAAGGTTGCCATAGACGACAAGTTCTCTCTTGTAAAAGACCAAGCCTGGGCTACCTTAGATGCAGACAAGGTCACCTTCCCTCTGACGATCCGCCATCTTCAAGAAGGAGACCGGTTCATACCCTTTGGCATGAGAGGCTCGCGCTTAGTCAGTGATTTCCTGACCGATCGGAAATATTCCCTTTTTGAGAAACAAGCTCAGTTGGTGATCACCGATGCTCATGACTACATTCTCTGGTTGGTAGGATTACGTCCCGATGCCCGATATTGTATCAAGGATGGGAGTCGGCGAGCCCTGACCATTCATGTGACAGACGAGCCGGTGGAGTAGGGGCGTGAGTTTCCTTCCCCTATATCCTTTCCTATAACGTTAGGACAGGAACGTTTATTCGTCATGCGCAAATTTAAGGCATGTCCAATGGTCTTCCGTTTTCCTTCCGCAAACCGTCAATCCATATTCATGAGCCTTTCCAATCAAGGTCTCTGCATCCTCGTCATAAAATCCGCTGATGATCAAAAAAGCCCCTTCGCCCATGACATCATGGAAATGCTGCATGTCCTGGAGAAGGATATTACGGTTGATGTTCGCCATGACGATGTCAAACAGACCACTGGTGTGCTGCAAGACAGAGACATTGCCCTGCAACACCGTCATCTCCTTCACCCCGTTGAGTGCAGCGTTGTGGTCAGCATTGCGCACGCTCCATTCGTCAATGTCATATCCTACGATTGACGCGGCACCTAATTTGGAAGCCGTGATGCCTAAGATGCCCGTTCCGCATCCACAGTCTAACACCTTCTTCCCGGCAAGTGGCGTTTCCTCCAGCATTGAGATCATCATTCTTGTGGTCTGGTGGTTTCCAGTCCCAAAAGCCAATCGTGCCTCAATGCCAATGCCAATTTGGGTAGGTTTGAGCGACAAACTGGCAGGACTGGCATGTTTCGCATCATAAATGACAATTTTATCATCGATGACGATCGGCGAAAATCCAGTCTCTTCCCATTCTTGGTTCCAGTCCTTATCTTCAGCTTCTTGTATCTGATACGTGATCTTCGCAGAAGGTAGGGGAAAATCCTGAATGCCTTGTTCCAATTGGTGCATGGCATCCTGGGTCAAC
The DNA here is from genome assembly GCA_900316015.1 of uncultured Prevotella sp. GTDB lineage: Bacteria > Bacteroidota > Bacteroidia > Bacteroidales > Bacteroidaceae > Prevotella. The sequence continues at coordinate 25,232 of ONBG01000031.1, read as the reverse complement.
AGTTCCTTTTGGATATATCCCTTGAGTCCGCTGGCAGTCTCCTCGAACGACTCGCATCCGCATTCCCCAGCCAAGTCGGCCAACAAGTCCTTCGCATCTTGGAGATGCTCAGGGGCACACTCGATCTTGAAATCCACAACATTGTATTCCATAAGTGATTTGTTTAGACGCTTGTACGTTATATTTCTTAAAATAAAGTGCAAATATACAAAAAATAGGGAAAATCCTATACCGGTTTAGGGATTTTCCTTAAATTTGCATGGAAATAGGTACTAAATTTGCACATAGGAAATTAGAAATATAAAAAGGAGTCAATATGAAAAAGGTTATTCTTCTTTCAGTCCTCGCTGGAGTGATGCCATTGGCAATGATGGCTCAGGACGACGACCTTTACTTCGTTCAGAAGAAGACGGTCGAGACGACAAGCTCCTATCCAGATAAAAAGGCGGAACGCCCAACCTATTATTGCGGTAGCAAGAGGAATGTCGACGAATATAATCGTCGAGGTGCTTTCCGTAGTTATTATCAGAAGATAGGAACCGATTCTTTAGGGAATGACATCATTACTTTCCATCCGGGTGATGGCAGGTATCCTGACAGTACGTATGTCGATACTGCCTATGTCTATTCTGGTAAGAACAAAAGGAACTTTTACGATTCGGATGACGATTATTGGTATAGTCGTCGGATGAGTGCGTTCGATGGATATCGTGGATGGTACAGTCCATGGTTCTATGGAGGATGGGGGCCATATTGGCGCCATGGTTGGGGCTGGTATGATCCTTGGTATGCTGGCTATTATGGTTGGTATGATCCTTGGTACTATGACTATTATGGCTGGTATGATCCTTGGTACTATGATTGGTGCTGGGGCTATCCTTATTATGGTTACTGGGGCTGGCGTGGCTATGGTCCCTATTGGGGTTGGGCTTATCGCCCTGTGATCGTATCGGGTGGAAGTGGTCGTTGGAACGTTGGACCGGGCACAGGAGTCAGGACATGGGCATATACTGGGCCTACGAGGTCGGGTGGCACGATATCTGCCTCTTCAAGGGATCGCTCTGGAGATACCTTTAGCCGCGGCTATTCGAGAAACCGTTCTTTCGGCAACCGCACCTATTCCGGCAATTCCACACGGACCTATAATAATATGCAGAGTACCCGTTCCTACACGCCGAGCATCAGTTCAGGCAGTAGTTTTGGAGGCGGCTTCGGCGGTGGCCATGTCGGCGGCGGTGGCGGTAGCTTTGGCGGCGGTCGCTCCGGTGGAAGCTTCGGTGGTGGAGGCGGCTTCGGTGGAGGTCATCGATAATCCCCATCATGTGTGTTGAAAACAGATAATGAATGATATAACATTGAAAATCATGAAAACGAAATATTTCATGTTGGCAGCCTTGGCACTCATTGCAGTGCCAGGGGTTGCACAAGAGACCTATCAGGATACAAAGCTGATAGATAATGACTTGAATGGTACAGCCCGTTATGTAGGCATGGGTGGAGCCATGGAGGCATTGGGCGCTGATATATCTACCATCAGTACGAACCCTGCAGGTATCGGACTCTTCCGGAAGGGACAAGTTTCCATTTCTGGAGGCGGTGTCTTCCAACAGGATGCCAAGACCCACCTGAACTACGGTGGCACCAATCTTAATTTTGATGGGAATAAGAATAATTTCAGCTTCGATCAGATCGGTGTCGTCTGGTCACAGCGCACGGGTAGGAACTCCTATCTGAACTTTGGCTTTAACTATCACAAGAGTCGTAATTTCGATCAAATCCTTTCTTGTGCAAATAATTTGGTCAATGCCTCCCAAAACAAGAATACGGCAGCCAAGTATTCTTATGCACAGACCTTAAGTAAGGATGAGGCCAACATCATCTGGAATGGTGTCGATGCCAATTATGAGGGACTGATGGCAAAAAGCGCAGATGGCAAGGAGATGGATTACCTGAATGGTACGCAGTACCTGTTCGGACAATACCAGAAAGGTTACATCGGTGAATATGATTTTAATGTCAGTGGCAATCTCAACAACCGTGTGTTCTTAGGCTTGACCTTTGGATTCCATGACGTGCATTACCGCAGTAACAGTATGTATACAGAAGACTTGGAGCAGAATTATTTTGCTACGTCTTATGAGAACTTGAAGATTACAGGTAACGGCTTCGACCTGAAGTTGGGTGCTATCTTCCGTCCGATAGAGGAATCCCCTTTCCGGATTGGTTTGTATGTCAGCACGCCAACCTTCTATGACCTGACTGTGGATGGTGATAATGACATCCAAATGGGTACGCAAAGTGAGGGCGTAACAGCCCAGAAGGGGAACAGTTCTTCTTACGACTTTAAGGTTTACACTCCTTGGAAATTCGGTGTCAGTTTGGGACACACAGTAGGCGATTACTTGGCATTGGGCGCTACGTATGAATATGCCGACTATAGCCATATTGACAACCGTATCAATGACGGTGGCTCATATGATTGGTATTACGATGAGTACTATACTTCCAGCAGCAGTGACAAATATATGAACGATGATACCAAGGCAAACTTGAAAGGCGTCTCGACATTGAAATTCGGACTTGAATACAAGCCCATGCCAGAGTTCGCAATCCGATTGGGATACAATTACTTGTCCCCGATGTTCAAGAAGAATGCCTATCGTGACGGTACCGTTCCTTCTCCAGGCGTTGCCTATGCTACTTCGACGGATTATACGAACTGGGATTCAACCAATCGCGTGACTTGCGGTTTCGGTTATACGGTTAACAAGTTCTTTGTCGACTTGGCGTACCAATATACGGCACAGAATGGAACCTTTGTCCCGTTCATGAGCTATAAAGGTTCGGACGCACAGACGGAAAACATCCCAACAGCAAGTGATGTTCATTTCAAACGCCATCAGTTGCTCCTGACATTTGGCTATAAGTTTTGATGTTACATCCTTATGAATAAAAAAGCTGGCAAGAAATCTTGTCAGCTTTTTTTTATGTTTGGGATAAAATAAGAGGAGAAAGACCATAGATGGCAGGAAGGTAAGGTCTTGCTTAGGAGTTTGACAGATTCCCTGCCATGCTGTCTTTTAGAAATATCTCTGCGCGCTCTAAGTCGGCGGGCGTATCAATGCCCACAGTCTCTTCGTTGGTGATGCCCACCTTAATCCGATAACCGTTTTGCAGCCATCTCAATTGTTCCAAGCTCTCTGCCAATTCAAGGCTGGATTGAGGAAGATTGGTGATCTCTGCCAACACCTGTGTGCGGTATGCATAGATTCCAAGATGTTTGAGAAAAGGATAGTGGGTGAGCCATTCTGCCTTTTCCACCCCTCTGACATATGGGATCATGGAGCGTGAGAAATATAGGGCGAATCCTTTGTTGTCTACCACGATCTTTGGAGAGTTCGGATTCTCTACAGCCTCCATGGATGTGAAAGGCTTTCCTAAAGTAGCAATCTGCGTGCCCGGATCTTCGAAGCAATCACAAACGGTTCTGATCTGGGAAGGCTGGACAAAAGGTTCGTCTCCTTGTATGTTAATCACCACATCATATCTTCCCCCTATTTTCTGGATGGCTTCCTCAATACGGTCGGTGCCACTCTGATGATGCGGGGATGTCATAACCACTTTTCCCCCAAAAGCAAGGACACAATCAAAAATACGCTGGTCGTCAGTAGCGACATATACTGTATCTAAGACAGAAGAGACCTGTTCGTATACACGTTGGATGACAGGCTTCCCTCCCAAGATAGCTAAGGGCTTTCCCGGGAACCGGGAAGAGGCATAACGAGCCGGAATAATTCCTATAAACTTCATATTTTATCTGTTTAATGGAGCAAAGGTACTAATTTTTACTAATACATTTTGTTTTATCACAAAAAATCACTACTTTTGGGCTGAATTTTAAATGTGAACACAGTGAAATATTATATATTCTCTTTTTTACTGATCCTGTTTTCTTGTGGGATGTATGCACAGAAAATCACCTTAGGGAGTTGCATCCTGAAGGATGGAGGTCGCTATAAGGGCGAGATGGTTAATGGCAAGGCTCAAGGCAAGGGCAGCGCTATCTATCCAAATGGCGATACCTATGAAGGAGAATACGTCAAGGGAAAGCGTCAAGGGTATGGTACCTATACGTTTTCTGATGGTGAGAAATATGAAGGACAATGGTTTCAGGATCAGCAACATGGAAGAGGCACTTATTGGTTCTCCAACAACAATAAGTATGTAGGGCTTTGGTATACGGATTACCAGGACGGTCACGGTATCATGTATTATTACAATGGGGATAAGTATGAAGGTGACTGGTCGAAGGATAAACGGCAGGGAAAGGGGAAGTATACCTTTTCTACAGGAGCCTACTATAATGGTAACTGGGTGAACGATAAAAAGTCGGGAAAAGGCTTCTTTGATTGGGGAGATGGCACGACCTATGATGGTATGTGGGCCAATAACCAGCGTTGTGGCAAAGGAACCAACCATTATGCTGACGGGGATGTTTATACCGGTGACTGGGTGGATGACATCCAGAACGGGAAGGGCGTCTATAAGTTTGCAAATGGTGATGTTTATGAGGGTGACTATGTCCAGGGCGAACGCACGGGCATGGGTATTTTCAAATATGTAAATGGAAATAAGTATACCGGTCAGTTCAAGGAAGGTGTCATGGATGGACAAGGCACTTTCTGGTGGAAGAACGGTGATACCTATGTGGGGGAATGGAAAAATGACAAGCAGAACGGGCATGGGAAATTGACCAAGAAGAACGGAGAGGTGATTGAGGGCAATTTCGCCAATGGCCATCTGTCGGGAGAAGTGATTATCCATTATCCAGATGGCAAGAAATTTAAAGGTTCTTACAAGAACGACATGCGGAACGGAGCTGCTATCGAGGAGGACAAGAATGGCACCCGTTTTGAAGGTTCCTATGTCAATGGTGTCCGCGATGGGAAGTTTATCGAGAAGGATAAATGGGGAAAGGTGGTCTCCACAGGGCATTATGAATCTGGAAAGAGGTTTAATGATTAATTTTTAATTCTTATACGATATGATCATTGACAAAATTGAAAACTTAGAAAAATATGTTTCCCTGAATCCTTTGCTGAAGGATGTTGTTGAATTTATCAAGGCAAATGACTTGAGCAAGTTAGAGCCGGGACGGCACGATATCAAAGGCGATGACTTGTTTGTAAACGTCCAAAAGCGTCCTGCCAAGACACGTGAGGAGGCTACTTTGGAATATCATCGTCAGATGATTGATATACAGGTCCCCATCAAGGGAGTTGAGACGTATGGATATACTCCGTTGGCAGACCTTCCTGTTTCCTCTTTTGATGAAAGCTCAGACATGGGACTCGTCCCCGGGGTGGCTGCACAGAATTATGTGACATGTCCTGAAGGGATGTTTGCCATATTCTTCCCGCAGGACGGGCATGCTCCTTTGATTGGTGAAGGAGAACTTTTCAAGGCGATTTTTAAAGTTAAGGCTTAAAGTAAAAATGGTTATGGCTACAAGGAAGACGACCGCAAGGGTTAGCAAGACATCTGCAAAAAAAGTGGTAAAGACGGCTCCGAAGCCAAAAGTTCCACAGCATGTGGGTATTGTGAAAGACGATCCTTATCTGGAACCCTATGAGGGTGCCATCCGTGGTCGGCATGACCATGCACTCTGGAAATTATCACAGTTGACGAAGAACGGCAAGCAGAGCTTGAGCGACTTCGCATCAGGGTATGATTATTTCGGCTTGCATAAGATGGCTCGGGGATGGGTGTTCCGTGAATGGGCTCCCAATGCAACAGATATCTATCTTGTAGGAGATTTCAATGATTGGAAAGAATTGCCCAAATACAAGGCAAAGCGTATTGAGGGTACAGGCAATTGGGAGTTGAAATTGCCGGAAAAGGCCATGAAACATGGCGATCTCTATAAAATGCATGTCTATTGGAACGGAGGAGAAGGAGAAAGGATACCTGCATGGTGCCAACGCGTGGTGCAGGATGAGAATACAAAGATATTCTCTGCGCAGGTATGGAATCCCGAGCCTTACCAATGGAGAAAGAAGTCTTTTCGGCCTCATGTGAATCCTCTGCTGATCTATGAGTGCCATATAGGCATGGCACAGGATGCGGAGAAAGTTGGGACCTATACAGAGTTCAAGGAGAATGTGTTGCCTCGTATCGTCAAGGATGGATATAATTGTATCCAAATCATGGCCATTCAGGAACATCCTTACTATGGTAGTTTTGGATACCATGTCAGTTCTTTCTTTGCTGCATCTTCACGTTTTGGGACCCCAGAGGAACTGAAGGATCTCATTGATACAGCTCATCAGAAAGGCATTGCAGTCATCATGGACATCGTCCATTCTCATGCTGTCAAGAACGAGGTGGAAGGATTGGGTAACTTAGCAGGTGATCCCAACCAGTATTTCTATCCTGGCGACCGCCATGAGCATCCCGCATGGGACAGCCTTTGTTTTGATTATGGAAAGGATGATGTCATCCACTTCTTGCTATCCAATTGCAAATATTGGTTAGAGGAATTTCACTTTGATGGCTTTCGTTTCGATGGCGTTACGTCTATGTTGTATTACAGTCACGGATTAGGCGAGGCTTTCACCAATTATGGCGATTACTTCAATGGTCATGAGGATGATAATGCGATCTGTTACCTGACCTTGGCAAATAAGCTGATCCATGAGTTGAATCCCCATGCGATTACCATTGCAGAAGAGGTTAGTGGCATGCCAGGATTGGCTGCAAAGTTTGAAGATGGAGGGTATGGCTTCGACTATCGCATGGCCATGAACATTCCAGATTTTTGGATCAAGACAATCAAGGAACTGCCTGATGAGCGATGGAAGCCAAGTAGTATCTTCTGGGAAGTGAAAAATCGGCGGGCAGATGAGAAGACAATCTCTTACTGTGAGAGCCACGACCAGGCATTAGTGGGTGATAAGACTATTATCTTCCGACTGATTGATGCAGATATGTATTGGCATTTTAAGAAAGGAGATGAAAATGATGCTGTCCACCGAGGGATAGCATTGCACAAGATGATCCGTTTGGTGACAGCCGGGGCTATCAATGGAGGGTATCTGAACTTCATGGGAAATGAGTTTGGACATCCGGAATGGATTGATTTCCCTCGTGAAGGAAATGGATGGAGCTATAAGTATGCGCGCAGGCAGTGGAATTTAGTTGATAATCAGGATCTCGACTATCATTATTTAGGTGATTTCGATCGTGAGATGCTGAAAGTCCTGAAGAGTGAGAAGAATTTCAATAAGACTTCTGTTCAGGAAATCTGGCATAATGACAGTGACCAAGTCCTTGCTTTCATGCGTGGCAACCTGATCTTTGTCTTTAATTTCAGTCCGACCCGTTCCTTTACAGGTTATGGTTTCCTTGTTCCGACAGGAAGCTACGATGTAGTCTTGGATACGGATAACAAGGCATTTGGCGGTAATGGGTTGAATGACGACACGATGACTCATCTGACGAACTATGATCCATTATATGTCAATGATCATAAAGAGTGGTTAAAATTGTATTTGCCAGCCCGTTCAGCATTGGTTTTGAGGAAAAATTAAAGAATGACTTCTGTATTCAATCGTAAAAATAGCACCATGACCATGAAGGTGATGTGTGCTATTCTATTTCTGTTTTTTTCTTTTCTCTACCTGTATGAGTATCAGGCAGACATACTCGCTGTAGCCCAACATGTCTTATCGGATGGGCAGACACATTATAATCGAACGATTGGAGCAGTGTTGATCACTGCAGTCCTTTATCTGTTGCAGATTGGTGTTTATGCTGTGACGAAATTGTCTAAGCGTACCCATGCGATGACCTATTTCCCATCTTTGCTGATTTTGGCTATCATCACGGATATCAGCCCGAACATAGACCTTCATTTTTCCTTTGGGGCCTGGTTGGTCGTTTTCCCTTTGCTTCTTATCTTATATGGCTTTTTTGTTTGGGCATGCAGACAGTTCCAGCCTTATGAGGCAGATGTCAATTCCTCTGGGTTGTTTTCACGTATGATGTGGATCAATGTGTTGACGATGTCTGTGATGTTCATGTTAGTAGGGATGGTCAGCAACCATAATGATGTATTCCATTATAGGATGCACATTGAGCAATGCTTGTTGGAAGGAAAAGATCAAGAGGCTGTGAGAACAGGGAGCCAGTCACTGGCTTCTGACTCCAGTCTGACCATGCTCAGGGCGTATGCTCTCTCACGTACAAATCAATTAGGGGATAAGTTATTCGAGTATCCTATCGTGGGGAATTCGGAAAGTCTTCTTCCCAATGGATCCTCAGTTCGATTGCTGATGTATCCAGAACAGAAGTTATATGCCTATTTGGGGATGTGGTTCAAGCAGCCATTCTCTCCGATGCACTATTTGACGTTCATAGAACGGCATCATGTGGCAAAGAAACCGGCATGCGACTACTTGTTATGTGGCTATCTCATGGATAAGAACCTCGATGCTTTCGTTCATGCTATCGGAAAGTATTATGATCTAAAAAGTGCTTCCTTGCCAAAACATTACAGGGAAGCCCTGATCTTATATACACATCTCAGGTCACATCCTGTGATCGTTTTTCATAGTAGCGTGATGGACGCAGACTTTCAGGATTATCAGGATATGGAGAATAAATATGCTGATAAACAGTTACGAAAATCTGCCTTGCGCGATACCTTTGGGAATACTTATTGGTATTATTATCAATACCAATAAGTAAACTCAGTCTTGCAAGCTTTATTTTGCAGGAGGACAATCTTCTTCAAGAGAGCCCCAAGTCTTATTGGGCTTGTCTCCCATCATGAGTTGCAATACACCTCCTTTGGCAATGTCTGCATGACTGAGATAATTCTTGCTATAGACTTTCCCGTTTAAGGTAGCTTTCTGTATGTAGACATTCCGTTTAGAAGCATGTTGGGCAAGAATGGTAAAGGTCTTGTTCCCCGGTAAGTGAATGATCGTCTTTTCAAAGGAAGGACTGGCGAGATTATAATATCCCCCAACAGGACAGACAGGATAGAAGCCCATGGCAGCAAAGACATACCATGCCGACATCTGCCCAGCATCATCATTTCCACTTAAACCATCTGGGGTCAGTCTATACTCTTTTTCCATGATCTTCCGCACAATCTCTTGGGTCTTCCAGGGTTGTCCAGCATAATTGAACATGAAAGCAACCTGATGGCAAGGTTCATTGCCATGCCAATATAATTTTTGGGAGAACATGGTATCCAATTTCTGGATAAAGACGCCTTTACCACCCATCCTCTGCATCAGACCATAAACGTCATGAGGGACAAACCATGTATAATGGCAGGGAAATCCTTCGGTGATGAATGGGCAGTTTTTGAAAGCATTGTCTTCATTCAGGAAGCTGCCGTTGCGAAATCTTCCTTGAGCCCATCCGGTCTTTGGATGAATGACATTCTTGTAATTCAAAGATCGTGCAAAGAGTAATCTTGCTTCTTCTCGATGCCCCAAAGCCTCAGCAAATTTAGCTACGCAATAGTCATCATACGCATATTCTAAAGTACGAGAAGTCTGTTCCCCACGGTGATAGGCTTCCGACACAGGTTCTTCCAAGGGGATATATCCATATTTCTGATACGCCCAGAGCGCACGTCTTCCTTTTCCATCCTGGTAGTCCTCGTAGGTATTAGGCTGCTCAAAAGCATTCTTATGCAGAGCTTCATAAGCCTTTCCTACATCGAAATTGCGGATACCTTTTAGATAAGCATCTGCAATCAAGGATGCACAGTGGTCACCGATCATCTCGGAGGTATAGCTGTTCCAGCATGGGAAAATGGGCAACCATCCCCCATCTTCGTATTTGTCAACTAACGACTGGATCATTTCCCCGGTTTGTTGAGGGTAGAGGATACTGAGTAAGGGATGCAGGGCACGGAAGGTATCCCACAGACTATAATCATCATAATAGTTGCCATCTGTCCGGTGCAAGGCCTTGCCGCCAGCGAATGAAGGATATCTTCCATCTACATCATTGATGGTATGTGGAAGGAAAGATGCCATATATAAAGAGGTGTAGAATTTACAGAGATCAGTCTTGTCTTTAGATCTTACCTCAATAGCCGACAATCTTTCTTCCCATGTTCGGGTTAGTTGCTGTCGGATACGGTCGAAGTCCCATCCAGGATTCTCCTTCTCCATGTTCATCCGTGCTCCCTTTAAGTCGCAAAAGGATGATGACATCTTGACTGTGATGGTTTCTCCTGCCTTTACGGGGATGGCAATATAGGCTCCGATTTGTGGCTGATGGGACAGAGAGGTAACATGCTTTTGGATACTCTCATTTTGGAAAACGCCATAGTCACTGAATTTCTTGTTGATCTGAACGAGGAAATGACCACTGTAGCCAGCAGGCTTTCCCCAACCCTGATAGATTCTGTGTATGGGATTTTCACCCGTAACTTCACCTCTCTCAGGATGGATCGTAATGGTCCCTTCCCCCTCATCACTATTGGGGTTGATGATGAGATAAGCTGTACCTGTTTGGTGATAGGTGAAACGGAAGATTCCTGTCCTTGACGTACCCGTCATCTCTGCCTTGATGGTCCCATGGAAAAGATTTACGGAATAATAGTCGGGACGAGCCGTCTCCTCCTGATGTGAGAACTCACTAGCGCGAAGTTCGGGTTGGCATTTCAAACTATTGAAGAGCGGCATGATCGTAGCTGAGCCATAATCCTGAGTAGCACTCCCATTCAGCCAATGGGAGTTGCGGAATCCAGATATTCTCGTTTTCTGGTAGTAATATGGGCTTTTGCCCTTTTTCTCATCTTTTTCGGTTTGTGCCACCCAGAAATTCATCCCATTGGGTACTAGAACTGCCGGCATGGTCTGCCCGAAATCACTACCTCCGATTCCTCCTTTTCCTGCAGGGCGTCCTGTTCCTACCAAAGGGCGGACATATTGTAAATATTGCGCGTGGGCAATCAAGGGAGAAAGGATGAAGATGAGGAGGAAAATTACCCGAGTCCCTATTACTTTTGTTTTCATGATGAATAGCATTATGGTTGTTGATCAAAGATTTGATGTAACTTGTCTTTCAGTCCGGAACCTCTTAGGTCGCTGGCAATGATGGTGCCGTCCGGAGCAATGAGAATGCTGCAAGGAATGTTAGAAATCCCATAAAGTGAACTGATGGTAGAGGAATTCCCCTTGTAAGCAGCAACTTGTGGCCAGGGCATTTGAAGTTTCTTGACCGAAGCTTTCCATTGGGATTCATCACGGTCGAGGCTAACGCTTAACACGTCAAGACCTTTGGGATGATAGAGATGATACATGTCTTTCACGTTGGGAATCTCCATCTTGCATGGACCGCACCAGGAGGCCCAGAAGTCAACGAACAGATACCGGCCCTTCCCGGCATAGTCACTCAGCTTGACTGCTTTTCCATCTATATCCTGCATGGAGACATCCCGGTAGGCAACGCCACTTCTTCGTCCAACCTTATTGGCCAACCATGTTTTGGGATTCATGATAGGATGATGATAATAGAGGGCAGTGGAGTCGAGAACTTCCTTGAGTTCTTCATAACTGAATGCGTAGCTGTTCTCAACAAGTAAGACTGCAGGACTGATATTGTCATGGTTTTCCTTGCAATAGGCTATAATGGCAGCCTTACGTGCTGGTGAAAACGCATCTGGATACAAAGATATCTTTTTCTGAATGGCAAATAGTTTCTTGTTGAGTTCGGACGCTTGGATGGTCGTGTCGTTGTAGTTGATGACAATGGGCTTCCCATCAGCTAATAAGCTATATCTACCTTTTCCCAATAAAGTGAAGAACGAGTTCTTCTGCATCCTGATCGTGCATGAGAAACGCGTGCCTTTTGCTGGTATGGGAATATAAGTGTGATCATTGAATAACTGATAGAAAACATTGCCTTCGGCAATCGTTCCACTAATCTGCATCGCGACTTCCTGATTGCTTTTGATCTTGGAGCCAGATTGTTGTGCCCATTCCCATTGAGAAATAGCAAGGCACAGGATGCAGAGACTTAAATAACTGAAGCCGATTTTCATATAGGATGCTCTGTATATGGTTAAAGGAAAAACTTTTTATACTCACTTTCAAAGTTAGGCGTGAAGACTCCTTTCCCGGTATATTCTAAAATCTCCTGTTTCGTCCAGAACCTTCCTGCGCTTAATTCCTCTTGGCTTGGGATGATCTTCCCATCATAAATTGTTTTATGGACGTAAACAAGTTCTCTTTCTTTCTTACTTTCAAAGACATAATGTCCCATGGACACAGGCGTAAAATTCGTGATGCCTAATTCTTCTCTCACTTCTCTCCTTAGGGCTTGGTCAATATTCTCTCCTAAGTCAACATGCCCTCCACAGGCCGTGTCCCATTTCCCGGGTTGAATGTCCTTCCATTCAGGGTGCTTCTGAAGATACAGTTCCCCTTTGCTGTTGAAAACATGCAAATGGACTACGGGATGTAGGACCTTGCTTCCATCGTGAGCTCTTCCCCTGGAAATGCTTCCGAGGATGTGACCGTCTTCATCTACGACGGGGAATAATTCTTGTTGGTTATCTTTCATGTCCTATGAGTTAATGGAGTTGTCCAACGAAGGTGAAGTCGCCTTTGAAAATTTCCGGGATACCGGTTGGCTTCTTCTCAAAGATCCCGTACAATGCACTGCCACTTCCACTCATTTGGGCATATATCGCTCCTAAGTCATATAGTTTTTCCTTGATGGATTTCAGTTCGGGAAATTGAGCAAAGACAGGAGTTTCAAAATCATTTGCCAATTCTTCCTTCCATGTTGAGATGGGCTGCATGCAAATGTCCCGGCAGCTTTTTTGAGGTTGATTCGGCTGTATCTTCTGGTAGGCTTCTCGTGTGGACACAGCAATGTCAGGCTTGACAATAGCGATATAATATCCATTCAGATTGTCTCTCGGTCCGCCCGCAGGTTCCAGTTCGTTTCCTATCCCTGTTGCATATGAAGGCTCTTGCGTGATAAAGAAGGCACAGTCGGCTCCTAATCTCGCTGCATACCGTTCCATCTCCGCAATTCCAATATTGAGGCGAAAACGTTCGTCAAGGAGTCTTATCATGCAAGCTCCGTCACTGCTTCCTCCTCCTAGTCCTGCTTGGGAAGGGATTCTTTTGTAAAGATGCGCATGCACCCGGGGAAGGGTATAGTCTTTCTCCAACAAGTGATAAGCCTTTACGACTAAATTGTCTGCTTCCTTACAATCCACGGTATGCCCCGTGATCTTCAAGTCGCAAGGAACTTCTGAAGGGAAATCGTCACTCATGTATTTAATTTCTAAGGCATCACATAAAGGGACAGGATAGAAAACGGTCTCAATATTATGATATCCATCATCACGGACTGACACGATGTTCAGTCCTAAATTAACTTTGGCACATGGAAATTTAATCATAGTTGTTGATATTAGTTGAACTCGAGGAATCTTCCTTCTTTTAATATACGAGCAAAGGTAAGAAAAAAAGTCAGAAGTGCCGCAAAGAAAGAGGGAAAAGTTGCTTTTATGAGATAGATGAATGCCATAGATAGATATATGCTTTCCTTGCAGAATGTTTGGTAAGGATAAGAAAAAAGATGTCAGATACTGTCTCTATATGAAGGTTATTTTGTATTTTTGCAACCTAAAGCGTAAATAATGGCAGAAAGCAATATCAGTCGTAAGCGGCATGCTACGCCCATCGATCCCACCTATGGTCACTTGCAACCTCAGGCCTTGGACATTGAAAGGGTAGTTCTTGGCGCATTGATGATAGATAAGGACGCATTCTCTATGATTAGTGAGATCGTGCGTCCGGAAACATTCTATGAACCTCGTAACCAAAAGATATACAAGGCGATACAAACCTTAAACATGGAAGAGAAGCCTGTTGATATCATGACGGTAACAGAGGAGTTGAAACGTGAAGGGACATTGGAAGATGTTGGAGGACCTGCATATATCGTGGAACTGAGTTCTCACGTTGCGTCTTCTGCCCATATAGAATATCATGCTCATATCCTGGCTCAAAAATTCCTGGCAAGGCAGTTGATCTCGTTTGCTTCTAAGATAGAAACAAAGGCCTTTGATGAGACTGAGGACGTGGATGAATTGATGCAGGAAGCTGAAGGTGACCTCTTTGAACTCTCCAGGAAGAACATGAGGCAAGACTATACTCAGATTGACCCTGTTATCCGTGATGCTTTAAGGATCTTGCAGATCGCTTCCCAAAAGTCAGATGGCTTGACGGGTATTCCTTCTGGATTCACAAAGTTAGATGATATTACCAGTGGATGGCAAAATTCCGACTTGGTGATTATTGCGGGTCGTCCTGCCATGGGTAAGACTTCTTTCGCATTAAGTATTGCTAAGAACGTTGCTGTTGACTTTAAGGTTCCCATTGCTTTCTTCTCTTTGGAAATGAATAATGTGCAGTTAGTCAACCGTCTGATCTCTAACACTTGTGAGATAGCTGGAAATAAATTGCTGAATGGTCAACTCTCGCCAGATGAATGGGAACGATTGGATAAAAACCTGAGGAAGTTGACAGGTGCACCTATTTATATAGATGATACGCCAGCCTTGTCTGTGTTCGAGCTCAGGACTAAGGCTAGGCGTCTCGTGAAGGAAAAGGGAGTGAAGATCATCATGATCGACTACCTACAATTGATGAATGCTTCAGGTTCTAAGTTTGGCAGCCGTCAGGAAGAGGTCTCTACGATATCCCGTTCTCTCAAGGGATTGGCAAAGGAATTGGATATCCCTATTCTCGCTTTGTCTCAGTTGAACCGTACCGTGGAAAACCGGGAGGGACTTGAAGGGAAGCGCCCACAGCTAAGCGATCTCCGTGAGTCTGGTGCCATTGAGCAGGATGCCGACATGGTTTTGTTCGTTCATCGTCCAGAATATTACCATATCTATCAGGATGAGAAGGGAAATGACTTGCATGGAATGGCACAGATTATCATTGCGAAACACCGTAAGGGTGCTACCGGAGATGTCCTCTTGAACTTCCGTGGCGAATTTACGCGCTTCCAGAATCCTGAGGATGCTTACCTCGCACCACCTCCTCCGTCTGCAGGAGGGGAAATCGTGGGGAGTAGGATGAATGGTGATGACAATCCGTTCGGAGCCCCACCTCCTGATATAGGGAATGGTACGCCGTTCTGATCTTGATGTCATATTTGAGGGACTTTATGTCTTCATTCAATATTAAGAGAACAAAATCATATAATGATGAGAAATTTACTTTTAGGATTACTGATTCTTTGCAGTGCGATCACTGCAGCTCAGGTGCGCGAGACAGTTTCCATTTTAGGGGATTCTTATTCCACCTTCGAAGGCTTTATTACTCCTGAAACAAATGAACCTTGGTATTTCCGGGAAAAAGACGCAAAGCGCACCGATGTAGCTGATGTGACACAGACCTGGTGGTGGCAGGTAGTAAAAAATGGGGGGTATAAATTGGGCGTGAACAATTCATACTCTGGAGCGACAATATGTTATTCAGGCTATCATGATGGGGATTATTCATCTCGTTCTTTTATTACCAGATGCCCAATGCTGGGCAATCCGGATATTATCTTAGTCTTTGGGGCCACGAATGATAGTTGGGCAAATGCTCCCATCGGAGACTATAAATATAAGGATTGGGTTCGTGCCGACTTGTACACCTTTCGCCCAGCTTTGGCAAAACTACTCCATGACTTAGCTGTGCGTTATCCCAATGTAAAAGTCTATTTTATGCTGAATACGGGATTGAAGGAGGATATCAATGCTTCTGTCCTGACAATATGTAAATATTATGGCGTCCCAGTGATCCAGTTGACAGATATAGACAAGCAAAATGGACATCCAACAATCAAGGGCATGAAGTCAATTTCAGCACAAGTGCTTCAGGTTCTTCATAGAGAAAAATGATAAATTATAAGATTTCCGAATAAAAAAGTTATAAATTCTTTGTATACTCATTAAAAAGCATTACCTTTGCAACCAAATTTGAAAAGGTAGAGGAATATGATTACATCTCAGGACATCCTTAGCATGATCATTCGAATTCGACTGCATCAAGTGGGCGGAAGTGATAAGGTATGTCTATAATGATGGGATGTAAATCGAAAAGAGCCTTTCTCACTTCCGTGTAAGTGTGAAAGGCTCTTTCGTTTGAGGGATAGAATAACAACAAGTATAAAGATTATGAGTGACAGATTATTTATTTTTGATACCACGCTCCGGGATGGTGAACAGGTGCCTGGTTGCCAGTTGAATACAGTTGAGAAGATTCAGGTGGCAAAGCAGCTTGAGCAGCTCGGGGTTGATGTGATCGAAGCGGGGTTCCCTATTTCGAGTCCAGGTGACTTCAATTCAGTTGTTGAGATTTCCAAAGCAGTGACATGGCCTACGATCTGTGCTTTGACACGTGCTGTTGAGAAAGATATTGACTGTGCTGCGGAGTCGTTGAAATACGCGAAACGCAAGCGTATCCATACGGGTATTGGTACTAGTGATTCTCATATTAAATATAAGTTTCACTCTAATCGTGAGGATATCCTTGAAACTGCCGTGCGTGCCACTGCGTATGCAAAGAAGTTCGTGGAAGATGTGGAATTCTATGCAGAGGATGCTGGGCGTACCGACAATGAATACCTTGCTCGCGTGATCGAGGCGGTCATCAAGGCTGGAGCCACAGTGGTCAATATTCCTGATACAACAGGATATTGCTTGCCCAATGAATACGGTGCCAAGATAAAATATCTGATGGAGCATGTTGATGGCATTGAAAAGGCTCAGATTTCCACTCACTGCCATAACGACCTTGGAATGGCCACAGCCAATACCTTGGAAGGTGTCCTCAATGGGGCTCGTCAGGTAGAAGTAACAATTAACGGTATTGGGGAACGCGCTGGAAATACTTCTCTTGAAGAAATCGCGATGATTCTGAAATGCCACAAGAACCTTGGCATTGACACGAATATCAATACGCGGAGAATCTATCCGATCTCTCGTATGGTATCCAGCTTGATGAATATGCCCATACAACCCAATAAGGCGATTGTCGGTCGTAATGCCTTTGCTCATTCCAGTGGCATCCATCAGGATGGCGTGTTGAAAAATGCACAGACTTATGAGATCATGAATCCGAAGGATGTAGGATTGGATGAGAACGCTATCGTGCTGACCGCTCGGTCGGGCCGGGCTGCCTTGAAGTATCGCCTGCACGTCAATGGAGTAGATGTCAGCAACGAAGAGAAATTGGACAAGATCTATAAGAAATTCCTGGAACTTGCTGATAAGAAGAAGGAAATCACGGATGATGATATTCTTGTGCTTGCGGGCGCAGATACTGCTGAGGCTCATGCCGTGAAGCTTGATTTCCTTCAGGTTACAACGGGGAAGGGCGTGAAGAGTGTAGCCTCCATCGGACTGGACATCTCCGGACAGAAGTTCGAGGAGTGCAGTACTGGAAATGGCCCTGTTGATGCTGCCATCAAAGCATTAAAACGCATTATCCGTAAGCAGATGATCTTGAAAGAGTTTACCATCCAAGCAATTTCCAAAGGGTCGGATGATGTAGGAAAGGTACACATGCAGGTTGAATACGATGGCAATATCTATTATGGATTCGGTGCAAACACTGATATCGTCACGGCTTCTGTCGAGGCGTATATCGACTGTATTAATAAATTCAGACATACAAAGTAAGAAAAGGAATGAATACATTATTTGATAAGATTTGGGACAAGCATGTTGTCCAGATTGTTGATGATGGTCCAACGCAACTTTATATCGACCGTCTTTATTGTCATGAGGTAACGTCTCCTCAGGCTTTCCAGGGACTGAGAGAGCGTGGATTGAAATGCTTCCGACCCAAACAGATCTTCTGTATGCCGGATCACAATACACAGTCGCATGACCAAGACAAGGAAGTGACCGACCCGATTGGGCGTAAGCAGATTGATACGCTTAATAAGAATTGCGAGGAGTTCGGGCTGACGGAGTTCAAGATGGGCACGAAGGACAATGGTATTATCCATGTGGTAGGACCGGAGAAAGGGCTATCTCTGCCGGGCATGACCATCGTTTGTGGCGATTCCCATACGTCGACGCATGGGGCCGTTGGCGCGGTTGCTTTTGGCATCGGAACTTCAGAAGTGGAAATGGTAATGGCATCCCAGTGTATCCTCCAACAGAAACCCAAGTCGATGCGTATCAATATCAATGGACATCTGAGGAAAGGGGTCGTAGCCAAGGACGTGGCCTTATATTTGATGTCAAAGTTAACCACTTCTGGTGCTACGGGTTACTTCGTGGAATATAGTGGACAAGTAGTCCGCGATATGTCTATGGACGGGCGTCTGACACTCTGCAACTTGTCTATAGAAATGGGCGCACGTGGTGGTTTCGTGGCTCCTGATGAGACTACCTTTGCTTACCTGAAAGGAAGGGAATATGCTCCTAAGGGTGAAGACTGGGATAAGGCTGTAGCCTATTGGAAAACACTGAAAAGTGGGGATGATGCTGTCTTTGATCAGGAGTTGAACTTTGATGGAGAGGATATCGAGCCTCGCATTACTTATGGCACGAACCCAGGAATGGGAATCGGTATCACAGGTGCCATTCCCTCACTGGATGAGATCGATGTGACGACTCAGGCTTCTTTCCTGAAAAGCTTAGACTATATGGGATTCAAGCCAGGGGAACGACTGTTAGGTCATCCGATAGATTATGTGTTCCTGGGTGCTTGTACCAATGGGCGCATCGAAGATTTCCGGGCTTTCGCATCCATCGTGAAGGGACATCGGAAAGCTGATCATGTAACGGCGTGGCTCGTTCCCGGATCTTGGACAGTAGACAAACAGATCCGCGAGGAAGGCCTGGATAAGGTTCTTGAGGACGCTGGCTTCCAGCTTCGGCAGCCGAGCTGTTCCGCATGCCTTGCCATGAACGATGACAAGATTCCTGCGGGGAAATATAGCGTGTCTACCAGTAACCGTAATTTCGAGGGACGTCAAGGGCCTGGATCCCGTACGATCCTTGCTTCTCCTTATGTGGCAGCAGCTGCCGCTATTACAGGAAAAATAACAGACCCTCGTGAATACTTAAAGTAATTGCAACAATGAAACAGAAATTTGACGTTATCACATCATCCTGCATTCCTCTTCCTTTAGAGAATGTAGATACCGACCAGATCATTCCCGCTCGTTTCCTGAAGGCTACAGACAAGAAAGGCTTCGGGGAGAATCTTTTCCGTGATTGGAGATTTAACAAGGATGGATCCCTCAAGAAGGATTTTGTCTTGAATGATCCTTCGTATAGCGGCTGCATCTTAGTAGCGGGCAAGAACTTTGGTTCTGGGTCTTCTCGGGAGCATGCGGCATGGGCGATAGCCGGGTATGGCTTTCGCGTGGTGATCAGCTCTTTCTTCGCTGATATCCATAAGAACAACGAATTGAATAATTTTGTCCTGCCTGTAGTCGTGTCTGAGCCTTTCCTTCAGGAACTCTTTGGTAGCATTGCAAAGGACCATCAGACACAGGTAAAGGTCGACCTTCCTCATCAGACAGTCACCAACTTGGCTACAGGGCATAGTGAACACTTTGAGATCAACGGATATAAGAAGCATTGCCTGATGAATGGGCTCGATGATGTTGATTTCTTGGTGCAGAACAGAGATAAAGTGGAAGCATGGGAAAAGTTGAACAAATAGCGAGCAGTAAGATTCAGCATCCCTTCATCGAGATTATGGATTGCACGCTCCGGGATGGGGAACAGACGAGTGGTGTCTCGTTTTTGCCTCATGAAAAGTTGATGATCGCAAGGAAACTGCTCAACGATGTCAACGTTGATCGAATAGAGGTGGCTTCTGCACGTGTTTCAGAAGGTGAGAAGGATGCGGTATCCATGATCTGTAGATATGCAAGGAGTATCCATAAACTCAATAGGGTTGAGGTATTGGGCTTCGTCGACGGGCATCTGTCGGTCGACTGGATCAAGGATTGTGGTTGCAAGGTGGTCAACCTGTTGGCGAAAGGCTCTTACAGACATTGCACGCAACAGTTGCACAAGACACCAGAGGAGCATATTCAGGATATATTGAAGTGCATAGACTATGCAGTCTCCCAAGGACTGGAGGTGAACCTTTATCTGGAAGACTGGAGTGGGGGCATGCGGGATTCCGTTGACTATGTCTATCAGTTGATGGATGCTTTAAAGGACACGCCTGTGAAACGTTACTTGCTCCCTGATACCTTGGGTATCCTCCATCCCTTGCAATGCGTTGAGTTTATGCGCAAGATGATCAAGCGTTATCCTGACAAGCACTTTGATTTCCATGCGCACAACGATTATGACTTGGCAGTCAGCAATTCTCTCGCAGCCGTGCTGAGTGGTTGTAAAGGACTGCATGTAACAGTCAATGGACTTGGAGAACGTTGTGGCAATGCTCCGTTGGCAAGTGTGCAAGTGATCCTGAAGGATATGTACCAAGCCAAGACCAATATTGATGAAAGCCAATTGCAATCTGTGTCCGACCTTGTGGCAGGATACAGTGGCATTGCCGTTGCGCCGAACACACCGATCGTTGGAGAAAATGTCTTCACACAGGTAGCTGGCGTACATGCGGATGGGGATAATAAGGCAGGTCTCTATTCAAACGCGCTTGTGCCAGAGCGCTTTGGACGGAAACGTGAATTTGCACTTGGCAAAAACAGTGGGAAGGCGAATATCGCACGTAACCTTCAGGAACTGGGTCTTGAGTTGACACCAGACCAAACCAAGAAGGTGACTAAGCGGATCACAGAATTAGGGGACAGAAAGGAGCTTGTTACTCCAGATGACCTTCCTTACATCGTTTCCGATGTCTTGAAACATGAGACACCGGACGATAAGATCAAGCTGATAAGCTACATGGTGTCAACCTCTTATGGGTTAAAGCCTTTAGCAAGCATTAAGGTTAGCATCAATGGTGAA
Organism: uncultured Prevotella sp.; assembly: GCA_900316015.1. Taxonomy (GTDB): domain Bacteria; phylum Bacteroidota; class Bacteroidia; order Bacteroidales; family Bacteroidaceae; genus Prevotella. The sequence goes on along the minus strand of ONBG01000031.1, from coordinate 4,234 downwards.
GAATATGCTGCCGAGAGTAATGGCGATGGCCAATACGATGCGTTTGTGAAAGCTCTCCGAAAGATCTACAAGGTAAATTTGGGGCGTACCTTCCCGATATTGGCCAACTATACCGTGACTATTCCTCCTGGAGGTCGGACGGATGCCTTGGTGCAGACCAATATCACATGGCATTTTGGCGATAGATTGGTTAGAACCAAAGGCATCGATTCTGACCAGACCGAGGCTGCCATCAAAGCTACCTTTAAGATGTTGAATATCTTTGAGGATGAAACTCGAAAGAAATCTACGTCAACAGAATAATTTAAATCAAAATAATATGAAATTGAATATAGCCGTCCTCTCAGGCGACGGTATTGGTCCTGAGATTATGAAACAAGGCGTGGCGGTGTTGGATGCCATCGCTGAGAAGTTCAACCATACCTTTGAGTATCATGAGGGGATTTGTGGCGCGCACGCGATTGATGAGGTGGGGAATCCTTTCCCTGATGCTACGTTCCAGACTTGCATGGATGCCGATGCCGTACTCTTCGCTGCCGTGGGTGATCCGCGCTTCGATAATAACCCAACCGCAAAGGTTCGTCCAGAGCAGGGCTTACTTGCCATGCGTAAGAAATTAGGACTTTTCGCAAACCTACGTCCGGTAGCCACCTTCGACTGCTTACTCCATAAGTCTCCGTTGAAGGATGAATTGTTGAAAGGAGCTGACTTCATCGTGATCCGGGAATTAACAGGGGGGATGTACTTCGGTGAGAAATATCAGGATAATGACAAGGCTTATGACACGGATATTTATTATCGTCCTGAGATTGAGCGCATCCTGAAGGTCGCCTTCGAGTTTGCCATGAAGCGTAAAAAGCATCTGACTGTTGTTGACAAGGCGAATGTCCTTGCCTCCTCTCGCCTTTGGCGCCAGATTGCCAAGGAGATGGAACCGCAATACCCGGAAGTCATGACGGATTATATGTTTATCGACAATGCTTCCATGCGCGTGCTGACAGAACCTCGTTTCTTTGATGTGATCGTGACGGAGAATACGTTCGGGGATATCCTCACGGATGAGACCAGTTGCATCACCGGCAGCATGGGACTGCAGCCCTCCGCATCCTTAGGGGAGCATACTCCTCTCTTCGAGCCTGTTCACGGGTCTTGGCCACAGGCAGCTGGTAAGAACATAGCCAATCCGATTGCCCAGATCCTGAGCGCAGCCATGTTGCTTGAGCATTTCAACCTGAAGGAAGAGGGGGCTTTGGTCCGCAAGGCGGTTGACGCCAGCCTTGATGCTAATGTCCGTACGCCGGAAATCCAAGTGGAAGGTGGTAAGCAGTATGGCACGACTGAGGTCGGGAAATGGATCGTTGATTATATCAAGCAAGCATAACTTGATAGGGAATAAAAAAAGTCCGGACAAGCGATCCGGACTTTTTTCTTTTGCCTGAGCGTGCCGATCTTGGGAGATTCTTGTTATCTTTGCATTCTGAAAATGGATGTCATGGAGTATGAGAAAGATCGTCTTTTTGTTTATTTGGATGTTGGGGACGATATCCCTGTATGGAAGCAATGAGGATCAAGAGGTTCGGGCTTTGGAACTATGGATCCCAGGATCGTCGGTCAGTATGGGAACCATCAAGAAATATGGTGAATCTCGCTGCTTTGTGTCCGAGCCCATACCCGATGCGGTGTTCGCAAGGATGAAGGGGCATTCGTATAAGGCTAACTGTACGGTACCCCGTTCCCAGTTGCGCTATCTGAAAGTCCTTCACTATGATGGTCATGGACATATCCTTTTAGGGGAGATGGTATGCAACAGGGTCATTGCGCAGGAACTAATAGAAATTTTCCATACTTTATTCCAGCATCGTTATCCCATCGAAAGGATGCGTCTCATCGATGATTACCACGCAGACGATGAGGCTTCGATGCAAGATAACAATTCCACTTGTTTCAATTTCAGGAAGAAGACTTTAGCTGCGGCTGGATTGTCGAAGCATGCCCAAGGAATGGCCGTTGACATCAATACCTTGTATAATCCCTATTGCAAGGTCTTACGATCGGGAAAACTCAAGGTCTCACCGGAGAGCGGGCGTCCTTACGTAAACCGGAATGCCCAGTTCCCTTACAAGATTACGAAGTCGGATCTTTGCTATCGATTGTTTGTCCAGCACGGATTTAAATGGGGTGGGAGCTGGAGGTCATGCAAGGACTACCAGCATTTTGAGAAATAGGAACCAACATAACAAGGAGGGTGAATATGAATGTCATCGAAAGAATACAGGACTGGCTGGCTTCATATAAGACGAAGGATGTGGCATTGGTCTTGTCCGGAGGTGGAGCCAGGGGATATGCGCACATTGGTGCTATCGATTGCCTGCATGATAGGGGCTACCGGATCACGTCCATCGCCGGTACGTCAATGGGGGCACTGGTGGGTGGGTTGTTTGCTGCAGGAAAACTGCAGGAAACAAAGGACAAGATCCTAAAAACCAACAAGAAAGAAGTCTTGTCGTTGATAGATATCTCCCTGGGCCTTGATCATGTGGCGAGTGGAGACAGGCTCATGACCTTATTGGATGGGCTCATTGGTGATGTAATGATTGAAGACCTGCCGATCCCCTTTTGTTGTTGTGCCTCAGATGTGGTCAGCGGCAGGGAGAAGGTCTTTGAGGAGGGCTTGCTGAAACATGCGATCCGTGCTTCCATTTCCATCCCCTGCTTCTTTAAGCCGGTGAGTGATGGCGACCATATCTATGTGGATGGTAGCGTCCATAATACTCTGCCTCTTGATCGGGTCAGGCGTCAGAGAGGGGATCTCTTGGTCGCTGTCAATGTGAGCGCTCCTGATAACCAGCCGTTCTCTACCTACCTGCAACCCCATCGGGCACAAACGGAGACAGAAGACAGTATCCTCAGAAAGCTTCCTTTCCTGAAATTCCAGTTCTCGGAGAACTATATGACCATGGCTTTGCGGGTCGCACGCCTGTCTGTGCAGAACAATACGCAGATGGCCATTCGACTTACTCCACCTGACATTTGTGCCAATGTGCCCATGAATCAGTTCAGCCTGTTCGACTTTGATAAGGGATGTGAGATCATCCAATATGGTTATGACGAGATGTCAAGGCAATTGGATGCTTATGAAAGGCGTTGAATCAGGCACACTTTTTGCTATCTCCCCTCATGCAAGAAGGAGATGAATAGATTATGATGAAACAACTGAGAATTTTAAAGTCTATAACCAATCGTGGTGACCAGTCTTTAGGAAGGTACTTAACGGATATCTCCCGCTTGCCCATGCTTTCTCCTGACGAGGAAGTTGACCTGGCAAGGAAAATACACGAAGGCGGAAAGAAGGCTGAACAGGCAAAGAGTAAGTTGATATTAGGCAACCTGCGTTTTGTCGTCTCTGTAGCAAAACAATACCAACATTATGGCATTCCTCTTGAGGATTTGATTGATGAAGGTAATATTGGCTTGGTAAAGGCTGCTGAACGATATGATGATACGCGTGGCTTCAAGTTTATATCCTATGCCGTATGGTGGGTACGCCAGGCTATTTGCAGTGCCATCATGGATCAGGGACGTATGGTGCGTCTGCCCATGAACCAAGCTGGTACCTTGGCCAAGTTAAACCAGGAGATATCGAAGTTTGAGCAAGAACATCAACGCCAGCCTTCTGCCGAAGAGTTAGCGGAGATCTCTGGGATGGATGAGGAAAAGGTGCGGAAAGCCATGGAAGCGGATAACCATCAGCTCAGCATTGATGCGCCGGTCACGGATGATTCTGAAACACGGGTCAGCGACATGATGAGTTCTGACAATGAGTTTGCTCCTGACCAGCAATCTGAGCATGAGTCTATGGCAAAAGACTTGGAGGATGTCTTGAGGGATACCCTAACAAATAAGGAAATCAATATCCTCAAGGATTATTATGGATTGGGAAGGAAAGAGGAAGGACTCGAAGAGATCGGGTCTAAGTATGACCTGACACGAGAAAGGGTTCGCCAGATCCGTGAGAAAAGCTTGAATAAGATCCGTCACAATATCCATGCCCGTTGCCTGAAAAAATACTTAGGATAGTCCTGTAGGTCCTTGGATGGGCCATTCCCTTTCCCAACCCCAAAAGAGTCTTTTTCGGGTTTGTATTGTACTGAATAAGTTGACACTTCATTAAAAAGAAGTAAAAGGAAAAAAAGTAATGAATCAGTACACTGAAGAAGAAAAACTTCTGTTATTA
>ONBG01000030.1 GCA_900316015.1 uncultured Prevotella sp. | reverse complement strand
TTAATAACAGAAGTTTTTCTTCTTCAGTGTACTGATTCATTACTTTTTTTCCTTTTACTTCTTTTTAATGAAGTGTCAACTTATTCAGTACAATACATTGTTTTTTAGGCGGGGCAACCGAATTCCTGATCGCCTATCGTATAGGAGCTCAATACCCGTCCGATCCTTCTCAGTCCCTCTTGTAACATGACCCGTGGACAGGCAATGTTGAGGCGTAAGTAGCCTTGCCCGGCATGCTTGCCGTACAGGGTACCGCTGTTGAGTAGCACCTTCCCGTGCTTCAGCAGTTCCTCTGTGGCTTCATCGGATGTCAGTTCGAGGGACGAGATGTCCAACCATACTAAATATGTCCCTTCCAATCTGAGCACCTCAATGTTGGGCAGGTTCTTGAAGAAAAATGCCTTGACGGTCTTGTAATTCTCATACAAGTATTCCTTTAGGGCATCCAACCACTCCCCACTATCATTGTAAGCCGCCTCTAAGGCAATAGGACCGAAGGGATTGACGTCGCAAACCTCGTTGATGTTGATGGCACGGTTGATGCGCCGCCTCAGTGTCACGTCGCTGCAAATGACATTGGCGATCTGCAGTCCTGCGATGTTGAATGACTTGGTGGGGGAGTTCAGAATGACGCTGTTCTTCCTACAAGCCTCGCTGATGGAGGCAAATGGGGTGAACGTATACCCTGGCATGACCAGCTCGCAATGGATTTCATCCGAGATGACCTTCACTCCGTTCCTCATGCAGATCTTGTTCATCCGTTCCAGCTCTTCCTTTTTCCACACCCTCCCCGATGGGTTATGGGGATTGCAAAGCAAGAACACCATTGTCTTCTCGTCCTCGCATTTCCTTTCGAAGTCATCGAAGTCGATGGCATAGCTATTGCCATCCCTTACCAAAGGATTCTCGATGATCTCGCATCCATTGTTCTTGATGCTGGAGAAAAAGCAGTTGTAGACCGGCGTTTGTACCAGGACTTTCTCTCCGGGCAGGGTCATTGCCTTGAGGGCGCAGGAGATGGCGGGGACGACACCTGAGGTATAGATGATCCAATCCTTTTGGATCTCCCATCCGTGTCGGTTCCTGAACCAGTTGATGATGGCGTCATAATAGCTGTCCGGAACTAAGGTGTATCCGAATACGCCATGTTCTACCCGTTTCTTTAGGGCATCGATGATCGCAGGTGCCGTGGGGAAGTCCATATCAGCTACCCAAAAGGGGAGAACATCGTCCTCAGGGGTGATATCCCATTTATAGGAATGTGTGCCCCGTCGTGTCACGGGAGTATCAAAATCATATTTCTGGCTCATCTTATGCAATTTCTTTTGTCGTGTGATGGCGTTCCTCGATCACGCAGTTGTTGGGCTGCTTGACATACTCATTGATCGTGACGGAACCGATCTGGTCGGCGATGATATGCCCTGAGATCGGGTTCTTGATGTTCGTGATGCTCCCTTTGATGTCCGCCTCCACGGTACTGTCCTCGAAAGCGCGGTCGCATGCCTGATCGAAGGTACAGTTTTCCAAGACCAGGTCGGTGGAATAGCAGAGCGGTTGCTCACCGCTGATATGGCAGTTGACGAGGCGTACGTCATGAGAGTGCCATGCTAAATACTCCCCATCCAACTCACTGTCATAGATCGTCACATGTTCACATTCCCAGAAAGAGTCCTTCGTCGTGATCTTGGCATGGTGGACCTCCACGTTCTGGCAGTATTGGAAGACGTATTTGGCATCATTGGTCAGCCCGTCCACGTAGATGTTCTTGCTGAACATAAAGGGGTAGGTACCTTGATGGAGCTCTACGTTCTTCAAAGTCAGTCCATCGACCCGCCAGAAAGTCTCGTCTGCGTCCGTGATCTTGACATTTTCGAGGTATAGGTCTTTCATTTCCCGGAAGAACTTAGGGCCGTCGATGACGGAGTCTTTCATCTTCATGTGGTTGGAATACCAGATGGCGGAACGTGATTCCGGCGCGAAATAGCAGTTAGTGATCACCGACCCATCGACATGCCACCATGGGTATTTTCCATAGAACCTACAATGGTCAGCCTCTAAGTTCTGGCAGCATTTGATGCCAGACTCCCCGTCTGTGATCGTGATGTGTTCCAGTCGTGTATCCTGAATGCCGAAGAGCGGTCGCTCTCCTCCGAAGCTTTTGTCCTTAATGATTTCCATTCTTTTCTTTTCTTTGATGATTCTTATTTGCAAAGGTACAAAAATTGTGCCAAAGAGAGCGTATCTTTTTCCCTGATCAAAATACCCCGATTGCAGATTCTTGCAACCGGGGCTTCTTAGCTTGTCTCTATAGAAGTGGATGAGAAGGCTTATGCGCCTTTTTTCCGTATGATGAGAAGCCATCCTCTTTTAGCTTTCACCGGGATGGATTGCCCTGCTTTCCATGTCGTTGCCTCTTGGAAGTCCTTCACTTCCGGGGCTTCTATCACGGCATCCTGAGGACCAAAGCCTAAGGATTTCCAGTTAATGTTTAACTGAACATCGTGGTCTTGCGTGTCAAAATTGCCGATGGAGACCAGGACCTGTCCGGGCTTGACGTACGCGGTTGCCTTCACCAATTCCTGATTTGTTGTTACGGGACAGTGCTCATCCCAATAGCCGATCATCTTTGCGTCGATGATACCGAAGTCTTTCCACAACTTCCAGACAGGGGCTGGGGATACGGATGTCCAGGAATGGCGGTTCGCCGCTCCATAGACCATGCCAAGCCATCTGTTGCCACCTCCCTGAAGCATCTCGCTCATCACTCCAAAGGGAATGCCTGAGAAGGTCACGAACCACTCGTCTGGTGTCATCTTGTCGTATTGGAAGCTCTCTCCAAACCAGAGGCGGTCGACATAAGGGAAGAATCCTGTGTACTGGTTCATGGGCCCAACGGAGTAACCCGTATTGGAATGCAGGTCGATCAGGGATCCCGGACGGTATTTTTCCATGATCTTCCTCATGCGTTTCATTACGTCACGGTCGAAAGCCACGTCATCCATATACAGTCCGTCTATGTGATAGTTCTCTAACATCCAACGGTATCCCTCTAAGTAATAGTTGATCCATCGTGAGAAACCGGTGATGACCAAGGATGCATCTTGTCGCTCCCCAGAGACTGGCGTGTACCAGGCTGGCTTGTAGTCATCGATGAGATGCTCACAAAGCCAAGGTTCCCCATAGCCAACCCCCTTGACGAAGATCTCATGGTTGAGGCTCTTGAGGGCAAAGATCTCCGAACAATAATTGGACAACTCACGGATGGTATAATACAGTTTAACCTTCCGTCCCTCTTGATGTTCATGGTTGATGAACATTTTCAGGGAGTCACGGACGACGAACGGATAGTTGATGAACGGGTTCAGGTCACGGCTTTGATGGATGTTCATGATGTTTGCCCCTTCTTCCGCGGCATGGTCGAAATCCTTCTCCAACGAGTGGAAGTAGCGTTGTGAGAACTGCTTGCGTGTGTCGACGGGCTTGGCGGGCGTGATGAGCAGGGCGAACTCGAAGGTCCGGCCTTCTGGGTTGATCGTCATTTTGCCCGTGTGGGTGAGCACGGTGGCAGCAGAGCCTTTCTTGCCTTCTACCACGATGGTTCCTTTCCCGCCGTTTGCCCAAGCCTGTGGGGCTTCTGGCTTATAGTCATTCAATAACGGTCCGTGATAGCTCCCTCCTCTGTATTCCATGTGGAGACCTGCGAGCGTGTTCCCGATCCAGTAGCTGTCATAAGGTCCTTTCCAGTCCCACGTGAACTGCTCCGGACGGTAGCCGCCTTTCAGTCCTGTCCCCATCATGTATTCCGCCACGTAAGGCGTATAGTTGGCGATCAATTGGACGTCCTCCACTTCTGTGGGGCTGTCTGCCGAGACCTTGATGTCATAATGGATATAGCCATCGTATTCCATCTGAGCCGTGCAGGAGAAGGAGAAGTCACCTTGCTTGCTGTCTGCTTGCCAAGTGACGAGGCCATCGGCTTTCTGTGAGATAGACCTGTTAGAGGCTTGGAAAACATAGTCACCCTGAGCGGTTTTCACCAAGAAGGAGAGTGGGCGAGCGAGGATCTGCTTGCCATTGATCTCTATCTTCTCGGGGAGCCCATTGGTTCCTATCGTCACGTTCTTGTCTGTAGCCGTGATGATATTTCGGTCAACGGACAGTGCCTTGAAAGGTGGAACAGGATGGTTGTCGAGTCCGATGGTGGAGTTTAGCCAGCGCAGTCGTGCCAATCGCCAAAGGTCCCCGTCTCCCTTGTCAGCGAGCAGTTGGTCGGATACGTGAATGGTGACAGGCAGTTCACGGGTCTTCATGCCTGCTGCGAAAACAGAGACGGTGCCATGGTAGCTTCCTTGCCTTGCGTTTTCTGGGATTTGCACCCCGCACCAGAGAGCTTGGATGGTTCCTTTAGGGACATTGATGTCGAACGACAGATGGCTTCCGTCCCAGTTGGTCCCCTCTTGGTTGAAGCAGGTGATCTGGTCTTTGGGAATGACCGCGCCTGTCTGTGCATCCTTCAGATCAGAGAAGGAGAGGCGAACTTTGTCCACATTCTGCCGGGGAGCCCAGACTCCGACCTGCCAGACATAGTATTCATTGCGTTGAGCACTGCCCTCGAATGCCTTGTTCAGTCCTGTATGTGTCCATCTGACAGGTATTTGCTTCTGCATCCGGATGGCGTAGATGCGGTCTTCTTGGAAGAGGATCGGATTTTCCGGATGCGCATCTAACAATTCTTGTGTTTCTCGTTGCGTGGCAATCGTCCCCATTTCTGTAAAGAAGTCAAAGGCTGAGCGCGCCTCGAACCTCAGGACTGTTGCCACAGGAAGTTTGGAGCTTGTTTGTGGTAGTTTCGCAAGCCATGCAGGATCGGCATGATCAACAGGTGGGAGGTAGTCGTTCCACGGTTTCCCGTACCGGGCATCATTAGCCTCTTTCCTATATCGGTAAGGGAGGTAGTAGACATAATACTTCCCCGGAACGGTTTTCGGTATGAATGCCAGCTCCCCTTTCTCCGGTGTCAAGGAATAGACTTTGATATTCTGTACGGTATCTCCAGTGGTGGCATCCACAATCTTAATCCTCTTGGTATCTACCCGTAGGTCCGGTCGCCGCCAAGGAAGGATGACACGTACAGCATTTCTCTTCGCCTTATCAACCTGGATCACGGCCCGGTGGTTGCCTTGCAGGTCAGCTTTCCATGGCGTGTCGGTGATGGTAAAAGGAATCCCATCAGGGGCATACGGGCGGTTGATGGCATTCCCGTCATCAGCGAGCAAAGTTGCCGAAGACAGGCAGACCGTCAGGAAGAGGAGTAACCGATATAAAAGAAAATGAGTTTTCATCGTTGTTTAAAAAGGAAGGGACCACGATTGCCATGGTCCCTTCTTCACATTACAATTGTTATTTACTAAAGTTAGTTATTTGAATGGTCCATGTCTCACTACTGCCATCGGCAGCCTTGACCACATACTGGTGTGGTGACGACCAGTCGGCAGGCACGCCTAAGTCGGGTGAGCCACCTGCCGGCGTAATCCTGGCAGCGGTAGAGGCCTGTACCATGACGGCGATATTGCTAACCGAGCACTTTGCCCGCTCACTTTCTGTGAAAGTAGAGTTGGCTGATGGAACTGTCACTTGGATGGAAACAGTCTTCGACTTGGTGTCAATCGTAGATTTGTTCCTTAAGGTAACGAACTGCACGATAGGGTCACCATTGGGCGTTGTGGTTGAGCCAACGAACCTGTATTCCACGCGTTGAACACTGACGATATCATTGTCTTCGTATTCTGGCAGGTCATCGAGATCACTCTTCAGGCAAGAAGAGAACATCAAGGTTGCCAGAGCTAATATCAAAGAATATTTGAATAATTTCATAATCTGATGTTTTTTAATTACCAACCTGGGTTTTGGGTATCATGAATGCCACCGGCAGCTCTGGAGTCGATCTGTCCTTGCGGGATCGGCATGAGGTATCTGCGGACGGTAAAGTTGCGGTTCCACGCACCATTGGTTACCATCTGAGCAACCATGAACTGCTTTCTGTCGTGGGTGATCTGGATCTTGTGGACAGGAGTGTTCAGCGCATTGATGACATCACCTGGTGCTGCACCGTCATTGGCGAAGCCTCCATACTTACCCCAACGGAGGTACGACCAATAGATATCGTTCTCGTATGCCATCTCACAGCGGCGCTCGCGGATATAATCGCTCCATACCTCTTGTTCTGAGGAAGCGGTAGAGGCAGGAAGCAGACCGTGTTTCGTGCGGGTCTCGTTCAGTGCAGCGACTGCGCCACTTAAGTCACCTTGCAGCAACTTTGCCTCGGCGAGGTTCATGTACATCTCTCCCAAACGGGCAATGACGAAGTGGTAGTTGGTCTTGACGTTCCAATACAAGCGTGGACTCACGTCATAGACATTCTTTCTCCAGTAGTATCCTGAAGCCGTTGTGTACCAAGAGTCAGCTTGTCCTTGGCGGACACCAGCCCACATAGTACCGCGGCAGCAAGTGGTAATCAGCTCATTCTGCAACCAGTAACATGAGTCGTAGACGATCGTACCGTAGAAACGGTTGTCACGATGGTTGTACATGATCTCGTTGATCCTGGAATTGTCCTTGACAACACCCCATTTGACGATCTTCTGTCCTTTGGCATTGGATCCCATGTCATCCGCATCAGGAACTTTACGGGATATCGCAGGGATGTCGACAAAGTCCCCTACCTTCAGTCCGGACGGGTCTTTCTCCTCCACGCTGTTCAGGTATTGTGAGGTCTGATCCCATGGCTTCGCCTTTCCATCCTTCTGGTCGATGACGAGATACTGGTCGATTAATTCTTGTGAAGGGAAGAAGGTAGCCCATCCCTCGAAGGTCTTTCCATTCGCGTTGTTGAAGAACGCAGAACCGCCCGCGGTCTTGATCTCATCATTGCTGATATTGGGAATACAGCCAATCAACTCGTTATACGAGGAACATTGCGTGTTCTGGTCGAGGCGGTAGTAGCCGAGGATGATCTCAGCATCCGTCTTCCCCGCATCCTGGAACATGTTCCCGTAGTCGGATGTCAGCTTATATTTACCAGAATTGATGACCGCATTAGAAGCCTCGATGCACTTTGTCAAGTACGCCTTATCGCCTGTATAGGCATAGGCCTGTAAGGCAGCACGGCTTGCGAAGGCATAAGCCGCATATTTGTTGCCAATGCCTGCAGCTGACGTTTCTGGCAAGCCTTCAATGGCTGCGTTGAAATCGTCCATGACATACTTATAACTTTCGGCAACGCTGCTGGTCAACGGGGTCTTAAAGTCTGTGGTATCACTCTCAGACAACAGTTTGGTGATTGGAACGAAGCGTCCCATCCAGCGAGCCTGATAGAAGAATACCAATCCGCGGAGGAAACGTCCTTGGGCGATCAGTTCCTTCTTTTCACCTTCACTTAGGTTGGTGGAGTTCTGTGCCTTGTCGATGATCAGGTTGCACATCCTGAGGCGGCTGAACTGATTGAACCCTGTGTCGTAGCTATTGGTCAGTCCAGTTTCTGTGGGGAAACCGTCTAAGTTATTCAGGTTGCTATGGATGCCATTGGGCGAATACCCTTCCATTTGGGCATACTTACCCGCATAGAGTCCGCCTAAGATTGAAGAATAGGCACTTTCTACAAAGGCATCTGCAGTAGACTTGGTGCTCCATACCAGTTCCTCGGAATAAGACTCCGACGGAGATGTGTCCATGACATCGCATGAGCTCAGGATGGCAACGCCTGCCAAGACTGCACCATATAATATATTTCTGTATTTCATATCTGTTTCTTATTTAGAATCCAACGGTTAAGTTAATAGCATAAACTCTCTCATTCGGATAGTAATATCCATTGGTAGAGCCATTTTCAGGATCAAGTCCGTAATCGGTAGCATCGGATATCGTGAAGATGTTCTGGCCACTCAGACCTATGCTGCACTTGCTGAGCCAAGATACCTTCTTCAGCAATTTGTACTTCAGGTCGTAAGAGATCCGGAAGTCCTTCAGGCGGAGATAAGCTCCGTTGATCAGCCAGAAATCGCTAGTCAAGGTATTGTTATTGCCGTTGACACTGTTGGAGGAAACCAAACGTGGGAACTTCGCATCTGTATTGGATGGTGTCCAATAGTCTTTCTGGAAAGTATAGCGCGGTGTGGTGGGTGCCTGCGCGCTCTGCATACTGAAAGAATCACCGAGATACATGTCGAATCCAGTTGCTCCCTGGAAAAGGGCACTGGCACTGAAGCCCTTGTAACTCAAGTTGATGCTGATACCATAGTTGGCTGTCGGGAAGCTGCTATGACCACAACGGATCTTGTCGGCATCGGTGATGACACCGTCCCCATTCACATCCTGGTACTTGATATCACCAGGCTGGAGGTTCGTAGAGTTCAGAGGCTTCGCACTCGTGCGAACGTCTTCCTCATCCTTGAAATACCCTAAGCTGTGATACATCACGCCATAATAGCCTGTCTGCTGAGTAGTACGCTGGTAGGGATTCATCTGTGAGGACAGTGCCTCATCAGGATTGTTCGCCCAAAGCTGGTTGTACTTGGTCAGGTTAAAGGATACGTCATATTTGAAATCGCGGATATGGTCACGCCATCCTAACTGAACCTCGAATCCCTCACGGCGGAACTCACCATTCGTCTTGGTCTTCGGCAGACTGGTTCCTAAGGGATCGGTATAGCCTACGTCAATGGCATTAGGCGCATGCAAGAATCCCGTGGTCTTATAATAGAAGTAATCGAACATTCCATAAAGACGGTCGTTTAGGGAGGTGAAGTCGAAACCTGCGTCAAATTGCTTGGTTGTGAACCATGTAATCTCGGTTGCAGGAAGCGCGCCTTCCGTGAAGGTCTGCACGTAATTGCCGTTCACGACATAACCGGTACCACTCAAGGTGTAAGACGGGAGGTATGCGAAGCGGCTGATCGAATAGGGCTTGTTCCAACTATCCAGACCAATCTCACCGTAGGATGCACGGAGCTTCAGCATGTTGATAATGTTCTTCTCGCGCAAAGAAGCCATGAATGCCTCATCGCCGAGCGACCATCCCAAGGCTCCAGAATAGAAAGTTCCCCAACGGTTGCCCTTGCGGAAATTATCAGAGCCATCATAACGCATACTTCCTTCAACGAAATAGCGGTTGTCGTAATTGTATTTCAACTGACCGATGAAACCTTCGCGACCGCTTTCCCACTCACTGCCACTGTTCGTCTGAGTGCTGGCAGGGCCTGCGCCGATCTGGTCGATGTTGAACTTATAGCTATCGCGATGGATACCCATGGAATGTCCGTAGGCATAAGTCATTTCGTACCCTCCTAAGGCAGATACACTATGTTTCCCAAAAGCACGCTGATATTCTGCAAAGTACTGTAATGTCCAGGTACGTCCGGTCTCCATGGTCTGGTTGAGAAGAGGCTCTCCGGAAGACATTGGCTCGGTAGAATCCCACTCGTATGACATGGGGTCGTTACGCCAGGACTTGTCGTCTATCTGATAGAAACGATAGTTGCCCGTAGCACGCAAGCTCAGTCCCTTGACCCAAGGCAGGCTCCAGATGATGTTACCCGTGCCCGTCATCTCTGCATTCTTCTGTGCAATATAACCTGCTTCGCTAGAGGTCTCAGCGATTGGGTTGTCGGTTACGCCGTTCAGGATCTGTTCGTACTTGTTCAATCCATTGGACATCGGTAGCTTGTTGATGACATGTGAGAACACACCATAATAGCTGCTTGACGTTGATGTGTATGGAGAGCGCGTGTGCTGCAGGTATCCGTCTAAGTCGGCACTGATCTTCAGGCCGATGTCTTTCAGGTTGACAGTCTCGGAGAGCTTGAAGTTGGTCTGCTTCATCCAGTGAGAGTCTGTCTTGTACAAAGACTGCTGGTCGATATGCCCTAAGGAGACATAATACTGGTGCACATCATTACCACCGGTCATGCTGATATTATGCTTCGACTGAGGAGCCCAATCGCGGAGAACAGCTTTCTTCCAGTTGAAGTTAGGATAATTCTTGAGATCGCTGCCATCCTTATATTTCTGGAGCACCTCATCAGAATAGGCAAGTGCCTTGCCATCGTTTGCCAATGCCTCGTTCACATAAGAAGTAATCTCGTAAGAGCTCAAGGTCTTCGGGAAGATAACGGGCTGGGAGTAGCTTTGGTTGAAGTTATAGGTAAACTGAGGCTTGCCGCTCTGTCCCTTCTTCGTAACCACTTGCAAGATACCATTACCTGCGCGGGATCCGTACACTGCGGTAGCGGAAGCATCTTTCAGGATAGACATGGACTCGATGTCATTTGGGTCGATGGCGACAAAGTCGCTATAATCGCGGATCACCCCATCGATGACTACTAAAGGAGTGTCACCACCACGGATGGAGATCGTGCTGGTCTTGTTGATACCACCGCCTGATCCTTGTACGATCAAACCCGGGGAGCGTCCTGCCAGTCCCTGTGTGATATTGGTGATTGGGAGTGTTTCCAACTCAGCGGCTTTCACCTGGGATACAGAGGAGATCATGGCACGTTTCGTGGTGGCACCATAGCCCACGACAACAACCTCGTCTAATTCCTTCAGGTCGCGCTTAAGAGATAAGTTCATGCCATTGTTTGCGGTAACTTCCATGTTCTCATATCCGATATAAGAAATCAGCAGCTTGCTGTTAGGGCTTACGCTGATCGTGAAGTTACCATCGAGATCAGTTACGGTACCATTCTTCGTGCCTTTTTCAAAGACCGTTGCGCCGATGACTGGCTCTCCGTTTTCGTCTTTGATGGTACCTGAAACTTTTTTTCTTGCCCCGGTGTTCCTTTGAATTTGCCCTTGATTGTTGTCACGCTTGTTTATGACAATGTGCTGTCCATTGATGCGATAGCTATAACCTGTGTTCGCAAGGACAGTACTCAATGCGTGTGACAAGGAACCACTCGCATTCTTAACACTCACGGTTTGGTTGACGTTGACTACGTCTGCGTCATAATCCACAGAATGTTGGGTCTGTTTCTCAATTTCAGCAAAAACGTACTTCAACGTAACGTTATCGCCTTTGAACTGAACCTTTTGTGCCTTCAAGCCAAGAGGCGACAAAAACAGACAGACGATAAGCATTACAAGGCATACTTGATGCTTTCTTTCGTTTCTCATGTGATTTAATTTTATTTGATGAATATGTTGCCTTTATAGACGGTTATTGAACTCTGAGCGTCTTGAAGACCCTCTTTTTAGGTAATGTTTCGGTCATTGTTTCCAGTTTCTACATATCAAAAAGTTTTAGGTTATACGGTGAACTATCTCACGGCATCTGATACGTAGACAGCTATCGCTGCTTTTACACACAGTCAAATTTGGATCTTTTTCATAAAAAAGTTATTGAGGCATGATGTGGACCTTGTTACCCTGCCGCCTATAGGTGAAATGTGTGCTGACGTTATTCAAGACATCAAGCACCTTCTCTAATGATTCTGAGGAGCGGAACTTGACATAATACGATCCCGACATCTTATGAAGTTGGTCGCAAATGATATGGACTCCATATCGATGTTCAAGCGTGTGCATGATTTCCTCAAAGGAAGCCGCCCTGAAAATCAGGTTTCCTTTTGTCCATGAAGCATGTTGGTCGGCATCGATGGAGGTGATTTGAACCTTTCCTGTTTCTTTGTCATAAGACAGCATCTGATTGGGTTCCATCAGATATTGCTCTGTTGTGGCTTGTCCCCTTCTGTCATTGATCACAACTTTCGTCTGTCCTTCTTTCAGTACCGTTGTCACAAGTCTAGACTCCGGATAGGTGTCGACGTCAAATTGCGTGCCAAGCGCAGTGATTGAGATATGCTGCGTTTCCACGACAAAGGGTCGCTTGGGGTCCTTGGCAACGGCAAAGTTGGCCTCTCCATTCAAGAGAAAGACTGTCCTGGTGTCGGAAGTAAACTCCTTGGGATAGATGAGCAATGAACCTCCATTGACAAAAACATGGGTGCTATCGTCCAAAACCATAGAACGGGTCTCCCCATCGGGTACGATGACTTGCACGAATTCCTGCCCGGAATGTTGAGCATAAAAGTACTTCTTAGACCAAAAGAAAGTCGTGATAGAGGACACGAGTAGAAGGGCGATGGCAGCTGCGGATAAGAGCAGGGCCCTTTTCCTCTTTGCTGCTCTCCGTTGCTTGTCCTGTAGCTGGTCCTTGAGTCGATTCAGGTCGTCAAGGGTCGTCAGGTCCGTTTCACGGGCGGAATGCTCCCATAGCTCAGCCATGGCCTCGTCCCTTTCGTCCTCCTCGGAATGGACCAGCCACCAGTTGAACTTCTTTCGGACATCCCGGGAGAAATGGTTCCCGAAGAATGTCCTCATCATCTCGTTGATATCAGCCTGACTCATTTTCCTTATGGTCGTTTATTGATATAGACAGCCAATGTCACCTATTACACAGTAGCGTTAACATTCTTTATGTAAAGAGGATGATCATGAGCTTTGTTAACTTTCGAATTTCTGCCAAGGCAGCCGTTATATGATTCTCCACGGTTCGTTTGCTAATGGCGAGCTCTGCGGCTATTTCACTGTTCTTGAGTCCTTGTTCACGGCTCATCCTATAGACACGTTGTCGCTGTTCTGGCATCTTGCTTACTAATAAGTCGATCATCTCCTGTAACTGGTTGGCAAAGAGTTGTTCTTCTGTGTTGCCTGTTTCTATTGGCTTGGTGAGCTCATGCCCGATAAACTTATTGTTGACCATTTGATGCTCAACATAATTGAAGATGGCGTGACGTGCCATCTGGTATAGGTAGGATTTGAAAGACATGATCTTCCCGCAGTCTTCCCTGTTCTGCCAGATCTTGATGAAGATATCCTGGCAGATATCACGCGACTGTTCTGTATCCTTGATGAAGCCATCAATAAAATACAGGAGCATAGGCTGATATTTCAAGAATAAAAAGTCAAAAGCCTGTGTGTTGCCAGCACTCAATGCAATCAGAAAATCTTCGTCTGTTTTCGCCATCAGTAGATATAACTGTTCCCTTGGTAACGCAAAATTATCACTTATTTTACAAAAATCCAAGGAAATTTAGGGGAAATATACTGGATGATTATACAAATTTCAATTTGCTATCAGCTTTTCCCCTTAAAAAGCAAGTCCTAACCCTCATCATCCAATCTGTTGTTCCAAAGGAATTTCCGGGTTTCACTGACGATGACGCCATTGAGGAACAATAAGGACAGTAGGTTCGGGATCGCCATGAGCGCATTCATGCAATCAGCGATGTTCCAAACGATCTGAAGACTGGCTATGCTGCCTACAAAAACTAATATGATATATACCCAACGATAGGCATGTGACCAACGCTCGCCTTTCAAATACTCTACGGCACGTTCACTGTAGTAGCTCCAGCCAATGATAGTGCTAAAGGCAAAGGTGAGCAAGCCAAAACTAAGCAAGGGAGCTCCTACATAAGGTATCTTGGTAAAAGCAGCTTTTGTAAGGGCTGCGCCGTTGGAATAGCTGATGTCTGGATAGGCAATGATACTGCTCACAATGACCAAGCCCGTTAGGGCACAAATGATGACAGTATCCCAAAAGGTGCCGGTAGAAGACACCAAGGCTTGACGGACGGGATTGCGCGTCTGGGCTGCTGCAGCTACGATCGGTGCAGACCCCAGTCCCGACTCATTGGAGAAAAGCCCACGGGCAATGCCATAGCGGGCGGCCAGCAATACCGTTCCACCAGCAAAACCGCCACTTGTGGCGCGAGGCGTGAAGGCTGATGAGAAAATAAGCTTGATGGCAGGCCACACAAATGCTTGGTTGGCTATGAGGATGTAAATGCAACCGATCACGTAGCATAATGCCATGAAAGGTACCAACCATCCACATACCCGGGCAATGGTCTTTACACCGCCGAGAATCACGGCAGCGACAAGCACACTGAGAATAAAACCACTAAGGTAGGGCGAGATGCCATAGGTCTCACCCATGATGGTCGAGATGGCATTGGCTTGTACGGTGTTGCCAATACCAAAAGCGGCAATAGCAGTGAATACTGCAAAAAGAATCGCCATTTTCTTCCAACCGAGTCCACGCTCTAAAGCATACATCGGACCACCTAACATCTTGCCTTCGGCGGATTTTACTCGGTATTTGATGGAAAGAAGTCCTTCTGCATACTTGGTGGCAATGCCGAACACTCCTGTGAGCCAACACCAGAGAACAGCTCCAGGTCCCCCTAAGGCGACAGCCGTGGCTACGCCAACGATATTGCCGGTTCCAATCGTTGCCGCTAATGCCGTAGCTAAGGCACCGAATTGCGAAACGTCTCCTGAAGCATTGGAGTCGCGTTTCACTGATAGCTTGATGGCAGTGAAAATCTTGCGCTGAGGGAAACGCAGGCGAATGGTAAGAAACAGGTGAGTGCCTAACAGCAATATGATCATGGGCCAGCCCCAAAGCAGACCACTTAATTGGGTAAAGAAAGCGTTCAGTTCATCTATCATGTGCAACTTTTTTAAAGTAATAAGAATAGATCCTGAATTTCTGACTCGGCTTAATGTGTAGTCAGAATAGACTGGAATGTTTCTTAGTGCCTGCAAAATTACAAAATCAATTGCAATTTGCAAGGATATTGCACGTAATTATTTCAATTGCTGCCCTAAAACGATCAGAATTCAGATGCATTGAGCGCTTGAAGTTCAGAACGGAGGGTAAATGATGGGATGATCAAGTATTACTTTCTTTCTATTCTTACGTTTAAGGCGTGTTCGATGAGTGCTGTGATCTGTTGGATGGAGTCAGCGTCAAAGTCACCGGATAATCGCTTGTCTGGATCATCGGAGGTGAGCTGAACATGATAGTAGTCGGAAAGGCAGGCAAGCACATCTTTTAAAGGCGTGTTCTCAAAGTGGAACTGGTGGGTAGCCCATGCCACGCAATTGACATCGCCAGTACCTGTCTTGACGGGCTTCTTTTCACCCTTTGTTAGTCTTGCCTTCATGCCCTTTGTTAGGATGAGGCCTTCGTTCTGAAAGCGCGAGGAGAACAGAACTCTCCCGCTTGTGACAAAGACCTCGGAGAAGGAGTTGTTTTCTGCGACCTCAAACTGTGTCCCTAAAACCCTTACATGGCATATCTTCCCTTGGATGTCGAAAGGATGTAGTTCGTCGTGTCTTACTTGGAAATAGATCTTGCCGGTCATGTTCACTTTTCTGCAATTATTCCCCTGATAAGATAAGGTGGAATGAGGCGATAAAGTGAGATGGGTACTGTCTGGCAAGGTATAGTTCAAAAGAACATCACCAGAAGCGATAACCGTTGCGGAAGGTCGCATCGCATAATAAGTTCCAGTGGCAATGAAGGCTAATAGCATAGCAGCGATACTAGTCCATTTCCACGATAGCCTTTGGGTACGGATGCCTGCACGCCTTTTTACTTCTTTTAATGCTATCTTGGTATCTAAGGTATCTGTCTTATAGTGCTTGAGGACGAATCGCAGGTCTTTTGTCATTTCTTCTTTCATTTCTTGTCGTTTTACTGTTCGCAATAGATTCCTTTTATCATAATTCCACAGAGATCGCCAAAAAGACCGTTTTGGAATGCTTGTAGTGGTCGCGTCCATAGATACGGTGCCCTTTGTCATACATGTTTTTTCTGCAAAGTTCTATATTATAGTTGGAGGTGTCCCAACCGAGGGAGATCATACCGCCAGCGAACCTGATCCCGAGAAAGGACCGGATGCGCCAGAAGGTTGTCTCGCCCCCTTTATTCCTGACACGATGACGGTATGCCACTTTTTCTCCGTGCATCCCTATTCCTGGTTCTTCGACCCAAATCTTGTCATTGGCGGGGAAAGAGAAGAGGATACCCGGCTCACAAGAAAGCAGCAGACCGTAGTCGTGTGCCTTATTCAGCCATAGAGTCGGTGTCCGGAACGACAAGGCAGGGATGATATTGAGCTTGTAAATCTTGTCTGGGTCGTCATCATCGTAGTCATCGTTATCAGAGAAGAGCTCAACTAAAGAGGTTCCTGAACGATCCATGGCCAGTCCCAATGAGATACCGGCATATTTGAGAGGAAGCCATGCCCCATGCAGCTCTATGCTCCAACTGTCATCGTTGGCATCCTCAATGCCCAGCGAGAGACCTGCCGACCATGTAGGGGGCACATCGTCGCTGACCACCGTCTTCCATGTGAAGATGGAGTCCTCGTCTTCACTGGCTTGACCCCATAAAGGGATAAATAGAAGGGCGGAAAAAAGAATTTGTCGACTCTTCATTTTGTTGACTCCTTTTTGATGATATTGCTTCGCGACTCATTGCATCCTGCGAAGATCCCGATGCCTCCTTTTATATTCGAGACGGTTGGGATGATCTGGGAGAATCCTTTCTGGGCAAGGTCGTTGTTGTTCATGTCATTTATACTTTTCAGGAAACGGTAGAATTCCGGAGATATTTTATAGAGGATAACTTGCAGGTCTCCATAGTAGGAAAATTTGGGGATGTTGAGATGTAAGGTGTAAGTCTTCCCGTTGAAGAGCGCATCATTGAAATAATAGAAGTTATTGATGAAGTTCCTACTGAAGCCGAAATCATTATCAACATCCTGGAGTGGGTGCAACACAGGCTCATCGCTGATGTCTAAGTCCACGACTGTGCTCTCCTTGATTGTAGAGATAGTGTCCCCATAACTGCTCTGGTAATAGGAGGAGTTGGTGACGATCAGCCCGTAGTAATCTTTCGTAGCGGCATCGTCCGTAAACGAGGCTTGTAACTGAGTGAAATATCTCACATCCTCGTAGTCAGAGTCATATTTCTTGATGTCTATCACTTTGTTGATGGTGATCGGGGTGCTTTCTGGCATGCTGGTCTTGGCGAAAACCGGGGCAAAGTTTTTGGCAGAAATACCCATGCTGACCTTATCTCCAGCGTGGTGGGAACCTAACACGTAATAGTTCCCATCACCTAAGAAGGAAACGGTTTGGGGAATATCATTAATCTTGTAGATGATGTTCGCATCGTTGATGGAATAGATATCATGGCGGTTGCTATTTGCTTTGATTGGTGAGCTGGCAGAGACATTGATGAAGGTCGTATCTGTTAGTGAAGGAAAGCAATAGACTACGATCTTGGGGACATTCTCATCGCCCTCAAGATGAAAGTTATCCTTGCAAGCACTCAACAGGCAGAGCAAGGCTAATGGAAATAAAATTTGTTTCATCCGTTAAAATTTTATCGTATAACTGAAAGAAGGAATGATGGGAAAATAGCCATGAGTCCTGGCTTTATAATATCCGTACTCATCCTCTTTCACATCCACGTACAATGTATTCAAATGACAGTAGAGATTGTATATGCTCAAGTTCCAGATGCGTTCGTGACCATGCTTGGTAGTATGATGGAAATTAAATCCCATGTCTAAACGGTGGTAAGCTGGCATCGTGATATTGTTGGGTTTCTCGAAGATCTCCATTGTACTTCCCATCTCTGACCTTCTGCGGTAGGTATTCTCCTTGTCTACAGGTAATAGTGGGGATTTGACGGACTGGGTTGGGAGCGTCATGTGATTGCCCGTATGAAAGGTCCACCCTGCATATCCTTCCACTTTATCATTGAACTGGTAGCGAGCCGTCAAGTTGATCTTGTGCCGGTTGTCGAACTTAGCATCATACCATCCGTGGTAGAATTCATCGTACTTGCGCTTATTCCATGAAAGTGTGTAGGAGGCATCAAAATGAAGATGATTGCCGCGATACGTGGCATCCAGCTCCGTTCCATAGAACCTCCCCTTTCCATCCATGACCATGTGGTCCCAGTTGGCGGCAGGCGGTTCCAGACCACTCCAGTTGGCATATTGCAAGAGATGGACGGATGCCTTGTAATATCCCTCCAAGGAGAGAAACCAATGCTGATTCAGCTGACTGTAGATGCCTGCGGCTATCTGATGAGAATGCATGGGCTTTAGTCGTTCAGTGGTCGGGACCCAGTAGTCGGTGGGCAGGTCTATAAAGGAATTGCTTATCTTGTGTACAAACTGAGTCATCATGGTATAAGAGGCTTTTAATGACAGCCAGGGATTGATTTGGTACTTGATCGCCAATCGGGGATCTAAATGACAGAAATGTTTCTTTCCAATACTAAAGAAATCGAAGTTCAATCCACCATTGATACTCCAATGGTCATTGATCGTATATTCATCTTCCCCATATACATTGATCTCATGAGAAGTGTGGCGATTTGCGCTTGTCGTTCTCAGCGTATCGATCTCGTCTCCTCCGCCATAGAAGTCCATGTGCAATTGGGTTTGGGGATGGAATAGGTGCAAGGTATAATCCTGTCCGAACCGAATGTGGTGATGAGGGCTTGGGCGATAGTCGAATGCCATCCTGGACCCTAAGTCGTTGATGGTGGAGCGATAGTTGTGCTCGGTGTGGGATATGCTGCTGATCTTTTTATCATAGGTGTGCTCAATGTCATCATTCACGTACTTGTAGTGGGAACGGTTGTACGTATAGACTGCCGTAAAATTAGAAAAGAGCTTTGGTGAGAACTGATAATTCCAGTTGATAGCAGTATTGAGGTTTCCCCAACTAAACCTTGCCTTCGATTGATCATAGTCGTCGGGCGTTGTCTTCTTGTCCATGTAATACCATTTGTACTTTGTGTTCAGGGCATCGTTTCCGCTGTAGACACTTAGGTAGATCTTCGACCGATTGTTGAAGATATGGGTAATCTTGGCATTCAAGTCATGGAAATAATAGTTGAGCATGAAATCTTCTTCTTGGTTTCTATGGTTGATGATCATGAAGATAGGTCTGGAAATCAAGTCCATCCAAGAACGTCGGATCCCAAAGTTAAAGGAGGTCTTGCCCTTTCGTAAAGGACCTTCTATTTGGAAGCTTCCGTCCAACAAGCCGATCCGGTAACTGCCATGGTAATGTTCCATATCACCATC
The DNA here is from genome assembly GCA_900316015.1 of uncultured Prevotella sp. Taxonomy (GTDB): domain Bacteria; phylum Bacteroidota; class Bacteroidia; order Bacteroidales; family Bacteroidaceae; genus Prevotella. The sequence goes on along the minus strand of ONBG01000030.1, from coordinate 23,203 downwards.
ATGGGTCCTGACGTCAATGACGGATGACAGCCGACCTCCATAACGGGCAGGGAAACCGCTTTTATAGAAATCAACATTCTTGACCATGTCCACATTGAAGGCAGAGAATAGTCCCATGGTGTGGTTAATCTGGTAAAGGGGACTGCCATCGATCAGGAAAAGGTTCTCATCATTGTTTCCACCATGTACGTAAAGTCCGCTGGCCATCTCTATTCCTTCTGCCACGCCACTGGTACGTTGAAGTGTCTTGACAACGTCGGGTGAGGAAAGTAGTGCAAATTCACTTTGGATATCCTTTCGGGAAAAGGACCTTTTTCCGGTCTGTGTATTGAGTAAAGGAGAGTTCATGTCACCATTGACAATCACTTCAGGCAACTTTCCGTTTTCCTTCAAGGTGATATTTATCCTCTCGTCTTTGTTGAGGTGGAGGCTTTCAACATGGTCGTCAAAGCCGATATAGGAGAATCGAAGCTGGTGGGAACCTTCTGGAAGTGTGATAGAATAAAATCCGTATTCATTGGTAGTCGTGCCTATACGGTTGGTTAAATCGTAAATGGTTGCATTAATGAGTGACTCGCCATTCCCGTCACGAATATATCCGCTCAGGGTATGACGAATCTTCTTACTGTTTTTTAGGGGTTCTGATGTGAGATAGCTCCCTTTCTGTTTCAGCAGGATATAATTGCCTTGAACCGTATATCCTATGCCTGTGCCATCGAACAGTGTCTTGAGTGCTTTTTGCAAAGGCATTTTCTTGATGGAAGGACCATTGTAAGTCCTGTCAACTTTTATATCTGCATCATACACAAAGTTGACCTTTCGATTCTTGTGCAACCATTCCATCTGCTCCCGAAGGGTAGTCGGGTTTTTTGCCCCGACCACCAAGGGAGTGAGAATGAGAATCAAAAATAACGCTAATGTAATCTTAAACTGTTTCACATTTTATGATATGTGTGAGCACTGTTCTCATTATGCAACTCATTTCTATAACACCGGGAACAGAAATCCCCCCATGGCCTTTTGAATAAATATTTTCTGGATTTCCTAAATCAGGTCTGTTAGCGTTGTTCCCTTTAACAAACTTTACATATCATTAGGCACATTTGTTATGTTTCCTTTCGCTTCTTTTCCCTATTTTTGCCTTCAACTATGTATGGCAAGGAAACGAATTCCTTTTCTTACGATTGGATAGCTTATGAAATTGTATGGATATGAAGAACTTAAAGATCAAAAGAGTCTATCTTCCTGCAGAAGAAGACGATGGGTATCGAATCTTAATCGATCGCTTGTGGCCAAGAGGGCTCTCGAAGGCACATGCAAGTATTGATGAATGGAATAAGGACGTGACTCCCTCCCCAGAACTCCGGAAATGGTTTGGACATCGTGAAGAGAACTACGTGGTATTTGCTGAGAAATATCGTGCTGAATTAGATGCCAATCCATTGGCGCCTCCTTTTGCCCTTCATGTGAAGGAATTGTTGGCGGATTCGAACGTGACGCTTTTGTATGGGGCCAAGAGCGAGACTTGTAATCATGCCATCATCCTTAGAGATTGGATCTTGGGACATTTATAATTATTCCTGTCCTTATCTGCTACTTACGAAAAGACCGTGACTCATTGGGTAATGATACCACCCTTCAGTCACGGTCTTTCAATAATTGCCTTTATTTTGATTATCCTATATATTTATTGATGTCATCCTCAACGGTAGAGATCGTCCCTAAACCGAACTGCTCCACTAAGACTTTCAGTACCCCTTCGGATACGAATGCTGGGAGGGTAGGACCAATGTGAATGTTCTTCACTCCTAAACTCAACAACGCGAGCAGGACGATCACGGCCTTCTGCTCATACCATGCAATATTGAAGAAAATGGGGAGGTCGTTGATGTCATGAGCTCCAAAGATTTCCTTCAGTTTCAGCGCGACCACTACCCAAGAGTAGGAATCATTGCATTGGCCAGCATCCAATACGCGTGGAATACCGTTGATGTCCCCTAAGTCCAACTTGTTGTATTTGAACTTCGCACATCCGCTGGTCAGAATGACTACGTCTTTTGGTAAAGCCTTGGCAAACTCAGCATAATAGTCACGGCTCTTCATTCGACCATCGCACCCGCTCATCACGACAAACTTGCGGATGGCACCACTTTTTACTGCATCTACAATCTTGTCGGCAAGCGCCAATACCTGAGAATGGGCGAAACCGCCAATGATATGGCCCGTCTCGATTTCCTCTGGGGCTTGACAGGTCTTTGCCATGGCAATGACGGGTGAGAAGTCCTTCTCTCCATTGGCATCTGCCTCGATATGTTTCCATCCGGGGTATCCTGTCGAGTTTGTGGTAAAGACACGATCTTTGTAATTAGCGTTAGGAAGAGGAGGCACGATGCAATTCGTCGTGAAGACAATGGGACCATTGAATTTAGAGAATTCCTCCTTTTGTTTCCACCATGCATTCCCATAGTTCCCGACAAGGTGTTTGTATTTCTTGAGCTTCGGATAATAATGGGCGGGTAGCATCTCTCCATGTGTATAGACATCAATGCCGGTCCCTTCTGTTTGTTCCAAGAGACTTTCTATATCATGCAGATCATGCCCGCTGATGAGAATGCCAGGATTCTTGCCCACGCCTATATTTACTTCGGTAACCTCTGGATTGCCATAAGCCGTAGTATTGGCCTTGTCGAGTAATGCCATGACTTCTGTACCGTAATTCCCTGTTTCTAGGACCGTTGAGAGAAGATCCTGTAAATCTGCATCCGGATTGCTGACCACAAATAAGGCTTGGCAGAGGAAGTCGATGATCTCCTCATTCCTTTGCCCCAGTCGTGCTGCATGTTCATAGTAGGCAGCCATTCCCTTCAGTCCGAGCACGATTAATTCTTTCAACGACCGTAGGTCTGCATCAGAGTTTCTGAGCACGGTTTCTCTCCGGCCTTCGGCATCATAATCTTCCTTTTCTCCTCCCCATTTTACTTCTTGGTAATCGGGCAGAGCAATATTGTGATCCTTTGCCTTCTTCAGCAATTCTCTTTTCAACGCGATTCCCTTGTCCACCCGGTTCAAGATCGACTGGTCATCAAAATTGGCATTGGTGATGGTGGAGAAGAGAGCGTCCACAAGATAGTCGCCTATGCGTTGCTCGGTCTTGATCTCGGCTTTGTTCATACAATGCTGAATCGTCCCGATACCTCGAACGACACTCAGCAGTAGATCCATCCACTTTGACGTTTCGGGCAGTTTCCCGCATACACCACGAACGGTGCAACCCGTTCCCTTTGCTGTTTCCTGGCATTGGAAACAAAACATTTTGTTTTCTGACATGATACGTATTCCTTTTATGATTTACACCGGCAAAGGTATGACTATAAAAGCCAAGGAATGGTAACATTTGTGACTTGGAGATGTTAAAAGATTAAAAAACAGACTATGCCACCCAAGTGAGCATGTAAAAGATGTCACCCTCCTTCTTTCTAAGGATTTTGAAAGCCTTAGAAATTTGATGCTCAACTGTCTTTTCTGATATGGCAAGCTGTTGTGCGATCTCCTTATATTTCATGTTGTCACGCTTGCTCATTAGGAAAATTTGGCGACATCGTGCTGGTAAATTGTCAATGGCGGTCCATAAGTCTGCTTCGTGGAAAGAGCGGTCTATTGCCTCTTCGTCACTGATGACCCCTTCCAAGTCGTATGGGGATAGGTTTGCGTCAATTGGATTTGTCTTTCGCAATTCATTCAGGCATGCATTGCGAACAGACGCGTAAAGATAAGCCTTGATGTTATCGCTTGCTTTTTCTTCTCGGTTTTGTTCGATCAAACGGACAAAACAATCTTGGACCGTATCCTTGGCTGCCTCCATGTCTTGAAGATAGTGGGTAGCGTAGAGGCATAAGGGTCGGTAATAATATTGAAAAAGTAAGTCAATATCGTGCATAAAGGTAAAATTCTTGACTTGAATTAAAAAATAGGGATAGGCCCGGAGACCTGTCCCTATCATATCATGTTGCGTTGATGATTTAGAGGTTAGGGTTCACCTTGCTCCAATCCTCAACTGCTGGCAGTTCACCAAGAGCAATCACCTGGTCACGCATGCCCTGCAGATGCTTGTAAGAAGCGTCCAAAGCTTCGATCTCTGCAGCCGTACCCATCACAGGCTTTGTGTAAACTCCATCAGAAGTGATGCGGGTAGGAAGGGCCATCATCACATGATTGTAGCGTGCTGTATCGGCATAAGCACCAGCAGGATAGTTAAACTCTTCACCTCCCATGGCACCTTCAATCATCTTGACTGCGAGGTAAGCAGGAGACTGGAACGATGAACGGCGACGAAGCTCGATGATCTTTGCACCACCCTGTGTTACGTCTTTCTGCATCTGAGCCCACTCTTCTTCAGTCAGGCCCTTGCCATTTACCTTTGCCTTGCCAGCAATCACATCAAGTAATTTGACTCCGTCAACAGTTGTTGGAGAAGCAAAGACGGCCATCTTCTCTCCGTGGCCACCATAAGTATAGGCATTCTTGACAACAGCCTGAGAAACACCGAAGTGCTTAGCAAGAGCACCCTTCAGACGGGTAGAGTCCAATGCTGCGAGTGTAGCAACCTGATTCGGCTTCAATCCACTGTGTACCAAGGTTACCAAACCTGTGATGTCTGCGGGGTTGAAGATAACGACACAGAACTTAGCGTCTGGGCAGTATTTCTTGATGTTCTGTCCCAGTTCCTTTGCAGCCTTGGAATTGCCTGCAAGTAAATCCTCACGTGTCATACCTTCCTTACGAGGAGCACCACCAGAAGAAATGATGTATTTAGCGTCTGTAAAAGCCTCCTTAGGATCTGTTGTGGAAACGATGTTCGCATCGTCAAAGCCACTCTGACGCATTTCCTCAGCTACACCTTCAGCGGAGAATACATCATAGAGACAAATGTTAGGAGTCAACTTCAGCATTAAAGCTGTCTGGACCATGTTGGAACCAATCATGCCGGCTGCGCCGACGATGGTCAACTTTTCGTTCGTTAAATAAGCCATAAATATAAATTATTTAAAGTTTAAAATCTTTCGATCTCAAAGCGGTAGATTCGAGCCACCTGTCTTTACACGCGCAAAATTAATAAAAAAAGATCTATATTCAGTATTTATTTAGTTTTTAATTTGTTATTATTCTTAAAAAATTCTATCTTTGCCATGTCTATTTTACAAAACCGATTATGAATAACGTGATTAATACCAGAATAGAGCAACTGCGTGAGTTGATGAGGCGGGAAAAACTATCGGCATTTGTCTTTCCCAGTACAGATCCACATCATAGTGAATATGTTTGTGACCATTGGAAAGGCCGTGAGTGGATCTCAGGATTTAATGGCTCCGCTGGCACGGCTGTCATCACGATGACGAGTGCCGCGCTGTGGACAGATTCCCGATACTTTCTTGCTGCTGCAGAACAGTTGAAAGGAACAGAATATCAGTTGATGAAAATGAAAATGCCCGGGACTCCGTCGATTACCCAGTGGTTAGCAAAGGAACTTGATGGCGTCCAAAGCCCGGAAGTGGGAGTGGATGGAATGGTCAGCTCCAATGCTTTTGTGGAAAATATGATCAAGGAGTTGAGAGAGTCGGCTGGCATAACAGTCCGGACCAATCTTGACCCTCTTCGACTCATTTGGAAGGATCGTCCCGTCATTCCATTGAATAAGGTAGAACTGCAACCGTTGGAATATGCTGGGGAACCGACTCAGAGTAAATTGTCTCGTATTCGTCAGGCACTTCGGGAGAACCATGCTGATGGTATCTTGGTCGCAGCACTTGATGATATCGCATGGACGCTGAACTTGAGGGGGACGGATGTCCACTGCAATCCTGTCTTTGTGGCCTATCTCCTTATTAGTTCTGATGCAGCAACCCTTTATATTAATAATGTGAAGCTCACCCCAGAAGTATCTGCTTACTTGGAAGAGGAGCATATCGCAGTCGATGATTACGAAAACGTGCGACAAGGGTTGAAGGATTATTTTGAGTACAACATACAATTGGATCCCAACGAGATCAATTATACCTTGTTCCATACCCCAACGCGTGAGGTCGTCCGTGCCCAATCCCCTATTCCGGAGATGAAATCCCATAAGAACGAGACGGAGATACGTGGCTTTAGGAATGCCATGCTGAAAGATGGCATCGCCATGGTAAAGTTCCTCAAGTGGCTGAAGCCTGCTGTCGAAGCTGGAGGACAGACAGAGATATCGTTAGACCGAAAGTTGACAGGTCTTCGTTCAGAGCAACCCCTCTTCCGCGATATATCCTTTGATACGATTGCAGGCTATCAAGAACATAGTGCAGTCGTGCATTATGAGGCAACTCCAGAGACAGATGTCCCCGTGAGTCCTGAAGGGCTTATCTTGATTGATAGCGGCGCCCAGTATCAGGACGGCACGACTGACCTGACAAGAACCATTGCCTTAGGACCGATCACAGAAGAAATGAAGCATATCTACACGTTGGTCCTGAAGTCGCATATCCAATTTGAGTTGGTCAAGTTCCCTGACGGGGCTTGTGGTACGCAGCTTGATGCAGCGGGTCGTGAGTGCCTATGGCGTGAGGGACTTAATTTCCTTCATGGGACAGGTCATGGAGTAGGGTCCTATTTGAACGTCCACGAGGGTCCTCACCAAATTCGGATGGAATATTATCCAACCCCATTGCGGAGCGGCATGACAGTTACAGACGAGCCAGGTATTTACTTGGCAGGCAAGTTTGGAGTGAGAATAGAGAATGTACTTTTGATTGAGCCCTACCTGGAAACTGAGTTTGGAAAGTTCTTGCAAATGACCCCATTGACCTTGTGCCCGATTGATACCACTCCGATAGATAGAAGCCTCCTTTCCCAGGTGGAAATCGAATGGTTAAACCAATACCATTCCTGGGTATATCGAGAACTTGCTCCTCATCTTTCTCCTGATGAGCAGGACTGGCTGAAGGAGGCTACTCGCCCTATTTGATCATAAGGAACAGAAAAAGGTCACGAGAAAAGGTACGCTGAAATCACAAAGGAAACCGTGGAAGATGGAGATCACCGAATATTGAGGTCCTGCTGCATGAGTGATCACGGGCAAGGTCGTGTCCATTGAGGTTGCTCCTCCTACGGAGATAGAAGCCAACGGACCAAAATATTTGGCAATCCATGGCGCGAATAAAAGCGTGATCACTTCGCGGATGATGTTAGCAAGAAGAGCAATCGTGCCCAACTCTGCCCCCTTCATTTGCGTGATGAAGATGGAAGAAAGAGAATAGTATCCCATCCCGGAACCTATGGCGAGACAACTTGCCCAGTCCCAGTGAGGTAAAATCAAGCTGACAGCCATGCAGCCTGCGAGAGTTCCCAATATCGTAAGAACGGGGAGCAATATCAACTTGGGATTCAATTGCCGGAGGCTGCCTAAGGTCTTGCGATCACTGCCGATCGTCATTCCTACACAAAACATGAGCGCGCACAGTGCGTAATAGCTCAGGTTATTGCCTATCCATCCCTCCGGTACGAGTTCCAATAACCCGGAGATAATGCCTATGATGAAAAAGATGATGATGATTACGCTACCTGTCATGGCTCTTTGTCTCGTGTTTGATATTTTTCCAAAGGATCCATGCCAGTAGAACACTTCCGCAGACGCCGCCTACTGACAGGACTAGTGCCTCGAGACCCAGCGTACTCAAACTATGGATGAGCCTCTTGTCGCCTCCAACTTCCGTACCTAATAGAAATAGCAATACCCAGATGAGTACCGAGATCAGACTCGGAACGATCTTTAGGGAACGCTTCCGGAGTAAATAACCGGCTCCCATCCCACAAAGCATGACAAGGACAATCTTCAGCATATTAGTTAGTTGGTCACTTTTTGAGATATATAACGGTCAGGGGATGCAGTTTATTGCGAAAAAGAGGGGGCTGGATACATAATTTGTGCACAATTGAATGAAAATGCGTTCAAAAACTTGTTTGTTTCCCAAATAAGTAGTAATTTTGCACCCGCTAAATGGGCTATATGCCCAAAGCAAATATGTTTAATATAAAATAAAAAACAAAAACAATGATTATTGTACCAGTAAAAGATGGCGAAAACATCGAAAGAGCTTTGAAGAAGTTCAAGAGAAAATTTGAAAAAACAGGTGTCGTAAAGGAGCTCCGTGCTCGTCAGCAATATGACAAACCATCTGTTTTGAAGAGACTCAAGATGGAGCATGCTATCTACGTACAGAAGCTGCGCGCAGAGGAGGAATAAAAAATCCCTCCGAAAATTTGGTGGTTTCAATTAATTTCCGTATATTCGTTGCCGAAATGTTGTTGAAGTAAGCGGCGTGATATGATGATAGAGGAATTTTTGAACTACTTGCAGTATGAACTTAACCGTTCTGAACTGACAGTGAAAAGCTACGGCGACGACCTACGGGCTTTTGAGTCGTACTTCAAAAATTTAGATAATCAGCTCTCGTGGGAGTCGGTTGACTCTGATATCATCCGTGACTGGATGGAGAGTATGATGGATAAGGGAAACAATGCCACTTCGATTAATCGGAGACTAAGTGCTTTGCGTTCCTTTTATCGCTTTGCCCTCATTCATCATAAAGTAGAGAAGGATCCGGTGCATGGCATCAAAGGTCCCAAGGAAAGCAGACCCCTTCCCCAGTTCCTAAAAGAGTCTGAAATGGACGAGCTCTTGGATCTTGGAATGTGGGGAGCCGAATACAAAGATGTGCGTGCGCGTACCATTCTTCTTACATTCTATGAGACTGGAATTCGCCTCTCGGAGCTGACGGGGTTAGATGATGCTGCCGTGGATTTCGAAAACCGACAGTTAAAGGTAACCGGTAAGAGGAATAAACAGAGGATCATTCCCTTCGGTGAAGAGCTTGCCCATGCGTTAAAGGACTATATGGCATTGCGCGACAAGAGCGTGGTCAAGAAATCTGAGGCATTGTTCCTAGCCAAAAATGGAGATCGGATGCATGGCAATCAGGTGAGATACGAGGTGAGGAAGAATCTCTCGCGGGTATGTACCCTGAAGAAACGCACGCCACACGTGCTGAGGCATACTTTCGCTACCGTCATGCTGAATCACAATGCAGGTCTTGAAAGTGTGAAAAAACTGCTCGGGCATGAGAGCCTGTCTACGACGGAGATCTATACCCATACGACATTTGAGCAGTTGAAGCGAGTATATACGAATGCCCATCCAAGGGCTTAACCTTTAAAACAGGAGGTAACTATGGAAATTAAGATTCAGTCGATCCATTTCGACGCTACCGAGAAGTTACAGGCGTTTATCGAAAAGAAAGTCGCCAAGTTGGAAAAATCTTATGAAGACATTCAGAAAGTAGAGGTGCAATTAAAAGTCGTCAAACCAGCTACAGCTTTAAATAAAGAAGCCAGCATATCGGTCATGGTTCCGGGAAACACGTTGTTTGTGGAAAAGACATGTGATACCTTTGAGGAGAGCATTGACCAATGCGTTGACAGCCTAAAGGTACAATTGACGAAATTCAAAGAAAAAATGCGTGATCGCTAAAAAAATGGCGAAAAAGTTTTGGCGATTAAAAAATAAGTCGTATCTTTGCAGCCGTTTTACAACACGTCCTGAAAACGTAGCCTGACGGCTGCAAGGAATTGCCTCTTTAGCTCAGTTGGCCAGAGCACGTGATTTGTAATCTCGGGGTCGTTGGTTCGAATCCGACAAGAGGCTCGAAAGATGAGAATGAAGACTGGCTGATTGAAGAGACGAGGTTGTTAAGATAAGGGTGGTTACCAGAGTGGCCAAATGGGGCAGACTGTAAATCTGCTGGCTATGCCTTCGGTGGTTCGAATCCATCACCACCCACTTCAGTAGAAGTTTTTAGGCATTTTCGCTCCGGTCGGAACTGAGGTGAAGCCAAATGCGAAAGAGCCTGTCTTGCGGAAATAGCTCAGTTGATAGAGCACTAGCCTTCCAAGCTGGGGGTCGCGGGTTTGAGTCCCGTTTTCCGCTCCAACTATGCTGTAATAGCTCAGTGGTAGAGCACTTCCTTGGTAAGGAAGAGGTCCTGAGTTCAACTCTCAGTTACAGCTCTACTTCGGAACTTTTTTAAGACCGGAGAAAAACAAGAATAGTTCGATAATTTAATTCAATTATATAAAATAGTAAAGCTATGGCTAAGGAAGAATTTAAGCGTACCAAACCGCATGTAAACATTGGTACAATCGGTCATGTCGACCACGGTAAGACTACTTTGACGGCCGCGATCTCCAAAGTGCTCCACGAAAAGTTGGGTACAGGCGAGGAGGTTAAGTCTTTCGATCAGATTGATAATGCTCCTGAAGAGAAAGAGCGTGGTATTACCATTAATACTGCCCATATCGAGTACGAAACAGCAAAGCGTCACTACGCTCATGTTGACTGCCCGGGACACGCCGACTATGTCAAGAACATGGTTACTGGTGCTGCCCAGATGGATGGTGCTATCTTGGTAGTTGCAGCAACTGATGGTCCTATGCCACAGACGCGTGAGCACGTTCTTCTGGCTCGCCAGGTAAACGTTCCTCGCTTGGTTGTTTTCTTGAATAAATGTGACCTTGTTGACGATCCTGAAATGATCGAGCTTGTTGAAATGGAGCTGCGTGAACTTCTGGAGCAGTATGGTTACGAAGAAGATACTCCTATTATTCAAGGTTCTGCGCTGGGTGCACTGAATGGTGTTCCAAAGTGGGTTGACTCAGTAATGAAGTTAATGGATACCGTTGACGAATGGATCCAGGAGCCTGTTCGTGAGGTTGATAAGCCTTTCTTGATGCCTGTTGAGGACGTATTCTCAATTACGGGGCGTGGTACTGTTGCTACAGGTCGTATCGAAACTGGTAAATGTAAGATCGGTGACGAAGTTCAGCTGCTCGGTCTTGGAGAGGATAAGAAGTCTGTTATTACCGGTGTTGAAATGTTCCGCAAGACTCTGCCAGAAGGTGAAGCTGGTGATAACGTAGGACTGTTGCTCCGTGGTATCGACAAGGATGAGGTTAAACGTGGTATGGTTGTTGTGCACCCGGGAGCTATTACTCCTCATGATCACTTCAAGGCTTCTATCTACGTTTTGAAGAAAGAAGAAGGTGGTCGTCACACTCCATTCGGTAACAAGTATCGTCCTCAGTTCTATCTCCGTACTATGGACTGTACTGGTGAGATAAAGCTTCCAGAGGGAGTTGAAATGGTAATGCCTGGTGATAACGTTGAGATCGAGGTTGAATTGATCTACAAGGTTGCTCTGAATGAAGGCTTGCGTTTCGCTATCCGTGAAGGTGGTCGTACCGTTGGTTCTGGTCAGATCACGAAGATCTTGGATGATGTGAAGTAATCGGAAAGATTAATTTAAATAAAGATTCCCGCAACTGCGGTTTCGGGAATCCTTTTACGGGAATAGCTCAGTTGGTAGAGCATCGGTCTCCAAAACCGAGGGTCGTGGGTTCAAGTCCTGCTTCCCGTGCTAAGTAAAAATACAATATGAAGAAGTTTTTTAAAAAAGTAGCAAATTATTGTAAGGCTTGTTACGACGAGCTTGCACATAAGACTACTTGGCCTACATGGGCACAACTTACTCACAGTGCAGTGGTTGTATTATCTGCTTCCCTCGTTATTGCATTAATTGTGTTCTGCATGGACTCTGTCTTCAGGGCATTAATGAGCGCGATCTATCCAAGTTAATCAATTTCTGAGATGGCTGAGACAGGAAAAAAATGGTATGTGCTGAAAGCCGTTAGCGGTAAGGAAGCCAAGGTAAAGGAATATATTGATGCTGAGATCAAGCATAATCAATTGCTGCAGGATCATGTTTCTCAGGTTCTGATACCGATGGAGAAACATGCAACTTTACGCAATGGAAAGCGGGTTGTCAAGGAGAAAATTAGCGTCCCAGGATATGTATTCGTTGAAGCATCCCTCGTGGGTGATGTTGCTCACACCTTGCGTTTCATGCCGAATGTACTTGGCTTCTTGGGTGGCTTGGACAATCCTTCTCCGGTACCACAGTCCGATATTAATCGTATGCTGGGTAATGCAGAAGAGTCTGAGTTGTCAGATGATACATCTATTCCTTACGCCGTTGATGATGCGGTCAAGGTGACCGATGGTCCTTTCAGTGGCTTCAGCGGTGTTATTGAGGAAGTAAACGCAGAGAAGCGTAAGTTGAAGGTCATGGTTAAGATTTTCGGTCGCAAGACACCATTGGAATTGAGCTTCATGCAAGTTGAGAAAGAATAATGAGACAATGTGAAATAGAGGTATTTGTTACGGTGCCCCTATTTCAAATATACGGTCGGAGATGCTTCCAATCTTTCGACTTATACCAATTAAATAATTATTAACAAAGAAATGGCTAAAGAAGTTGCTGGATTAATCAAATTACAGATTAAAGGTGGCGCTGCAAATCCTTCTCCTCCAGTAGGACCTGCATTGGGTTCCAAGGGTATAAACATCATGGGATTCTGCAAGGAGTTCAACGCCCGGACCCAGGATAAGGCTGGAAAGATCCTTCCAGTTGTTATCACTTACTATACCGACAAGTCATTCAGCTTCGTCATCAAAACTCCACCTGCAGCTGTTCAACTGAAGGAGGCAGCAAAGGTGAAGTCTGGTTCTGCTCAACCTAATCGAAAGAAGGTTGCATCGGTTACCTGGGATCAGGTAAAGGCAATCGCGGAAGATAAGATGAGCGACTTGAACTGCTTCACAGTTGAGAGTGCTATGAAGCTTGTTGCCGGAACAGCAAGAAGTATGGGTATCACTGTAAAAGGGGACTTCCCTGGAAAATAATTAATAACTTCAATTAAGAAAATGAGTAAACTGACAAAAAATCAGAAATCAGTCGCTGATAAGATTGAAGCAGGGAAAGCATACTCTTTGAAAGAAGCTTCGGAGTTGGTAAAGGAAATTACTACTACTAAGTTTGATGCTTCTCTGGATATTGATGTACGTTTAGGTGTAGATCCACGTAAAGCCAACCAGATGGTTCGTGGCGTTGTTTCGCTTCCGAATGGTACCGGAAAGGTGACACGTGTTCTTTGCCTCTGTACACCAGATGCCGAAGCTGCAGCTAAGGAAGCTGGCGCTGATTATGTTGGTCTCGATGAATATATCGAAAAGATCAAAGGTGGATGGACAGATGTTGATGTCATCATCACAATGCCATCTTGTATGGGTAAGGTTGGTCCTTTAGGTCGTGTACTCGGTCCTCGTGGCTTGATGCCTAACCCCAAGAGTGGTACTGTAACTATGGACGTTGCAAAGGCAGTTAAGGAAGTAAAGCAGGGTAAAATCGACTTTAAGGTTGACAAGGCTGGTATCATCCATACGTCAATCGGTAAGATTTCTTTCACTCCTGATCAGATTTATCAGAACGCAAAGGAATTCCTTGCTACTGTTATCAAGTTGAAACCTGCTGCTGCTAAAGGTACATACATTAAGAGTATCTTTATTTCAAGCACTATGAGTAAGGGTATCAAGATTGATCCTAAATCAGTTGAATAACTCTTTAAAAAGCGTGTAAAATGAAAAAGGAAGTTAAAGATACTATCATTGTAGAACTTGGACAGAAGTTGAAGGAGTTTCCTCATTTCTATCTGGTAGACGTTACCGGTTTGAATGCTGAGGATACAAGTGCTCTTCGTCGCAAGTGTTTCAAGAGCGAAATCAAGATGGTTGTTGTCAAGAATAAGCTTCTTCGTAAAGCATTCGAGGCAGCAGACGTTGATTTCGAGCCTTTGTATGACAGCCTTAAGGGCAACACTGCAGTGATGTTCACGAATATAGCTAATGTTCCTGCGAAACTTCTGAAAGAATATAAGGACAAGAAGAAGGATATTCCTGCTTTGAAAGCCGCTTATGCTGAGGAAGGTATTTACGTAGGTGCGGATAAGTTGAACGAGCTTGCAGCTATCAAGAGCAAGAATGAGGTTATCGCAGAGATTGTTACTTTGTTGCAGTCTCCTGCCAAGAATGTTGTTTCTGCTCTTCAATCAGGCGCAAACACTATCCATGGTGTGCTCAAGACTTTAGGCGAGCGTCCTGAATAATGAAGGATCACCTGATCCCATAAGGTCACAGATTTATTTATTTAAGAACAATTAAAAATTAGAAATAAAATGGCAGACGTTAAAGCTATTGCTGAAGAATTAGTAAATTTGACAGTTAAGGAAGTAAATGAGTTGGCAACAGTCCTGAAGGACGAGTATGGTATTGAGCCTGCTGCTGCAGCTGTTGCTGTAGCTGCTGGTCCTGCTGCTGGCGGCGCAGCTGCTGCAGCTGAAGAGAAGACTGAGTTCGATGTAGTGTTGACTGAAGTTGGCGCAACTAAGCTTCAGGTCGTAAAGGCTGTTAAGGAGGCTTGCGGTCTTGGTCTGAAAGAGGCTAAGGAACTCGTTGACGGTGCTCCTTCTAAGCTGAAGGAAGGCTTAGCAAAGGCAGAGGCTGAGAATCTGAAGAAGACGATCGAAGCTGCTGGCGCTAAGGTTGAGCTTAAGTAATTGATATTGCTTCTTTCGATAATAATGGTTAGGATTCGCCCAGTCGGTGAGTCCTAACCTTTTCGCGTCTTTTGACATCCTATCCTATTTAAGCCAATAGGTATTTTGTTTATAGTTTAAATTGTATGGCTACAAAAATTGTTGATAATAGAATAAATTTCGCCAGCGTGCACAATCCGATGCCGTATCCGGATTTCCTCGATGTACAGCTAAGCTCCTTCCGTGACTTCTTGCAGTTAGATACTCCGCCTGAGGAACGCAAGAACGACGGTCTGTATAAGGTTTTCTCTGAGAACTTCCCGATCACAGATACGCGTAATAATTTCGTTCTTGAGTTCCTGGATTACTATATTGACCCGCCTCGCTACACCATTGATGAGTGTCTTGAGCGCGGACTTACCTATAGTGTACCTTTGAAGGCTAAGATGAGACTGTATTGTACGGATCCTGACCATGAGGATTTCCCACGTACTACGCAGGATGTGTTCTTGGGAACAATCCCGTATATGACTTCTAATGGAACCTTTGTCATCAATGGTGCTGAACGCGTCGTTGTATCCCAGTTGCATCGTTCGCCAGGTGTCTTCTTCGGGCAGGGCGTCCATGCTAACGGTACTGTTCTTTATAGCGCGCGTATCATACCTTTCAAAGGCTCTTGGATTGAATTCGCTACGGATATCAACAATGTCATGTATGCCTATATCGACCGTAAGAAGAAATTGCCTGTCACCACCTTGCTGCGTGCAATGGGCTATGAGTCAGACAAGGATATCCTCCAGATCTTCGACCTTGCTGAAGAAGTAAAGGTCAATAAGAAGAACATGAAGGAGGCTATTGGTCGTCGGCTGGCTGCCCGCGTGCTGA
The DNA here is from genome assembly GCA_900316015.1 of uncultured Prevotella sp. Taxonomy (GTDB): domain Bacteria; phylum Bacteroidota; class Bacteroidia; order Bacteroidales; family Bacteroidaceae; genus Prevotella. Next base: position 7,807 of record ONBG01000030.1, on the reverse strand, counting down.
AGAGTTGGAACGAGGATTTTGTGGATGAGGATACAGGTGAAGTTGTTTCCATCGAGCGCAATGAGGTAATCATGGAGCGTGAGACGGAGCTTACGGAGGACAACATCGATGAGATCCTGGACAGCGGTGCCTCTACGATCCTTCTTCATAAGGACGAGGAGGTTGCGAACAAGTTTGCAATCATCTTCAATACCTTAGCAAAGGACCCCAGCAATTCAGAGAAAGAGGCTGTGAATTATATCTACCGCCAGTTGCGTAATGCTGACCCAGCAGATGATGCCAGCGCACGGGAAGTGTTCCAGAACTTGTTCTTCTCTGACAAGCGCTATGACTTAGGAGAGGTAGGACGCTATCGTATAAATAAGAAATTGGGATTGGATACGGATATGGATGTCCGTGTCCTTACGAAAGAGGATATTATCGAGATTATCAAGTATCTTATCCAGTTAATCAACTCGAATGCAACGGTCGACGATATCGACCATCTGAGCAACCGTCGTGTACGAACGGTTGGCGAGCAATTGGCAAACCAGTTCTCCATCGGCTTGGCCCGTATGAGCAGAACGATCCGCGAGCGTATGAACGTGCGTGACAATGAGGTGTTCACCCCAACGGACCTGATCAACGCTAAGACGATCTCCAGCGTGATCAATTCCTTCTTTGGGACGAACCCACTGTCCCAGTTCATGGATCAGACCAACCCGTTGGCAGAGGTCACTCACAAGCGTCGTTTGTCAGCCCTTGGTCCTGGCGGTCTGTCTCGTGAGCGTGCAGGTTTTGAGGTCCGAGACGTCCACTATACGCATTACGGTCGTCTGTGTCCGATTGAGTCTCCTGAAGGACCTAATATCGGGTTGATCTCCTCGCTCTGTGTGTATGCGACGATTAATGAGCTTGGGTTCATCGAGACTCCTTACCGTAAGGTAGAGGATAGTGTCGTAGACTTGAAAAATGAGGATGTTGTCTATTTGACGGCTGAAGAGGAAAAAGACCATATCATCGGTCAGGGGAATGCTCCTCTGAATCCAGATGGTACTTTCATTCGCAATGTGGTAAAATGCCGTCAGGACGCTGACTTCCCAGTGGTTCCGCCTTCAGAGGTTACCTTGATGGATGTATCTCCTCAGCAGATCGCGTCTGTTTCAGCTTGTTTGATTCCTTTCTTGGAGCATGACGACGGTCACCGAGCGTTGATGGGATGTAACATGATGCGCCAGGCTGTGCCTTTGCTGCATAACGACGCTCCTATCGTGGGAACTGGTCTTGAAGCTCAGGTTTGCCGGGATTCAAGGACCATGATCACCGCAGAAGGTGATGGCGTGATTGAATATGTGGATGCAACAACCATCCGAATCCTTTACGACCGTACGGAAGAAGAGGAGTTCGTCAGCTTCGAGCCGGCACTGAAGGAATACCGTATTCCTAAGTTTCGCCGTACGAACCAGAACATGACAATCGACCTTCGCCCGATCTGTGACAAGGGTCAGCGCGTGAAGAAGGGTGATATACTGACAGAAGGATATGCAACGGAAAATGGTGAGCTTGCATTAGGGCGAAACCTCCTCGTGGCTTATATGCCTTGGAAGGGTTACAACTATGAGGATGCTATCGTGCTGTCTGAGCGGATGGTACGCGATGATGTCCTGACTTCCGTCCATGTAGATGAGTATTCCTTGGATGTCCGCGAGACCAAGCGTGGCGTAGAGGAATTCACGAGTGATATCCCAAACGTTTCGGAAGAGGCAACCAAGGATCTGGATGATAATGGCGTGATTCGTGTGGGTGCACGGGTTGAGCCAGGCGATATCTTGATTGGTAAGATTTCCCCGAAGGGAGAGAGCGATCCTTCACCAGAGGAGAAGCTCCTTCGTGCGATCTTCGGTGATAAGGCAGGAGATGTCAAGGATTCCTCTTTGAAAGCAAACCCATCCTTGAGTGGAGTGGTAATTGATAAGAAACTGTTCTCCCGTGCCGTCAAGACTCGAGAGTCGAAAAAACAGGACAAGGTCGTTCTTGCCAAGATCGATGAGGAATACGAGGCAAAGAATGAGGACTTGAAGGATATCCTTGTTGACAAGCTGTTGACTTTGACAGAGGGCAAGACTTGCCAAGGTGTTAAGGACTATACCGATGCAGAGATTATCGCGAAGGGTAGTAAGTTTACGACAACTATCCTTAAGAACCTGGAATATGATGGCATCCAGTCTAACGGCTGGACAGAAGATGAGCATACCAATGGATTGATTCAAAAGCTGATCATGAACTACATCCGGAAATATAAGCTGCTGGATGCAGAGCTGAAACGTAAGAAGTTCGCAATCACCATCGGGGATGAGCTTCCATCCGGTATCCTCCAGATGGCTAAGGTATATGTTGCCAAGAAACGTAAGATTGGTGTCGGTGATAAGCTGGCCGGTCGACACGGAAACAAAGGTATTGTATCCAAGGTGGTACGCATGGAAGATATGCCATTCCTTGAGGATGGTCGTCCTGTCGACTTGGTATTGAACCCGTTAGGCGTTCCTTCTCGTATGAACTTAGGTCAGATCTTCGAGGCCATTTTAGGTGCCGCAGGTCGTAAGTTAGGCGTACGCTTTGCCACTCCTATCTTTGATGGTGCCAAGTTGGATGACCTTTCGGAATGGACAGACAAAGCAGGGCTGCCTCACTTGTGCTCCACCTATTTGTATGATGGCGAGACTGGTGAGCGTTTTGACCAGCCAGCTACTATTGGTGTCACTTACTTCTTGAAGTTAGGCCACATGGTTGAGGATAAGATGCATGCCCGTTCAATTGGTCCGTATTCTTTGATTACCCAACAGCCACTTGGTGGTAAGGCACAATTCGGTGGACAGCGTTTCGGAGAGATGGAGGTCTGGGCCCTAGAGGCATTCGGCGCAAGCCATGTCCTTCAGGAGATCTTGACAATCAAGAGTGATGATGTGGTGGGTCGTTCTAAGGCCTATGAAGCCATTGTAAAGGGTGAGCCTATGCCAACACCGGGAATTCCGGAGTCACTCAACGTACTTCTCCACGAACTCCGTGGTCTGGGATTAAGCATCAAACTCGAATAATAAAGATTAAGATATATGGCTTTCAAAAAAGATACAAAGGTTAAGAGTAATTTTACGAAGATTTCGATCTCTCTAGCATCACCAGAGGAAATTTTGGAAAATTCGTATGGTGAGGTAACAAAACCTGAGACCATAAATTATCGTACATATAAGCCTGAGAGAGATGGTTTGTTCTGCGAGCGCATCTTCGGTCCGACTAAAGACTATGAATGTGCCTGCGGTAAGTACAAACGAATTCGTTACAAGGGAATCGTGTGCGACCGATGCGGCGTCGAGGTTACGGAGAAGAAAGTGCGCCGTGAGCGTTCGGGACATATCGAGCTGGTTGTCCCTGTGGCACATATCTGGTATTTCCGTTCCCTCCCCAATAAGATTGGTTATCTGTTGGGGATGCCAACCAAGAAACTGGATGCAGTCATCTACTACGAGAAATATGTCGTGATTAATCCGGGACCCATGGAAGGCAGGAAGGATGCCGAAGGGATGGAAATCAATGGATCCCATAAGTTGGACCTCCTCACCGAAGACGAGTATATCGATATTGTAGACAACCAATTGGATGAGAATAATGACCGCTTAGAAGACAACGACCCGAACAAGTTCGTTGCCAAGATGGGCGCAGAGGCTATCTTGATCTTGCTTCGTGAGTTGAGTGATGAGGATGCCAATGGTCTTACGGGCTTGGATAAACTGTCCTATGAGCTTCGTGACCAGGCCAACAATGACTCTAGCCAACAGCGTAAGACGGAGGCCTTGAAACGCCTGCAGGTGGTAGAAGCCTTCCGGGCTTCCAAGGGCGTGAACCGTCCGGAGTGGATGATCATGAAGATTATCCCTGTGATCCCGCCAGAACTTCGTCCATTGGTGCCTTTGGATGGCGGTCGCTTCGCGACGTCCGACTTGAATGACCTGTACCGTCGTGTGATCATCCGTAACAATCGACTGAAGAGATTGGTGGAAATCAAGGCTCCTGAGGTGATCTTGCGAAATGAGAAACGTATGTTGCAGGAAGCTGTGGACAGCTTGTTCGATAATTCCCGGAAGAGCTCGGCGGTCAAGAGTGAGAGCAATCGACCCTTGAAGTCACTTTCCGATTCACTAAAAGGAAAGCAAGGTCGCTTCCGTCAGAACTTGCTCGGTAAGCGTGTCGACTATTCCGCACGGTCCGTGATCGTCGTGGGTCCTGAGTTGAAGATGGGCGAGTGCGGTCTTCCTAAGCTTATGGCCGCTGAGCTGTATAAGCCGTTTATCATCCGTAAGCTCATCGAGCGCGGCATCGTGAAGACCGTGAAGAGTGCCAAAAAAATCGTAGACCGTCGTGAACCGGTGATCTGGGATATCTTGGAGAATGTCATGAAGGGTCATCCCGTGCTCTTGAACCGTGCTCCGACCTTGCACCGTCTGGGTATTCAGGCTTTCCAACCGAAATTGATTGAGGGCAAGGCTATTCAGTTGCACCCATTAGCATGTACGGCTTTCAATGCCGACTTCGACGGTGACCAGATGGCTGTCCACCTCCCCTTGAGCAATGAGGCTGTGCTGGAAGCGCAGATCCTGATGCTCGAGAGCCACAATATCCTGAACCCTGCCAATGGTGCGCCTATTACCGTTCCTTCGCAGGACATGGTGTTGGGTCTGTACTATATTACGAAATTGCGCCCGGGAGCTAAGGGGGAAGGACTTACGTTCTATGGGCCAGAAGAGGCCATCATTGCCCGCAATGAAGGGAAATGCGACCTTCATGCCCCGATCAAGTGTATCGTCAACGACCTCGTAGACGGGAAGCTCCAAAAGAGAATGGTAGAGACCTCAGTTGGTCGTGTCATCGTCAACCAGATTATTCCGGATGAGGTAGGTTTCTTCAATGATATTATTTCTAAGAAGACCTTGCGCGGCATCATCGCGAACGTGATCAAAGCGGTTGGTATGGCACGCGCCTGCGACTTCCTCGATGGAATCAAGAACCTCGGTTATCACATGTCGTATGTTGCCGGACTGTCCTTCAACCTTGATGATATCATTATCCCACCCGAAAAGAACACTATTGTAGAAAAGGGTAATAAGGAAGTAGAGGAGATTACCAATAACTATAATATGGGATTCATCACCGATACGGAACGTTATAACCAGGTGATCGATGCGTGGACCCATGTCAACAATGAGTTAGGCGATGTCCTGATGAAGGAGATGACAGAGGCTGACCAGGGATTCAACGCTGTGTTCATGATGCTGGATTCTGGAGCCCGTGGATCTAAAGACCAGATTAAGCAGCTCTCCGGTATGCGTGGACTGATGGCGAAGCCTCAGAAGGCTGGCGCAGAAGGACCGCAGATCATTGAGAACCCGATCCTTTCTAACTTCAAGGAAGGAATGAGCGTGCTGGAATACTTCATTTCTTCACACGGTGCCCGTAAGGGACTTGCTGACACGGCCATGAAGACTGCCGATGCCGGTTATCTGACCCGCCGTCTGGTGGATGTGTCTCATGATGTCATCATCACGGAAGAAGACTGCGGTACCTTGCGTGGACTGGTGTGCACCGCCTTGAAGAATGGAGATGAGGTGATCTCTTCTTTGGGAGAACGCATCTTGGGTCGTGTGTCTGTTCATGATATTATCAATCCTACCACAGGCGAGCTGATTTGCGCTGCCGGTGAAGAGATCACTGAAGATAAGGTCGCTCAGATCGAAGCTTCTCCGATCGAGAGCGTGGAGATTCGTTCCGTGCTCACTTGCGAAAGCAAGAAGGGCGTATGCCGCAAGTGCTATGGTCGTAACCTTGCAACGCAGCGTATGGTCCAGATAGGTGAGGCTGTCGGCGTGATCGCCGCACAGGCTATTGGTGAGCCAGGTACCCAGTTGACCCTCCGTACCTTCCATGCCGGTGGTGTCGCTGGTAATGCAGCCGCCAATGCTTCTATCGTGGCCAAGAACGATAGCAAACTGGAATTCGATGAGTTGCGTACCGTTCCGTTCAAGGAGAGTACGGGCGAGAAGGACGTGGACTGCCAGATGGTAGTTAGCCGTCTGTCAGAGGTTCGTTTCATCGACCCGAATACCAACATCGTTCTCTCCACGCTGAACGTTCCTTATGGCTCTTCCCTGTATTTTAAAGCTGGGGATGTCGTGAAGAAAGGCGATATGATTGCCAAATGGGACCCATTCAATGCTGTCATCGTCTCAGAGTACGCAGGTACCTTGAAGTTCAATGACGTCCTGGAAGGGAAAACATACCACGCTGAGACCGATGAGACTACCGGACTGACTGAGAAGATCATCATGGAGAGCAAGGATAAGAATCTTGTCCCAACCTGTGATGTCATTGGAAAGGATGGCGAGGTGTTAGGTACTTATACCTTCCCGGTTGGCGGTCACGTTGTCGTAGATGACGGAGCGACGATCAAGACTGGTGAAACCTTGGTGAAGATCCCGCGTGCCGTAGGTGGTGCAGGTGACATCACCGGTGGTCTGCCTCGTGTCACTGAGTTGTTCGAAGCACGTAACCCGTCTAACCCTGCCATCGTATCAGAAATCGACGGCGAGATCACCATGGGTAAGGTAAAGCGAGGCAACCGTGAGATCATCGTGACTTCAAAGACAGGTGCCCAGAAGAAATACCTCGTGCCCCTGTCTCGACAGATCTTGGTTCAGGAGCATGATGCCGTACGGGCGGGTACGCCTTTGTCCGACGGTGTGATTACTCCGGGCGATATCCTTGCGATCAAGGGTCCAACAGCCGTTCAGGAATATATCGTGAATGAGGTTCAGGACGTTTACCGCTTGCAGGGTGTGAAGATCAACGACAAGCACTTCGAGATTATCGTGCGCCAGATGATGCGCAAGGTGCAGATCAATGACCCTGGTGACACGACCTTCTTGGAGCAGGAATTAGTGGACAAACTGGATTTTGCAGAGGAGAACGATCGTATCTGGGGTAAGAAAGTCGTTACGGACGCTGGCGACAGCGAAGTGATGAAGCCCGGCCAGATCGTGACCGTCCGTAAGCTTCGTGATGAAAATTCATCCTTGAAGCGGCGCGATAAGAAGGTCGTGCAGGTGCGCGATGCCGTGCCAGCTACTTCAACGCAGATCCTGCAGGGTATTACCCGTGCGGCCTTGTCGACGAAGAGCTTCATGAGTGCCGCTTCCTTCCAGGAAACCACCAAGGTATTGAATGAAGCTGCGATCCGTGGTAAAGTCGACCATCTAGAGGGTATGAAGGAGAACGTGATCTGCGGACACTTGATACCTGCAGGTACTGGACTCCGTGCTTGGGACAAGCTGATCGTCGGGTCGAAAGAAGAATATGACCGAATCCAGGCAAACAAGAAGAATGTCATTGACTTCGCAGAGCAGCCGAATGCCGCGAAAGAATAATTTTTCTGGCTCTTGTTAAGAGGAGAGGTGCCCTGTTAGGGAGTGGAATACACGCTTTGGGACCTTCTTTTCATATCAGATAAAAAGCAGATTGCATCTCACCGTGCTGCACGGAGGGCAGCAATCTGCTTTTATCGTTTTCCCAGTATTTGTAAAAGATCATCTCATACAAGGCGGGAGATGACCTTTTCGCTTGTAAAAGATGATCTATCGCAAGCCAAGAGGTAACCTCCTGTAGTGCCTTTGGCGGTTAGCGTTTGTAGTTTACTGGATTTAGTTGACAACTTCTGATGTTAATAACTAAATGGGTTGTCACGTTTATTCGCTACGTTCCGGATAAGTTTACAGTCCTTTCA
>ONBG01000049.1 GCA_900316015.1 uncultured Prevotella sp. | reverse complement strand
CGCCATATCTGTAGGGGTTAAAGGGTTAATACGGTGGCAAAGGTACAAAATTCCCTTTTCATTCCCTTTGGCGAAAGCCGATCATGTACGTTTCATATTGTATTGAAAAACAATCCTTTATTCATCAAGAGTCAATTGATATGCCCTGCCCCTATCGGAAGTTATTTTCAGGTGGGAATGCTGCTCTAAAACAGGTCGAATCCTTTTAATCAGCGTATATAAGGTGTCACTGGCATCCTCTTTTTTCGGCCACAACGCATTGCAAATATCTTCTTTTGCCAATCGATGATTCTCTGAGGAGAAAAACAACTTCATCAATTGATGTTGCATCGGGGTAAGATGAATTTCCTGATTCCTCTGATCCACGAAGCAGTCATGTACCCTGTCCAAATATAATCCACCGACAGACAGCATTCCTTCTTTGGCAACAACTGCCACATGCTGCCTCTTCCTGAGTCCAACGCAAATAGAAAACATTCCCCACAATAAGGTAATGGAAACCAGAGTCATGGGCAATCGCTGGTCGGAAAGGCTCAATAATGTCGCCATCGTGCAGTTGGCATATCCACGGAAAGACAAGGTACGACCATCGCCATGCCATTTCATGCTCCTGCTGGTGATGCCTATGCGCTTCTCATCAGGAAGGCAATAAGAGATATAGGCATAGTCGCGTAGCCATGGAATGGAGATATTGCTCCGATATGACCGAATCGTATCCGGAGTAATCCATCCTTCTGTTTTCTCTTTTAACGTCAGCCACAAAGCCGTATTCAGGTCTTTCTCGACTTCCTGTTGCGTAAATCTATAACTGTGAACACTTGCAGAGATGGAACATATCAACAAGAAAAAGAAGACAATCACGCTATACTTAGGTTTCATATCAATGATGTTTTAATTCTGAAAGACGACACATGGATATGCTACGAAATGCCACGTCCATTTTCAGTTGCAAATATAAGCAAATGTTTTGGTTCTCCCATATCTCATCCCCATTTTTCTCAAAATTGAATGCCCGTCCAATTGTTTTCCTATTCTCCATAGTGCGCAGCCTACTTACATCCTTGCAAAAAGCACCGCACCTCTGAAATAAAATAAAATCTTCGATATTTATTTTGTTTTTCCCTCGGTTTGCAGTACCTTTGCAGCATGTAGATGATAAAGAGATCTCCAACTAAAACAGGTTTTTATCATGAAGACAAATTATGAGTTTAGATACGCTGCGCACCCTTTGGATGCCAGAAGTTATGACACCAGCCGTTTACGGCATGATTTCCTAATTGAGTCACTTTTCTGTAAAGATGAGGTCAACTTGGTGTATTCCATGTACGACCGTATGATCGTAGGCGGTGCATTGCCCATGGACGAGTCTTTGCCCTTAGAGGCAATCGATCCTTTGAAAGCACCTTACTTTACAACCCGGCGTGAAGTCGGGATCTACAATGTTGGGGAGGGAGAAGGTTCTGTTACTATCGGAGACGAAACGTTTGTATTGGGTTATAAGGACGCATTATACGTAGGAAGAGGAGACCGAGACATCGTGTTTTCAAGCAAGGATGCCCAGCATCCCGCCCGGTTCTACTTCAACAGCACGACAGCACACTGCACATATCCTAACCGCAAGGTGACGAAGGCAGACGCTATTCGGGTCCATTTAGGATCATTGGAAATGAGCAATGAACGCACGATTAACAAAATGTTGGTCAATCAAGTTCTTCCCACTTGCCAATTGCAAATGGGAATGACGGAACTTGCGCCAGGCTCTGTGTGGAATACCATGCCCGCCCATATTCACAGCCGTAGGATGGAGGCCTATTTCTACTTTGAAGTACCCAAAGGGCAGGCAGTCTCTCATTTCATGGGTCAGCCGCAAGAGACCCGCCATATCTGGATGCAAGACCAACAGGCAGTATTATCACCGGAATGGAGTATCCACAGTGCTGCCGGTACCCATAACTATACCTTCATTTGGGGTATGGGAGGCGAGAACCTCGATTATGGAGACCAGGATTTCTTTGAGATAACAGACTTAAAATAATTATATTAAACAAACCAAAATGGATACATTTTCTAAGAGATTTTCCCTCGAAGGGAAAGTGGCACTGGTAACCGGTGCTGCGTATGGTATCGGCTTCGCCATTGCAGAAGCCTTCGCACAAGCAGGAGCTAAGATCGCATTTAACTGCCGTAGTCAAAAACACTTGGATCAGGCTCTGACCGATTATAAGGCAAAAGGCATTGATGCAAAAGGCTATATCGCAGACGTTACCGATGAAGAGCAAGTGAAAGACTTAGTGGCAAAAGTCGAAAAGGACTTGGGAGTGATTGACATTTTAGTCAACAACGCTGGCATCATCAAGCGTATTCCAATGGAAGAAATGAGCGTAGCTGATTTCCGCCAAGTCGTGGACATCGATTTGAACGCCCCATTTATCGTCAGCAAGGCAGTGATCCCTGGGATGAAGAAAAAAGGACATGGCAAGATCATCAACATCTGCTCCATGATGAGTGAACTTGGACGAGAGACCGTCAGTGCCTATGCTGCCGCTAAGGGTGGACTGAAAATGCTAACAAGGAATATCTGTTCTGAATTTGGAGAGTATAACATCCAGTGCAACGGTATCGGTCCTGGATATATTGCAACTCCACAGACTGCTCCTTTGCGTGAGCGTCAACCGGATGGCAGTCGGCATCCTTTCGATAGCTTCATCGTGTCCAAGACCCCGGCAGCTCGTTGGGGAACGCCTGAAGATCTCATGGGTCCCGCAGTGTTTCTCGCTTCAGATGCCAGCGATTTCGTCAATGGACACATCCTTTATGTAGATGGTGGCATCCTGGCATATATTGGCAAACAACCCAAATAGACCAACGTTTTCTCTAAGGCATATACATATAGGTAAAACCAAATAAAGGCGACCCGGAAGGATCGCCTTTATTAATTGAATAATTATTTACAATTATTTAATGGCATCTGTCAGCTCAGCACCTGCCTTGAACTTAGCAACCTTCTTGGCAGCGATCTGTATCTTCTCCTTCGTTGCAGGGTTGATTCCCTGACGAGCAGGACGCTCAGAAACGCTGAAAGTACCAAATCCAATCAGCTGAACCTTATCACCGGCTACGAGAGCCTCTTTCAGTGCATTAACTGTAGCGTCCAATGCCTTCTTTGCGTCAGCCTTGCTCAGACCTGAACCAGCTGCGATCTTGTCAATCAATTCTGTCTTGTTCATAATTTTGAATTATTAAATGATTATTTGTAAAACATCTTTCTTTATTTGTGGACAAATATAGGGTATTCATTTCACAAATCAAACAAAAAATAAAAAAAAGTGAAGAAAATTTGGAAAAATTGTGCTTAAACATCTCATTTCATGCTATATAACGGGATTTTTTCGTAATTTTGCGCCTGATTTATCGATAAGTTAATATTTCTACATATGCGCAATATTCCAACAGTTACCAAAAATCTGCTGATCATCAATTTCCTGGCTTTTCTGGCTATGATTGCCCTCAAGCCTGCAATGGGTGTCGACTTAAACGATTTGCTTGGCCTGCATTTCTTCATGGCATCTGATTTCCACATCTACCAACTCTTTACCTACATGTTCATGCATGCTGGGTGGGAGCATATTATCATGAATATGTTCATGCTTTGGATGTTTGGCGCAGTTATTGAGAGAACATTCGGAGAAAAGAGATTCCTTTTTTATTACATTTTCTGCGGATTAGGAGCCGGTATCCTACAAGAGATCTCTCAATACTTTTATGTTTATTTCCTCCTCAATAACCAACAGCCTCTTAGCCTTGCAGACTCCTTTGCTGTGATGCAGCAATTATCTGGACAATTGAATTCTCTGACCACCGTGGGTGCCTCCGGCGCGATCTATGCGCTTTTACTGGCTTTTGGCATGCTATTCCCCAACGAGAAATTGTTTATCATCCCCATTCCAATCCCTATCAAGGCAAAATGGATGGTCTTGGCTTCTATTGTCATAGAGTTCGTATCTGCTTGGAGCATCAGCAGCAATGTCGCCCATTTAGCTCATTTGGGAGGCATGCTCTTTGGGTTCTTCCTCATTCGCTATTGGCAGAAACATCCTAACAGCTATGAGGCAGTTGGAAAAATGGATGCCAAAAGGTTTTTCGCTCGCATGCAGGACAAATGGGAGGAGAAAACGCATGGGACTCCAGGAAAGGCTTCGGGAGACTGGGATCAAGAAAGGGATACTGACTGGAATTACAATGCCAGGAAGAAAGCAGAGCAGGAAGAGATCGATCATATCTTGGACAAAATCCGAAGAAGTGGCTATGACAGCCTGACCAAAGAGGAAAAACAGAAGCTCTTCGACCAAAGCAAAAAGTAATGATCCGACAACTGAAGAAGTTTACCCTGCAAATGGTTGCAGGTGCCAACATAGCAACCATTCTTATCATGCTCATCATTGGCTTTTCTGGGTACATTAACCCAGTCAGGCACCCCATGATGGCAAATATCGGACTTACCTTCCCTGCTTTCCTCCTCATCAATATGGGATTTTTGGCCTTTTGGGTGATCGTTCAACCGAAAGGAATCATCATTCCCATTGCAGGATTTCTGATTTGCTACACTCCCATCCGCACTTTTGTGCCCCTCAATATCCCAAAAGATCCTCCGAAAGGAGCATTAAAGGTCCTCTCCTATAACGTCTGGCATTTTGCTGAAGGACAAGAACCTGGCAATGGAAGGGAGGCTATTTTAGAGTACATTCTCCAGCAGCATGCTGACATCGTATGCTTACAGGAAGCATCCAGTGGGAATCCCGAGGAAGTAGACGCTATGATGAAAAAGCAGTTTCCATATCAGGCCTCCTCTGATTCACCAGGAAAAGAGAAACTCTCCATCTTCAGTAAATATCCTATCTTAGGACAGGAAAAAATCGATTATGCCTCAAAAGGCAACGCAAGCGCAGCATTCAAATTGAATATTGAAGGGGATACCGTACTTGTCATCAACAATCATTTAGAGACAACAGGGCTATCCTTTGAGGATAAAGCGCAGTTTAAGAATCTGGTGAAAGGCAACCTGGACCGGAAAGAATCCCAGCATGAATCTCAACGCCTGATTGACAAACTGGGCAAAGCCAGTTCAATACGTGCGCCTCAGGCAGAGGCTGTGGCGCGATATATCCAGGATCACCAACAGATGAGCATCATCTGCTGTGGAGATTTCAACGATGGGCCACTATCCTATACCCATCAAACAATAGCCAAAGGACTTACCGATTGTTATGTGGAAACCGGTAACGGTCCTGGCATTTCATACCATAGAGGGGGCTTTTATGTCCGCATAGACAACATCATCTGCACCAAGGACTTGAAGCCTTTTCAGTGTAAAGTAGATGCCAAAATTTCCACATCCGACCATTATCCCATCTATTGTTGGGTAAAAAAGCCGGTAAAACCTTAAAAATTGAATAATAAAATGCGATAAATTTTCCATAGTGTGAAAAAAATGCTTATCTTTGCACGTCTATATAGAAAATAATAATTAAAAACAAAATAAACAAAAATGCGTAACAAAGGAATTGTAATTTTTACAGCCGTCTTGCTGACACTGGTATGCCTTTTCTACCTGTCATTCCCAATAGCCACGCGCTATTACGACAGCCAGGCTGCTAAGATTAAAGACCCAATTGCCCAGCAGGATTACAAAGATTCTGTCAAGTACCTGGGTATCTATTCTTACCAGAAGTGCCTTGAGACCCAAATTGGCTTGGGTCTTGACCTGAAAGGCGGTATGAATGTCATCCTTGAGATCTCCGTTCCAGATGTCGTAGAGAATTTGGCTGATCACAAGACAGATGCTGCTTTTACAAAATCGATGAAAGAGGCGAAAGCCGAAGAAGAGAAAAGTCAGTCAGACTTCATCTCCCTGTTCATCAAGTATTATCACCAAAACGCACCAGGTCATCGCCTTGCAGAGATCTTTGCCACCCAGGAGTTACAAGGAAAAGTATCTCCGCAGAGCTCTGACGCAGAGGTAGAGAAAGTTCTCCGCGAGGAAGTACAGTCTGCTGTAAGCAACTCATTCAACGTTGTCCGCACTCGTATCGATAAATTCGGTGTCGTTCAGCCAAATATCCAGGAGCTGAAAGGACAGGAAGGTCGTATCATGGTTGAAATGCCGGGTATCAAGGAGCCGGAGCGTATGCGTAAGTTGCTGCAGGGAAGTGCCAACCTGGAATTCTGGGAGACATACAATTCTGATGAGGTTATTCCTTATCTCCAGCAATTAGATGCCCGTCTTGCCAATGGCGGCGCAGAGGCAGATACAACCGCAGTCAAGGACACCACTGCTACTAACAAAGCAGAAAAGAAAGTTCCGGCGAAGGCAAAGCCTAAGTTCCAGCTCAAAGGTGGCAAGAAAGACTTAGAAGCAGGCGTAGCCAACAATTCTGAAGCAGAGATTGCCGCAGCAAAGAAAGCCCATCCTCTGCTTTCCATGTTGCAGACGACAGGCAACGGTCAGTTGTCCCTAACAGGTTTTGCCAACGTTCGTGATACTGCAGCGATCAATAAGATAATCTATAGTGCCATTGCCAAGCAGGTGCTGCCATCTGACTTGAAACTTCTGTGGAGCGCAAAGCCAACAGATATGATCAAAGGTGCCAAGAACATCTTCGAACTGCATGCCCTGAAAGTGACCACGTCAAACGGTCGTGCTCCTCTGGAAGGTGATGTGATCACCGATGCCAAAGATGAGTTCAACAACTTGACAGGTGCCCCTGAGGTTTCAATGAGCATGAACTCTGAAGGTGCTCGTCGTTGGGCTGCCTTGACCAAGGCAAATGTCGGTAAGGCAATTGCCATCGTCTTGGATGGTGCCGTATACTCTGCACCACGCGTTAATGGTGAGATTGATGGTGGAAACTCTTCTATTTCTGGTAACTTCACCATTGAAGATACAAAAGACTTAGCAAATACGCTGAAGTCTGGTCGTATGCCTGCTCCTGCACGTATTGTCCAGGAAGAGGTCGTAGGACCTACATTGGGTGCCCAGTCTATCCATGAGGGAATCGTTTCTTTCGTGATTGCCTTGGTACTGTTGGTTCTCTACATGTTAGTGATGTACAACATCATTCCTGGATCTATTGCCGTTGGCGCTTTGGTTTGCAACGTCTTCTTCACCTTAGGAATATTGACGTCATTCCAAGCTGCTTTGACCATGAGTGGTATCGCAGGTATGGTGCTTACCTTAGGAACGGCTGTTGATGCGAACGTGCTGATCTATGAGCGTATCAAAGAAGAACTTCGAGCAGGAAAGGGCATGAAGCAAGCTGTTGCTGCTGGTTATAGCAATGCTTTCTCTGCCATCTTCGACTCGAATGTGACCTCATTGATCACTGGTTTCATCCTGCTGATCTTCGGTACTGGTCCTATCCAAGGCTTTGCCACAACATGGATCATAGGTATCTTCTGTTCATTCTTTACAGCAGTCTTCTTGACACGTATTGTCTATGAGAGCAAGCTCAATCATGATAAGTGGCTGCACCTGAAGTATTATACCAATATCTCCAAGAACTTGATGCAGGGCACTCACTTCCAGTTCATGTCCGCATACAAGAAGACCTTTAGCTTGGCCATTGGGGCTTTGATCGTTTTCTGCATCAGTTTCGCCGTACGTGGACTTGATCAGAGCATCGACTTCACCGGTGGTCGTAACTACGTCATTCAGTTTGAGAAGCCTACGACTCCTGAGGCTGTCCGCGACATTCTCGCCCAAGCATTCCCTGGCAGCACGAACAGTGCACTGTCATTAGGAACAGACAATAAGACCATCCGAATCTCTACCAACTATAAGATTGATTCAAATAGTCCTACAGTAGATGACGAGGCAGAAACATTACTCTATAATACGTTAAAGAAACATGGATTGGTTAGCCAGAAGAATGTAGCTGCATTCAAGAACCCGGATATCCGTCAAGGCGGTTCCATTATCAGCTCTTCAAAAGTAGGACCTTCTGTAGCAAAAGATGTTACCTACGGTGCCATCATCAGTGTGATTATCGCTTTGGTAGCTATCTTCCTCTATATCCTGCTTCGTTTCCGCAACGTAGCATTCTCAGTAGGCTCAACGGTTGCATTGACATTCGATGCCATCACGGTCATCGGATTCTTCTCGCTGCTCCAAGGCTTACTTCCATTCTCATTGGAGGTCGACCAGACGTTCATCGGTGCAGTCTTGACCGTCATAGGTTACTCTATTAATGATAAGGTGGTTGTCTTCGACCGTATACGCGAGAACTTGAAATTGCATCCAAAGGCAGATATCCAGGAATTGTTCAACAATTCTATCAACCAGACCTTGGCTCGTACAATCAATACATCCGTATCTACATTGATCGTATTGCTCTGTATCTTGTTCTTAGGCGGTAAGAGTATCCAGCCGTTCGCATTCGCAATGACTCTGGGCGTTGTCTTCGGTACATTGTCATCCATCTTCATTGCATCTCCTATTGCATACCTTGTCATGGGACGTAGGATCAAGGGACAAGAGACAGGGGTGACAGCTGATGCACCTGCAAAAGCATAACAACGATTTATCTCAATATAAAAGCCGCATCCTCATCAGATGCGGCTTTTTTGCTTCTTAGAATAGCCGTCTATAGACAGGGAATGACACGTTTATAAGTCCTATAGATCAATACTATTCCCTATTCTGTCATAAAATTGGGTAACAATATCCAACATATCTTCAGGAAGATAAGAGAAAGCCTTCTCTATCATGTTGTCAGGTATGGGATAAAAAGCCTCCGCTATGGCTCCTGTTATGTCAGCTTTCGTGTCCGTGTCACCATCCGCCAAGACAGCAAGGCGAATGGCCTGCTCAAAACTCTCACTTTCCAAGAAACAGCGAATCGCCATGGGTACGGTTTCCTGGCAAGTACCATCAAAATGTCCTTCGCTACCTATTTTATATATATCCTTCATGGAAGGGATATCATACCCAAAATTCCGATGCACGGCATTTTCCAAAGTCTCTTTGGGTATACGACAGGTACGAAGCCAATAAATCAGCGTAGCAACACATTGTGCTCCCTTAATACCCTCCGGGTGGTCATGGCTCACCTCGGCACTTTTTTTAGCCTCTTCCTGCACTTCATGATAATCGTCGAACAACCATCCGACACTACTCACTCTCATGGCAGAGCCATTGCCAAAAGAATTCATAGGATGTGGGTCCGGATCATGAAGCCATTGATAGAAACGATGACCATAACCACCCATAGGATCCGGATAGCGGTGGCACCAATCTAATAAAGACTCCTTATAACCCCGATGATTCAGAATGGCATCCGCAATAGCCACGGTGCAGATGGTGTCATCCGTAAAATTACATTTATCCGTAAACAACTCGAATCCTGGTTCAGGCGCTTTTGAAAACTCAAAACGCGAACCCACAATATCACCAATAATAGCACCGATCATAGGCTATAGTTTTAAAGGTCAATAAAAAAAGTACTCTCACCGGGAATCGAACCCGGATCAAAGGTTTAGGAAACCTCCGTTCTATCCATTGAACTATGGGAGCATTTAATGGTGCAAAGATAAGCATTATTATCGAATCATCCAAAAAAAAATCGGGTAACCATCCAAAGATGTTGCCCGATTTCATCAATAACTCTCAAATTTGTATCAGAAATTCAAGCCAAGGGTCAAATTGAAGCAACCTGTATGCGTATCATCGAAGTCATCATTCCCCACATTCGCAAGTCCAACATCATAACTTGCTTCTACATAAAGCATTTGGAAAGATGCTCCACAGCCTAACCGAACGCCTCCGTCGAAACGATGGAAATGAGGGTTAATGTCGCTGTCAAAACTATGATAGGCCTCACGCTGATTAAAATCCTTGATTTTCCCTGCAACGCCACAAGAGAGGAAACCGCCCATGAACGGTTCTATGGAGACATCGGGAGAAGCAAAGATCTTATATTTGAGTACCAAGGGAACCTCTAAATAATCCAGTCCATACGTAAACTTGCTACCATTGATCTTGCTCTTCCCGCCTTTTTCTGTATAATACAGCCCACTCTCAAAAAACAAAGGGACTGGAGCAATGCGTGTGCCCATAGCAAATCCTACATTCAAACCAGTCTTCGCATCACTACCATCCAAATATTTAGAATCTGAATTGACGGTTCCGATACCAAACCCCATCCTGAATCCATAATAGGTGTCAGCATATTGACAATTGCCACGATCACGATAACGATTCACACGATGGGCATAACGATAGCCACCCCGCTTACTGGGCGGAATAGGACGCCCGTCAGGATAAAACTGTGCAGACGCTGGGATACCTACCAACATGACTGCTATCAAAGATAATAAAACTTTTTTCATCATAGCTCTCACTTATAATTCCTGATGCAAAAGTAGAGATTATAAATAAGAGCCTACATGGATTTTGCCTATTTGGACTTAGGGAATTCCCTATTCTTTCAGAAAGGCAACCAAGTCTTTCATGCCCTCCGAAGCTCCCTTTTGAATGTGCTTTACGCGACCATCCACATCCGCCATAACAGGTTCTGGATCAATCAAGTAAATAGGAGTGCCTCGGCGTACATACCTCACCAATCCTGCGGCTGGGTACACATTCAACGATGTACCAATAATCACAAAAATATCCGCTTGTTGAACAGCCTCAGCTGCAGGCTCAATCATCGGGACTGCCTCTCCAAAGAACACGATAAAAGGACGAAGCAAGGAACCATCACCAGCCTTTGTTCCAGGAACTACTTGACAGTTGTCCTCTGGCAATTCTTTAATAAATTTAGGATTATAAGGATCATCGCTGGAGCATACCTTGCTCAGTTCACCATGCAAATGAATCACATGAGAAGAACCTGCACGCTCATGCAAGTTGTCAACATTCTGTGTCACCACGGTGACATCATAGTCTTTCTCTAATTCTGCCACTAACAGATGCCCCATGTTAGGTTGCGCTGCGTAAAGCTTCTTACGCAACATATTGTAAAAATTTGTCACTAATGTAGGATTAGCTTCCCAGCCTTCATGTGAAGCCACTTGGTCGACAGGATAATTCTCCCACAGTCCATCGGAACCCCGGAAAGTCTTAAAACCGCTTTCCACCGACATTCCTGCACCCGTTAAAAATACGATCTTTTTCATATTCAAGGTATTGACATGCACTAACAATGCACAAATTTACAAAATTTTCTCCAATAAACATCCTTCTGTCCGGGAAAAATAGTACCTTTGCATACTATAATTAATTATAACGAATAAATAAATGGATAAAGTAAGTTACGCTTTAGGTCTTGGTATTGGCCGACAATTAGCTCAAATGGGTGCAAATGATTTGAATATAGATGACTTTGCCCTTGCCATTAAAGACATCATTGCCGGAAAGGATCCAAAAATCGGAGACCGCGAGGCGCAAGCCATCGTACAGGAATTCTTTGAGAAGCAGGAAGAAAAGCAAAAGACTGCCGCTGCAGAAAAAGGGAAAGCAGCCAAGGAGATGGGTGAAAATTATCTGGCAGAAAATGCAAAGAAGGAAGGCGTTGTCACGCTTCCCAGCGGTTTACAATATAAAGTGCTAAAAGAGGGCAATGGCAAAAAGCCCAAGGCTACTGATCAGGTAAAATGCCATTATGAAGGCATGCTCGTAGATGGCACTCTATTCGATAGTAGCATCCAACGCGGAGAACCTGCTACCTTCCCCTTGAACCAGGTGATTGCTGGCTGGACAGAAGGGCTGCAGCTCATGCAAGAAGGTGCAAAATATCGGTTCTTTATCCCCTATCACTTAGGATATGGGGAGCGTGGTGCTGGAGCGTCAATCCCTCCTTTCTCCGCATTGATCTTCGACGTAGAACTAATAGAAGTCATCTAAAATAGAGAAAAAACTAAAGTGAAGATAGAAATGAAAAAATTATCAATCGTAGCCGTTGTGGCAATAGCCGCTGCAACGATGACATCGTGTGGTAATTCAACCCCTAAGGCTGATCTCAAAACCGATGTCGACACAATGAGTTATGCCATGGGTGTTGCCCAGTCACAAGGCTTGAAGGAGTTCTTGGTTTCCAACATGGGCGTTGACACCACTTACATGGATGAGTTCGTCAAAGGTTTGAACGATGGTGCCAATGCTGGCGATGACAAGCGCAAGGCTGCTTACTATGCTGGTATCCAGATTGGCCAGCAAATCAGTAACCGTATGATCAAAGGCATTAACGCCGAAGTGTTCGGTCAGGATTCCACAAAAACTATCTCCCTGAAGAACTTCATGGCTGGTTTTGTAACATCTACCCGCGGTGGAAAAGCACTCATGACAATGGACCAGGCACAGCAGATCGCCCAAGCTAAGATGATGGCGATTAAGGCCAAGAACATGGAGAAGCAATATGGTGCTAACAAGACTGCTGGAGAAAAATTCTTGGCAGCTAACAAGAAAAAGGCTGGGGTAAAGACCTTACCTTCTGGAGTTCAATATAAAGTAATCAAGGAAGGCAACGGTCCTATGCCTAAGGATACATCCATGGTAAAGGTTCAGTATGAGGGACGTACCATAGACGGGAAAGTCTTCGATAGCTCCTACAAGCGCGGAGAACCTATTTCACTACGCGCTAATCAGGTGATCAAGGGCTGGACAGACGCTTTGGTACACATGCCGGTCGGTAGCGTATGGGAAGTTTACATCCCACAGCAATTGGCATACGGTGAGCGTGAGCAAGGTCAGATCAAGCCTTTCTCTGCCTTGATTTTCAAGATCGAGCTCCTTTCAGTTGAGAACAAATAATTTCGCTTAACAGGAAATGAAGAAAATCATAGTATTAGCACTCGTCATTCTGGCGGGTGCTTCTTTTAATGCAGCTTTTGCTGACAAGAAGAAGGACAAGAAAAATGTCCAGCAGCAGGAACAACCGGCTGCGCCTCTGTCTTTAAACACACGTATCGACTCCATTAGCTATGCAGCAGGTATGAGCTACACACAAGGCTTGGAGCAATACCTCCAACAGCAGTACCAAGTAGACACGACTTACTTGAATCATGTTGCATTAGGTATCAAAGAGGGCATCGGAAAGTCAAAAGACCCCAAGTTCATTGCCTATACGGCAGGAGCCATGCTCGCTCAAATGATTGAGAACCGTATTCTCCCGAACGTACAGAAACAGTTTGAAGGCACCAAGGACAGCATTGACACGAAGATGTTTGTCCAGGGTTTTGTAGCATCCCTCCTGAGAGACCATTCCTATTTCAACACAGAAACAGCGCAAAATACTTTCGAGATGCGCTTGAACGAGGACAAAGCAGTTAGGGACTCTGCCTATAAGAAGGTAAATGATACATGGCTGGCTGAGAATGCCAAAAAGGAAGGGGTTAAGACAACCGCTGATGGCCTTCAGTATAAGGTGATCACCGCAGGCAACGGTCCTATCCCCCAACCCACGGACAAGGTAAAGGTCAAGTACGAGGGAAAGATGATCGATGGCACCGTGTTTGACAGTAGTTACAAGCGCGATCCTCAAACGACCACCTTCCAGTGCAACCAGGTTATCAAGGGATGGACAGAAGCATTGACCATGATGCCGGTAGGAAGTAAATGGGAGCTCTATATTCCACAGCAATTGGCATACGGAGGTCGCCAGGCTGGTCAGATCAAGCCTTATTCAGCCTTGATTTTCACAGTAGAATTAGTGGACATTGAGAAACCTGCCCCTAAGGCTGAGACAACGACGAAAGCTACGACGACATCGACGACAAAGGCAAACAGCAAATCAAGGTCGTCCAGAAGAAGAAAATAATCTGAATCGATAGAAAAGCAGGTCCAAAAGACCTGCTTTTTTGTTTTTGCATATCAATCTGCGCAATTATCTACAAATTTTATCGCAAAATGTTGCCTATCTCATTTTAATTACCTATTTTTGCTCACAAAATACAGACATTGAGTATAATAACATAAACTTTGGAATGGATAAGATTGACAATCTTGACAAGAAAATTTTAAGCATACTTTCTAAGAATGCACGCATTCCGTTTAAGGATGTCGCCGCAGAATGTAATGTATCCCGTGCAGCCATCCATCAGCGCGTACAACATCTGATGGAAAACGGCATCATCACAGGAAGTGGCTTTGATGTAAACCCTAAAAGCCTCGGATATTCCACCTGTACCTATGTTGGACTAAATCTGGAACGAGGTAGTATGTACAAGAATGTCGTATCGCGCCTTGTCAACATACCGGAAATCGTAGAATGCCATTTTACAACAGGTCCTTATACCATGCTGCTCAAACTCTATGCACGCGACAATGAACAACTGATGGATTTGTTGAACAATAGGCTGCAGAGCATTCCTGGTGTCGTTTCTACAGAAACCCTTATTTCTCTTGAGCAGAGCATTAAGCGTGAAATACCTGTAAAAATTGACGATACTGCCCAATAAAGCTTATGGATCCTTTCGACCTTCAGTCGCATGTAGATAAGGTCTATGCGACTTACCCTGAAGCCAGGCATCAACCGATGATTGGCATTACTATGAATTATGCCAATGGCGATGTGGTCTTACATCAACATTATTATGAACAGGTCGTGGCTGCAGGGGGCACGCCCGTACTCATACCACCTGTCCAAGAGAAGGATGCTATTGTCAATACCCTTGAGCATATCGATGGATTGCTATTGACCGGCGGAGCTGACTTTAATCCCTTATGGATGAAGGAAGAGCCTTCTCCCAAATTGCACGGAATCAATGCGGTCCGTGATCTTCCTGAACAACTGATGATACGACTCGCCTACGATCGGCAAATCCCGATGTTAGGTATATGCCGCGGTATCCAAGCACTGGCGATAGCCTTAGGTGGAAAAGTTTGCCAAGATATCAACGAAGGAAGGTGTCTCATCAAGCATACTCAGGACGCAGACCGGGACGAACCAACACATAGCATCCAAATGGACAAGGGATCTATCTTGTACCAGCTCTATCAGCAAGACAGAATCTTTGTCAATTCCTTCCATCATCAGGCCGTTGCCGACACCGGCAAGCGGTTCCGTGCCACGGCCCAGGCTCCTGATGGGACCATCGAGGCAATGGAAAGCAGCGAGTATAAATCTATCATGGGCGTACAATGGCACCCAGAAGACCTGAAGGAAGACGGGCTGCCTCTCTTCAGATGGCTGGTAGATCAAGCCCATCATTTCCATGTGGCAAAACAGTTGCACAAACGCATCTTGACGCTTGACTCTCATTGTGACACCCCTATGTTCTTCTCCCAAGGCATACAATTGAACCACAGGGACAAGAAGGTACGAGTCGACCTGCAAAAGATGACGGAAGGTCATCAAGATGCTGTCATTATGGCTGCATATTTACCCCAGCCAAAAATAGGAGAGACTTTTTCATCCAAAGTTCCTTTTGATGTTAAAAGTCCAATGGAATATGCCGACCTTATCTTCGACAAGATTGAGAATATCGTCAAGGAAAATGGAGATTATCTCAGTATCGCCAGGACTCCTGCCGATCTCTATGAAGACAAGCGGAAAGGCAGGAAGTCTATCCTATTTGGAATTGAGAATGGATTGGCTCTGAATCACGATACCGCAAATGTCAAGCACTTCGCACAACGTGGGGTCATCTACATTACTTTATGCCACAATGGAGATAATGATATCTGTGACAGTGCCAAAGGCTGCAATACCCATCATGGCGTTAGCCAGTTTGGGGCAAGGGTCATTGAAGAGATGAACAGGAATGGCATGATGGTCGATCTGAGCCATGCAAACGAAAAGAGCTTCTATGATGCGCTGCAGATCAGCCGAACCCCCATCGTATGCAGCCATAGCAGCTGTCGTGCCCTCTGTGATCATCCCCGTAACCTGGATGACGACCAACTACGCGCAATGGCACAAAAAGGTGGCGTCGTGCAGATCACACTTTATCCAGGCTTTCTAAGGCAGGACGGAGAGGCATGCATCTTAGACGTCATGAACCACTTGGAACACGCCATCAGCATCATGGGCATTGACCATGTGGGCATCGGCACCGATTTCGATGGGGATGGCGGAGTAATCGGCATGGAAAGTAGCAGTGAACTCATCCAATTCACGCTTCAACTGCTACAACGTAAATACAGTGAACGAGATATTGCGAAGATATGGGGTGGTAACTGGTTGAGAGTGATGTCACAAGTGCAAAATTTCAAAAGTTGATTATGGTAAAGAAAAGAATAAAGTCTATCGTAGCGATCCTCTTGCTCATCGCTTTGGTGATCGTTTTCATAGTGGAACATAAGCGCGCCACAGCGTCAGCAGCCGTGGAAGATACGGAAGAGACAGAGAAAGTGAATCCAGTCGGACCGGCATTCAATGCTGACTCCGCTTATGCTTTTACGAAGGCACAGTGTGATTTCGGACCCAGGGAGATGAACTCACCTGGGCACGAGAAATGTAAGCAATGGATCATAGACAAGTTCAAGCAATACGGTTGTACGGTCACCTTGCAAAATGCTGACCTACAAGGCTATGATGGCACGATATTGAAGAGTACGAATATCATCGCCCAGTATCATCCAGAGGCAACGACCCGGATCCTGTTCTGCGCCCATTGGGACAGCAGGCCATGGGCAGACAACGACCCCGATTCTGCCAATTGGCATAAGCCTATCCTTGCTGCCAACGATGCCGCCAGTGGCGTCGCCGTCATGATCGAGTTAGCAAGGCTCTTGCAGAAAGAAAAAGTAAACATCGGCATCGACTTCGTCTGCTTCGATGCAGAAGACTGGGGATCACCACAATGGAGCGGGAACCAGGATGACAATAGCTGGGCATTAGGCGCACAGTATTTTGCTGCCCACCTTCCACAAGGATACGAAGCAAGATATGGGATCTTATTGGATATGGTAGGAGGCTTGGGCGCAAAATTCTATCAAGAAGGCATGTCAAAGCAATATGCGCCGGAAATTGTCAAAAAGGTATGGAGCGCGGCACGAAAAGCGGGCTACGGATCATTCTTTCCTAAAAGTGACGGCGGCATGATCACCGATGATCATATCCCTGTCAATCAAGTAGCTAAAATACCGACCATTGACGTGATCCCCTATTATCCAGACTGCCAACAAAGTAGTTTCGGTCCCACATGGCATACCCTTGCAGACAACATGGAGAACATTGACAAGAATACGTTGAAAGCTGTAGGACAGACTATGGTTCAGGTGATTTATTCTGAATCCGTCCCCAAATAAGGAAAGATCAGAGCTGACCCGCCTCAACCATCAGGACAACACGTTCTGTGAGGCGGTCAACACCGGTTGGATCGTAGGTCTTCTTCAAGCTGGCACCAAACACCCAGGCAAAAGCCTGATAGAAGCCAGCCCTGACTGGGCCCAAGAATGCTTGGATCAGATTATAGGAAGAGGAATTACACTCCCGATAGACTAATTTGATCAGCAACTTACCCTGCTGGTAAGTCAACTTCTTCATTCTGGGAGTATATTCCTGCTTGATCCCTTTCTCTACTCGCTTCATATGCTCATCCTTTGCCTTCTTATTCGGCAAAGTCTCTAAATACTCATAAGTCTCGATGATTATTTGGTTCACTTCCTTGGCAATGGGCAACACTTTCTTCACATTATACACTAACCTGTTAAAGGCCGCCCGCTGCTGTGCATTCTTAAAGATAATGGGAGGATAAACATAGACATTATTCATCTCTACATATTGGATACTATCCTTTCCAAGCAATACCTTCCCCACCTTCACCATCGGCACAAAAGTAGGATTATCCATGTCGACCTCGCGATCCTCAGGATTGACATAGCCCGGTCGGTCGTTGCCCACCTGAACCTGTGCCTTGACCTGCAAAGCTACAAGACAGGATAAAAATAGCAGTAATACACCTCTTATCTTCATTGTTCGACGCAAAAGTAGCTATATTTTCCCATTTCAAGAAATAAATTGTATTTTATTTGCTTTATTAATAAATTCAAACTAACTTTGCAAATGTAACTGCTAAAATCTCATGAAAGCATGAAGAAACTATTATTAACTGCTACGATGGTACTATTTACTATATATACAGTAGCACAAAACCAACAAGAATGGGAAAGACTCTATGACGAATTGATTTCCCCTGAGGACGAGGATGCCGAACTACAGGAATCCACCTACGAGGCTCTGACCGACCTCGCAGCACACCCCATCAACCTGAACACAGCCACACGAGAGGATTTAGAACGCATCCCCATCCTCAACGCGCAGCAGATTGAAGAGATCTGTGAGTATCTATACAGATATGCCCCCATGCGATCGTTGAACGAGTTGATGATGATCGAGTCCTTAGACTATGCACATCGACAATTGCTATCCTATTTTGTCTATGTTGGGGCTGATGAGAAACAAGGCTATCCACCTTTGAAAAAGATCCTGCACGAGGGGAAAAACGAACTTTTAGGAACAGTCCAGATCCCCTTCTACGAACGGAAAGGGGACAAAGACGCTTATCTGGGATACCCTTATAAGCATTGGATACGGTACACCTTCAACTACGGCACGTATTTTAAAGTAGGTCTGATTGGCTCTCAGGATGCTGGAGAGCCTTTCCTGTCACGTCAGAACAAATGGGGGTATGACTACTATTCCTTCTATGTTGCCCTCAGGAAATTAGGCAGGTTAAAGACATTCGTGGTGGGCAGGTATCGACTGAGATGTGGGGTCGGGCTGATCCTGAACAATGATCTAGGATTTGGCAAGATGACCACGCTAAGTGCTTTGGGTAGGTCTTCTAATGAGATCCGTGGGCATGTTTCCCGATCGGAAAGCAATTACCTGCAAGGGACTGCCGCAACAGTCTCCCTTTCAAAAGGACTTGACCTGACTGGATTCATATCCTACCGGGACATTGATGCCACGTTGAATCAAGATGGGACAGCGATCCAGACGATTCTAAAAACAGGCTACCATCGTACTCAAAAGGAAATCGACAAGAAACATAATGCCTCACAATTCCTTTCCGGTGGCAACCTACACTATTTCCGCAATGGTTTCCATATAGGATGGACAGGGTTATATTACGCTTTGAGTAAAGAGCTGAAGCCCATCACCCAGCAGCCTTTTCGCCGTTATTATCCCCAGGGGAAATCCTTCTGGAATACAAGTATCGATTATGGATATATCAGCCGACGGTTGACATTTCAAGGAGAAACTGCCACAGGGAATTGCCATGCGTGGGCGACATTAAACAATTCCAGTGTCATGCTTTCCTCTGATTTCTCTCTCGTGGCATTACAACGTTTCTACTCTTATCGCTATTATTCTCTTTATAGCCAAAGTTTCAGTGAAGGTGGTTCCATTCAGAATGAAAGTGGAATATACATCGGAGCCAATTGGTCTCCTATCCGGCACCTGTCACTCATGGCATATACAGACATAGCCTATTTTGCCTGGCAAAAGTACCAAGCCAGTGCTCCTTCACATTCGCGCGACTATCTGCTTTCGATGAGTTGGCAATCCCCATCTTGGACCTTTCTGATAAAATACCGACTGAAAAGAAGGGAAAAAGACAACCCCATTGGCGAAGGACTCATCTGGAAGAATGAGCAACGGGGGAGGATCTCCGCACAATGGAGCAATCCTACTTGGACAGTCAAGACCCAAGGGGATATCTCCTATTGCCAATATGGAGGAAAAAGTTTGGGATGGATGGTCAGCGAGAACATCGGCTATGCAAGTCAGAAGTGGATGGTCCATGCCCTTTGTGGATATTTCCATACGGATGACTATCTTAGTCGCATCTATGTCTATGAGCGCAGCACCCTCTACAATTTCTCCTTTCCCTCTTTCTTTGGAGAAGGAATCCGGTATGCCATGATTGCCCAGGTCAAGGTCATACCACGCCTTACCTTCATTGTCAAACTGGCAACAACAGATTATTTTGACAGGAATGTCATCGGTAGTGGTCTACAGCAAATTGACCATAGCAGCCAGACAGATCTGACTTTGCAACTGAAATGGAGAATGTAAATAATACGACAGGGAAAGCCATCCAACAAGAGGCAAGTGCCTCGAACGGATCTCGAACAGATCTCGAATAGACTTTGTATCTTTATACTGGAGATTTTTCTTACAATAGGTTGACAGGTTGTCAAAACCCTTTGTACATCGGGCTTGCAACCTGTTTTGAGGTTGACAAAGGTTGACACGAGGTTGACAGGAAAAGCATATCTTTTGCTAAATTCTCTCGAGAATTTATGGGGACAGCTATGCTCTTTCAGTGCAAGACTTTAACGATGGGATCAAATTCTCTCGAGAATTTTGTATGATAGCTTAACTTTTAATATACGGATCGTTATATTACTTGAAGTGTAGCAAATGGAAATGGGATGTATTTCGCTCGGTTTGCTGTATCTTTCCATAAGATACGCTGCACCTCGGAAATAAAAATAAAACAAGTTTTATTTTGTATTTCGCTCGGTTTGCTGTATCTTTGCGAAAAATGAGAATTCTTGTCATATCACTATAAAATCATGGTATTATGTTGAATAAGAAAGTAGAAGACGCGCTGAACGCGCAAATTAATGCCGAACTTTGGTCGGCTTATCTTTATTTGTCAATGTCGGCTTACTCCTATGCCAATAACATGCCGGGAATGGGTCACTGGTTTGATGTTCAGTATCAAGAGGAAATGGATCATGTCAAGATCTTCTTCAACTTTATCGTACAGCGCGACGGTCGTGTCAACCTGAAGGCCATCGATGCCGTACCTACGGAATGGAAGTCTCCGCTCGACGTGTATGAGTCTGCCCTCGCCCACGAGCAGAAGGTTACAGCCCTGATCAATGAACTTTACGCCCTCTCTACCGATGAGAAGGATTTCGCAACACAGAACATGCTGCAATGGTTCATCGACGAGCAAGTAGAAGAGGAGGAAAATGCCAAGAATATCATTGATAACCTTAAGATGATCAAGGACAACGGCTACGGTCTCTACATGCTTGACAAGGACTTGGCTGCCCGTGCCTATGTGCAGGCGGCTCCACTTGCTGCCAAGGCTTAATCCGGAAAGACAGGCTCTCTTTCACGACTGCTGAGGAGCCTTAACAAGGTATCCCTTCCACGCTCAAGATGAGATGGAGGGGATGCCTTTTTTTATTCATACGAAAATGTTTCTATTGTGAACAGCCGATAAAACGGCTATTCTGGTTTAACTTGTTTTTTTTGACACAATAAAAGAAATAGCAGGCTGCGGAA
>ONBG01000027.1 GCA_900316015.1 uncultured Prevotella sp. | reverse complement strand
TGAAAGGACTGTAAACTTATCCGGAACGTAGCGAATAAACGTGACAACCCATTTAGTTATTAACATCAGAAGTTGTCAACTAAATCCAGTAAACTACAATCGCATGGGACAGGACTTCATCCAACGGTTTGCAAAAGGTCATCTCCTGTCCTCCGAAAGGTTATCTTTTAGCGTGCGATAGATTATCTTTTGCAAGACGAAAGGTCATCTCCTGAAAAATGTTTCCTGAAGAAACAAAATCATGGTCACCGTGACCCCTTTTGGGCGGTGACCATGACTGTCAGATGATCGAAGCTCTACGGAGCTTCAGTCAACGTGGGAACCTACTTCTCGGCATGTCCTCCTGCCACCGTAGGCCAATAGATGTTCTGGTAGAGATTGGTATTCTCTAAGGACCGGTCGGGAGATGCCGTACGCATATCGGTGATGCCAATCGGATAGAGATAATATGCCTCATGCCAGTTATAGCCATCTTTCAGTTCATTGGAAGCCTGCATGGACTTGCTATATGGGCGGAGATACTTACTCAAGCTGCGCTGTGAGACAACGGCATCGGAAGAGCCGTCGGCCTTGATTGTCGGACTGTAGTGGGTGTACATCTCATCCCAGAAGTTGCAACCCTCGGGAATCCACTTCGTCGTGATCATGTTATCAAAGGCACGCCAGCGCACGAGGTCAGCAAAGCGCAATCCTTCTGAGAAGAGTTCCGTGACGCGTTCCCGACGGATATTATATAAGGTCTTGTCGATGAGCTTCGTGCCAGAGTAACGTCCGAAGTCCATTTCCTGCGACAGATCTGTGGCATCGATGGTCTTCTGATAGTCAGTATCGATACCAGCACGGGTGCGGAGGGTGCGCCAATAAGCCTGAGAAGTGGAATTAAGCGAACCATTCAGCTCATAATCTGCCTCCATATAGTTAAGCAAAGCCTCAGCCGACCGCATCACGGGACAGGCATTCGTGGTCGTTTGCTCTGAATAGCGAGTCTGCTCTGCATCATACGTATAATACTTACGCTGCTGATAACCCGTGATACAACGGATAGACTGGTCGTCATCCGTGATATGCTTCGAGTCGGTCTCTGTCGCAGCCAAGTACACGGGGAGAGGTTCTCCTTGCACGACGTTAGGCATGGCAGGGTCGGTATAGGTCGGCGTGCTCTCTCCCCAGAGGAAAAGCTGCAGGCGTTCGTCACGATCTGCCTTCACATCATCTAACTTCACGTCGCCATGATAACCACTGTTGTTAGCATAGATGGGGAGTCCGTTCTTCATTAGGAAGGTCTGGATGAAGGAGCGTGTGAAGCCTGTGTTCTGACCAGTGATCATGGAATGACCAGTCAAATGCACGAATCCAAGGTCGCGGTTGTACTGCTTCCACATCAATGCTTC
The DNA here is from genome assembly GCA_900316015.1 of uncultured Prevotella sp. Classification (GTDB taxonomy): domain Bacteria; phylum Bacteroidota; class Bacteroidia; order Bacteroidales; family Bacteroidaceae; genus Prevotella. The sequence goes on along the minus strand of ONBG01000027.1, from coordinate 43,761 downwards.
AGGCACATTGGCGAGGGAAGGTTGACTGAACAGGTTGAAATAGGGGTTCCATCCATCTTTCTCCCCATAGGCAGGGTTGATGCGATGGTTGTTCTCCGTCAGCGTGACGTTGTCGCCTACCTGCTTGGCAGCATCCATTGCTTGCTGCAGGAAGAACTTCACCTCACCCTCTTGGTCAAAGGTCTTGCCCTGGTTATAGCTCATCTTTGCGCCTGGCCAGTTAGCATCTCCCGGCACGCGACCGGTACCTCTGTGGTATTTCTCGAAGGTACCCTCAAACAAGGCAACACGTGATTTGATCAGCAAGGCAGCCTCGCGATTGACACGTTGACCATTGAAATGACTGCGGGGATAGCAGAGCATAGCCGCACTGTCCAAGTCCTGGAGAATGAAACGTGCTACCTCATTGCGTGGTGAGCGCTTGCTGTTCTCCACGATCACGTCGTTATTGTCCTGCAATACATCACGGATAATGGGCAGGTCACCATACAGTGCCATCATGCGATAATAGCAAAGGGCACGGAAGAAATAACCTTCGCCTAAATAATTGTTCACGTCTTCCGTGGCAGTCAGGTTGCCTTTGGCAATGTCTTCCTTCACGGTGTTGATGAAGTAATTGAAGACACGCACGCCACCATAGTAGCCTTGCAGGACCTTTCCTGCCCCAACTTCCCAGTGGTCGTTAGCAAACAACTGGGTATTGCCACCGCCCCAGCAGTAGATATCTGTGTCCCAGTCCGACTTGGCCTTACCTTCGTTCCACTGTCCCCACTGATGGGTCATGGAACCAGAGTATGGCATCACCAAGTAAGAGTCATAATAGTTGTTGAGGTATGCCGCCAACTGGTCGGCATTTTTATAATAAGCTCCAGGGGTAATCTGGCTGATCGGTTTCAGGTCGAGCAGGTCATTACATGAAGTAAGGCACAGCGCGGCAACGGTTGTCATAGCCCCCAAGAACAGATTCTTTATCATTTTCATAGTTTCTTGTGAATATTTGATGATTGTTCTGAATTAAAATGTAACATTGAGTCCGAGCGCCCACGTCCGCTGGAGAGGATAGAGCTTTCCATTTCCCCATGCTCCTTCCAATGCCTCAGGGTCGAAGATCTTGGAGAGGCTGGTGAGAGTGAAGGCGTTGTCACAAGAGAAGTACACGCGTACGCGGCTCATGCCCGCCTTCGTGGTCAGCTGCTGCGGCAGGGTGTAACCCACCTGGATGTTCTTGCAGCGCATGTAAGCGGCATTCTGCATGTACTTGGTCTGCGTCTGCTGATTTTTCCGGATGCCGCCGGTAAGGTATGGACGTGGATAGTAAGCATCCTTGTTGTCCTCGCTCCAGTAGTCGAGATGCTCTTTGAAGCAACAGCTCTGCCACATTTGTCCATTAGAACCCCAGAAATAAACCTCTCCTTGTCCCGGCCACCAGTCGCGCTTCATCACGCCTTGGAAGAAGATAGAGAAATCGATGCCTTTCCATTCTGCGTTCAGGTTCAAACCGAAACGGTAACGTGGCGTGCTGTTGCCGATTCGCTTCAGGTCGCCATGCTCCTTGAGTGTGCTTGCGCCAGAGTTGACAATGCCATCGCCATTGAGGTCGGTATACATGATGTCACCAGCCTGCCAGTTACTACCCCAATTCGGCTTGTTTTTCTCGAGCCAAGAGCTCATTTCCTCATTGCTCTGGGCAATGCCATGAGTGGTATATCCCCAGATCTCATTGAGTTTCTTACCATTGTAATAACCATTGATGCTCTGGTTGTCGAAGTCGCCTTCATATGGATAAGAGAGGATCTTGGACGTAGCGTCGGAGACATTGAACTTCACGCCGTACTTGAAATCCGCGATCTGGTCGCGCCACTGGAGCTCAAACTCCCAACCGGTAGAACGCATGTCACAGTTGTTGGTACGAGGAGCATCGGTTCCGAGGACAGAGCCGAGCACCGGAGCCGGACCGATCATGTCCTTTGTCTTACGGGTATACCAGTCAAAAGAACCAGTAAGGCGATAGTTGAACAAGGCAAAGTCAACGCCCACATCCCAGGTTTCTACCGTCTCCCAAGTCATCGTGCTGTTCACGATCCCAGGCAAAGCTGCTGTATTCTGGCGGACTCCATTGATAAGCCAAGTGTTGCTCTGGGCACCCACGCTCTGCTGCTGATAGAACGGATACCAATCCCAGAAAGAAGAATACCTTGAACTGGTGTTACCCAACTGACCCCAAGAGGCGCGTAACTTCAAAGTTTGCACAGTGGAAGCGAGCGGTTTGAAGAACTTCTCACGGGCGATGTTCCAACCACCGGAGACAGAGGGGAACCAAGCCCAACGGTTGTCGTTGGTGAAACGGGATGAACCGTCATAGCGGAGGTTGAACTCCATCATATACTTACTGTCAAAGTCGTAATTCAGACGCATGAAATAACCCGCTGTGGCACGATGCCAATAGCCGTCGCTTACCTTCGGGTTCTTCTGGGTCAGACTCAAATAAGGGAACTCGTTGGTGATCAAGTCGGTACCCGATGCGTTCACATTGTCTGTCCCATATTTCTCGAAGTTGACACCAAGCATGCCCTTGAGGTTGTGCAGGCCAATCGAACGGGCATAGTCAGTATAGGCATTCACGGAGAAATAGTCCGACTCATTGCGATAATCATTGACACTTGCTACTGTGCCATAGCCACTGTCGCGCAACCATCTCGTGTTGTCTGCATAATAGGAATAAACTGGGAACTTGTCAGTCTTTTCCTTATAGAAGGAGTTACGCATGGCTCCTTCCAAATGGATGTTCCACCCTTGGAGCGGCGTAAAGATGAAGTTCAACTGCTGGGTGAACTGATTGTTGCGGGTTTCTGTGGTGCCACCGTCCTCAAGCTCTGCGATCTCCATGCCATCGATCCAATGTCCATTCGGATCTACGGTCGGACAGGTCGGCCAACGGCGGGCGATATTGTGGAAGAAAAGCCCCGACAAGTACTGCGGTTTCTCATAATCCGCGCGCATGAACTTCGTGGAGTATTCCACCTTAGCCCAAGATGCAAGCTGCGCACTGATCTTTCCGTTCATGGTATAACGGTCGAGCTCGTCATGTCCGTGCCGGATAAGACCGTTGTTCATCAGGTAACCAGCACTGAGCATCCACTGTACCTTCTCCGTTCCGCCAGACATCGAGAGGTTGTGCTGGGTGGAAGGAACATTCTTCTTATAGAACTCGTTGAACCAGTTGGTATTGGCAAAGGACCCGCCATAGATACTCCAACGATTGTTGGTAGCAGGAACGACGCCGTAATACTCCGGCTTCGTGGGGTCTGTATATGCACCATTCATATAGTTCTTGATCCGTTCCAGAGCCTCCTCGCTGAACTGGTCGGAGCTTCCTGAGTTACGGCTGGCTGCATTCCAGTAGTTGGCAAAGTCCCAGGAGTTGACCATGTCAGGGAGCTGCGTTGCGGTTGAGAAGCGCACATCGCCCGAATAGTTGATGCGGATCTTGCCACTCTTCCCGCTCTTGGTCGTGACGAGCACAACGCCGAACGCAGCACGCGTACCATAAATAGAAGCAGAAGCTGCGTCCTTCAAAACAGATACGCTCTCAATGTCGTTCGGGTTCAAGCTGTTCAGGTCGCCCTCAATACCATCAATGAGCACAAGGGGCGCATCCGTAGATCCATTACCGATGGATCCTGTACCACGAATGGTCATCGTCATGGTGTTGTTAAGCATACCGCCACTGGTATTGGTGGTGAAGTTCAGACCAGGAACCGCACCCTGCAAAGCCTGTGCGACATTGGTGACAGGGCGGTCCTCAAGCACTTCTGAGCCGACCATGGAGACAGCCCCCGTGACATTCACTTTTTTCTGGGTACCGTAACCGACCACTACGACCTCATTCAAGTCGGTCTCAGCAGAGTGCATCGTTACGTTAATCACTTTCCGCCCAGCCACTTTAATCACCTGCTCCTTAAAGCCAAGATAGCTGAAGCGGAGAGTACCTTGGGAAGAGACTTGTACTGAATAGTTACCATTAGCATCTGACACTGTCCCTCCCTTAGTGCCTAACACCGTGACGGTCGCCCCAATAACGGGCTCGCCAGAAGAGTCAGTGACTGTACCAGTTACCTTGATGTCCTGCGCATAAACCATGACGGCAAGGAACATCATCAACATCATCATGCCTAAACGCTTTGTTACATGATTGATTCGGAATCGTTTTTTATCCATTAACTTTGGGTTTAATTATTAGGTTGATTACAAAAAGTTTTCTTGAACTTCGCTGCAAATATATAAAGAATTATTAAGAAAGCCAAAAATCTAAATCAAAAAAATTTGCTATAATAGATTAATAAATGATTTATTAAAGTTAAGTTTTCCATACAAAGTAAAGGAATAAATTACTATCTTCTTTTCGGTTCTTTTTAGATAAATCAGAAAAACATGGCGGTTAAAGATCGTATTTCAAAGGCAGACCATCTCTTCTCCTACAATTCAACAGCATCGAAAAAAGCATAAGAAAGAGAGATATTTATAATCATCCGATCTGATGTTAAGAAAAATAAATCAGGATTTCTTTTGAGAATATCTTAAATTAACGTACCTTTGCACCCGACTTACAGAGCGTAGGTTAAGGGGTGCTCTTCTATTGAGGGCTGAGATCAAACCCTATCACCTGATCCGGATAATGCCGGCGGAGGGATACAAGGCGACATAAAAAGCTAACCCCTTTTTGTGTATATCATTAAAAGTAATCGATGAAAAGATTTATTCAGATTTCCTGTATGGCGATGATGGTCATGCCATTATCTGTTTTCGCACAGCAATCAAGCGACTCCCTGCGGTTGGAGCAACTGCAAGAAGTGGTAGTAAAAGGTGTCCGCGTGCAGAAAGACGCGCCATACGCAGTGGCAAACTTCAAGAAACCAGAGTTACAGGCATTCTCTAAGACGGGAAAGGAACTGCCTTTTCTGTTCTCACAGACGCCAGGTGTATTAGCATGGAGTGAGAATGGCGTAGGAACAGGCACGTCCTACCTCCGTATCCGTGGTGCTGGGGATTCCAGAATCAATGTTACCCTGGATGGTGTGCCCTTGAACTCTCCGGAGGATGAGTGTGTATTTTGGGCGAACATGAACAGTTATGCATCCTTATTAGGCAGCGTGCAGATCCAGCGTGGCGTTGGCGCATCTACCAATGGTGACGGTGCTTTCGGAGGTACGGTCGCCCTCGGATCCAAAGCTCCCTCTGAGGTTCCCACTTTCGAGCTCACCGGTTCCTACGGTTCTTTCAACACCTTTAACGTAGGTGGTTCTTTCTCAACAGGCTTGCTGTGGGATCACTTGATCTTTGACGGAGCCTACCACGAGACAAATACCGACGGCTATGTCCACGGAACAGCCGGGCGATCAGGTAGTTATTATGGGGGGCTGACCTGGTTAGGCAACCATTTTGTATTGCGCTACAAGAACTTTGGTAACTTCGAGAAGACAGGACAGGCATGGAATGGCGTCACGGCAGGTAACGACGACCTGAGTTTGATGGATGGAACCTATGGGGTATTCACCGGCATCAAGACCTATAAAGATATGTATAAGCACGGACTGGGCAAGTTTAATTCCCTCTATGAGGCTCTTGACGTAGATGGCTACGGATTCACGCAGGACGAGAACGGGAATTATCTCACCCATCGCTATCGCATGAACGATGGCAGCTATTGGGACAAGACGACTGACAACTTCTATCAAAACCACAACATTCTCTCCGCTGCATGGGATATCAATCCCCACTGGACCACCAACGCTTCCTTGCATTATACCTATGGATATGGTTACTATAAGGAGTTCCGACCGAACTATAAGCTGAAGAAATTCGGACTGTCCAACTTCACGCAGTCGGATGGAACGGTCGTTAAGAGAACCGACTTTGTACGCCGCAAGGGACTAACCCAAAATGCCTACGGCCTGGCGTGGAACGCCAACTACAAGGACGAGGACTGGGATATCATTGGAGGAATATCCCTGCAGAACTTTGATGGCAGCCACTGGGGATACCTTACTTATATTGCCAATAAAGAGATGGCTGCCCACTACCTCTCCAACGGCAAGTATAAATACTATGACTCTGATGCCGATAAGGATGATTACAGTGGATTCGTCAAGGCATCTTACAAGATCAACAACCAATGGACGACCTTCCTTGACCTGCAATACCGCCACGTTAGCTATACGACCGATGGCATCAATGACAAATTCTTGGAAAACGAAGACGGCACGTATACCAACCAACGGTTGGACATTGACAAGAAATATGATTTCTTCAATCCCAAGGCAGGTTTCAGTTTCCATGAAGGTGGACACTTTGCTTACGCTTCTGTAGCGTTGAGCCATCGCGAGCCAGAGCGCAACAACTTTACCGACAATGGCTCCTACCCCGCCCCAAAGGCTGAAAGCCTGATGGATTATGAGCTCGGGTATCAATACACGGGTAGCAACTGGCATGCTGGCTTCAACCTTTATTACATGGATTATGACAACCAATTCGTACAGACCGGTGCGGTCAGTGACATTGGCGAGCATCTGACGACCAATATCAAGGACTCCTATCGCATGGGCGCTGAGATCACCGCAGGATGGGATCCTCTGTCTTGGCTGACCCTCGAAGGTAATGCTGCCCTGAGCAAGAATAAAATCAAGGACTTCGACGAAGTAGTGGAAGACTGGGATGCAAAGAGCGGATATGCGAACTATCACTACGATCATTCTACGCTTGCCTTCTCTCCGAGCACCATCCTGAATGGATTTGTCAATGCCCATTATAAAGGGTTCCAAGCTGTTTGGCACACCAACTTTGTCAGCAGACAATATTTGGACAATACAGAAAACAAGGATCGCAGTCTGCCTTGCTATTCCACGACTGAGATCAACCTCAGCTATACCCTCAAGAACATCGTGAAAGGAGTCAAGGAAACCATTTTCGGACTGAACTTCGGCAATATCTTCGACCGGCATTATGCTGCCAGCGGCTGGGTGTATTCCGCAGTCTATGCCAGTGGTGGGCATCCCAATGATAATCGATACTACCAGATTGGGTTCGTTCCCATGGCGGGATTCACGATGATGGGCAATATCACCCTACGATTCTAAGCAGATAAACCAAGCTATGGACTTTCTCACAGCACATTGGCTGGACATACTCACCACGATACTCGGGCTCATTTACATTGTGCTCGAGTATCGTGCCAGTATAGCCCTATGGGTCATCGGCATTATCATGCCAGCATTAGACATCTACTTGTACTATAGCCATGGACTCTATGGCGATGCGGGCATGGCTGTCTACTACACCGTAGCAGCCCTCTATGGCTATGCGGTATGGAAGTTCGGAAAGAAGCATGACCAGAAGGAAGGAGAGGACATGCCCATCACTCATTTCCGGAAGAAGCTGATCTTGCCAACCTTTGCCTTCTTCTTTGTCGCCTGGGGTGCTACCTACTATATATTAGCCAATTACACCAACTCGACTGTTCCCGTCCTGGATGGGTTCACCAATGCCTTGAGCTTTGTGGGATTATGGGCTCTGGCGCGAAAATACATCGAGCAATGGATCTTCTGGATTGCCGTAGATGCCGTTTCCTGCTACTTATATATAGGCAAGGGAATTCCTTTCAAGGCAGGTCTCTATGGACTGTATGTGATCATTGCCATCATGGGATGGTTTAAATGGGAAAGGATGATGAAAGATGGAATACCCTCTGATACGAACTCAGTCAAGTCGTGATTTCGATGCTGTCATCCTTGGAGATGGCGATTTCCCTGTCCATCCCGTTACGGTCGAGATCCTCCGACACGCGAGATTCCTATGTTGCTGCGATGGTGCTGCCCTCCATGCCATCAGCCATGGCTTCCCTCCCAATGCCATCATTGGGGATGGAGACTCCCTGCCCAACGACTTGAAAGTTGCCTACAGCAAGATCCTTCATACTGTCTCTGAACAGGATAGCAACGACCTGACCAAGGCAACGCGCTACTGCATTCAGAAAGGATACAAGGAGATCGCCTACCTCGGAGCAACAGGCAAGCGCGAGGACCATACCTTGGGCAATATCTCCTTAATGGTCTACTACCTCACGACCTTCCCTATCCGCCCCACCATGGTCACCGATTATGGCTATTTCGTCCCCTGCCAGGGGCATGGAACCTTCGCCTCCTTCCCCAGACAGCAAGTCAGCATTTTCAATTTCGGAAGCAAGGACATCAAGAGCGATGGCTTGAGATGGGACAGCTACGCCTATCAGCAATGGTGGCAAGGCACCTTGAATGAAGCCATCGGAAATACCTTCTCCATTCAGGCTGACGGTCCCTACTTGGTATACAGGACCTTTGAAGCGAAGAATGCTTTTCCAGAGGGATTTTCATGCAGATAAATTTGCATAAATCAAGGGAAAAGATTACTTTTGCAACATGATCAGGAAAAGCACTTACTAATACCTGCCTAAACCCTCATTGCAGACAAGGCGACTTCAAGTACTTCGCTTGATCTCTAAAACAAACAAGAAAATGAAGAAATCCTACATTCTATTAAGCTCGCTGGCATTGACCGCTACGAATATGATGGCACAACAGCATCCCAACGTGATCTATGTCTTTCCCGACCAGTTCCGCAACTGTGCGCTGAACTTCTGGAACCAACCTGAGTACAGAAAGCATGTCCTCTTTCAGGCAGACCCCACCTACACGCCCAACATAGACCAGTTCGCCCATGAGTCTATAGTGCTGACATCAGCCATGAGCAACTTCCCTCTCAGCAGCCCTCACCGAGGATCATTGCTGACAGGCATGTATCCCAACCAAAGCGGGGTGTCCTTGAACTGCAATTCCGATCGTCCCTTCAGTAGCATTCGGAACGACATCGAATGGATCAGCGACGTGATGAGCCAAGCGGGTTATGACTGCGCCTATATCGGAAAGCTACATGCGGAAACGCCAACCCGAAATGATCCTGAACGTCCTGGACATTACGTAGAGGACCGTGACCCTGCTTGGGACGCTTATACCGCACCGGAGCATCGGCATGGATTCAACTACTGGTATTCCTATGGAACCTTTGACGAACATAAGAATCCTCATTATTGGGATACAAATGGACATAAGCATGAACCCCATGAATGGTCTCCCTTGCATGAAGCGAAAAAGGCGATCGCCTATATCCAAAACAAGGACCAGGAAAGAGACGGGAAAAAGCCTTTCTTTATGATGATTGGGATGAACCCACCCCATTCCCCCTATCGTTCTCTGGATGACTGCATGAAGGAGGACTACCAAAGATATGCCAACATTCCCATCGACTCCCTGCTGATTCGCCCTAACGCCAACAAGGACCTGGAGAAAGCTCCCTCCGTAAGATATTACTTCGCCTCCGTCACAGGCGTAGACAGAGCTTTCGGGGAAATCTTACAGGCACTGAAGGAAGCAGGTCTTGAGAAGAACACAATTGTTGTCTTTGCATCCGATCATGGAGAGACAATGTGCAGCCAAAACACAGAAGACCCGAAGAACTCTCCTTACACGGAATCGATGAACATTCCATTCATCGTAAGGTATCCAGGGAAGATCCGACCTCATGTTGATGACCTTTTGCTGTCTTCACCAGACATCATGCCGACCCTATTAGGATTGGCAGGATTGGGGGACAGAATACCCAAAAACGTACAAGGAAAGGACTATTCTGCGCTGTTCTTGAACCCACAGGCGAAGGTAAAGCTACCTGACGCAGCTCTCTATCTGCAAAATATCAATGGGGAAAAAGGTCCCGACCATAAGATTAAAGACTATTTCCCATCCGCAAGAGGCATCAAGACCGCTGGGTATACACTCGCGCTGTATATCAACAAAAAGAACCAATTGACAAAAGTGCTGTTCTTTAATGATCAAAAGGATCCCTATCAGATGCATCCTCTTAAGCCAGAAGAACAACCTAAGGCATTCAATAAACTCGCCCAAAGAATGGGAGAGCTCTTAAAGGAAATCGATGACCCATGGTATCAGCATCGGGTCTTATCATCGATCATAAACTATCATTAAAAACTTAATAACAAAATCAAAAAAGTCTATGAAAAGATTCGCATTTAAAATGTACCTGAAACCAGGTTGTGAAAAAGAGTATGCCAAACGTCATGCTGCCATTTGGCCAGAGTTAAAGAAGATGATTAAGGATGCTGGGGTGAGCAACTACAGTATTTTCTGGGACAAGGAAACCAACATTCTGTTTGCTTATCAAGAATGCAGCAAAGACACGAACAGCCAGGACACGACAGACGTCGATCCCATTACCCAGAAATGGTGGGACATGATGACAGATATTATGGAAGTGAACCCTGACCATTCTCCGGTCACTATCCCTATTGAAGAGGTCTTCCACATGGACTAAAGAAAGCAAAGGGAGCTGTCAAAGGCTTCCTTTACTTTTTTATTGGACCCCGTTCTACATATAAAGATACCGTTTGATGGAGCGTTTCGGGGTCTTCTCGAATTCCTCTGCAAAGATTTTCACTGCTACAACCTGGCTATACTTAGGGATCATTGCATTCAACGTCACGAGATTTGCTTCCATCTGTTGGCGAATAGCTTCAGAGGACAATCCATCTTCCATGGCAAGATTATAGTCCGGATGGATGAGGGCAAGGATCTTCCCGTCTTTCTGAACGACAATACTCTCAGCTACATAAGGAAGCGTATTCAACTTCTCTTCTATCTCCTCGGGATAGATATTCTGCCCATTCGGGCCTAACAGCATGTTCTTGCTTCGCCCGCGGATCATCAGGTTCCGCCCCTCATCTATCGTTCCTAAGTCACCTGTATGCATCCAACCGTCCTGAGACAGGGCTTCACGGGTTGCCATAGCATTCTTGTAATATCCCATCATGACATTCATGCCCTTCACCATGATCTCACCTACCTGATGGCTGGGATCGTCGGAGAGGATCTTAACACTCATCCGATCGACAGGCCGACCGCAAGTTCCTTTCACGAACGTGGAAGAAGGAGCGTAACAAACTAAAGGTCCACACTCCGTCATACCATATCCCACCGTATAAGGGAAATGGATCATTTGCATAAATCGGTCCACATCCTCACTCAAGGCCGCGCCTCCAATCACCAATTCCAGGACATTACCGCCGAAAAGACCTTCGATTTTCTTCCGAATTCCCTGCAGGATCTTCTCCCGGACAAAAGGAAGATGCATGAGCAACTTCATCTGTGTCGTCTTCAATTTCGGGAAGACAGCTTTCCGAACCACCTTTTCCACGATCAGTGGCACGGTGATGATCAGGTTGGGCTTTATCTCTGCATAGGCAGAAAAGATGATTTTCGGACTTGGCGTGCGCGTCAAGAAGAAGACATGGCATCCTTTGACAAATTCGAAAAGGAAAGAGAACAACAAGCCAAAGGCATGTGCCAATGGGAGCATACATACATGGTTGTCACCCTGCTGGAGAGGCATGGAATCGCAAGCAAACTGAAGATTGGACCACAAGCTGCGGTATGGGATCATAACGCCCTTAGAAAAACTAGTGGTGCCAGACGTATAACTGATATACGCTAATTCCTCTGGCTTATCATGATAATAGGAAAGACGCGAGGAGGTGAATGCCTTCGGGTATTTCTGTCCCATCAGCATGTTGAGATTCCCATGGGCTTTCGTCAATCGCTTACTTCGCGAGACCAGTAACGAAAAGTCGTTCAACAAGATAATCCCTTTCAAATGTGGCATCATTTGTTCATCAAGATTCTCCCACACATGATCACCCACGAATAGCATGACAGCATCGGAATGGTTGACGATATGATGGATGCTATCCGACTTAAAGTCGCTCAGGATAGGGACAGACACAGCCCCATAAGTGAGAATGGATAGAAAGACAACGCCCCAATGGCTGCTGTTCTTGCCACAAAGAGCAATCTTATCGCCAGGGCGAATGCCCATATTTTCAAAAAGGAGATGGAGCTTTGCTATCTTCTCTGCCACATCCTTATACTTCAGGGTGGAACCTTTATAATCGGTCAACGCGTCCTGGTCCCAGTTCTTACTAATACTCTGCTGGATAAACTGATTGAAACTATGGCGATTCACTTCCTTGGACGGTCTCTTTTTGTTCTTGCTCATGAATTCCGGATTTGGCTTGCAAGTTATAAAATATTTCCGAAACGCCAAAGTATCTCATCTTTTATTTGTACCTTTGCAGCCATTCTGCGATCAAGCAGACCAATTTTATACTTTTTATGTCTAAAAAAACGTTCAACAAGCGCTCAGCTTTGCGGTTTACTCATTTTACCCGTCATGGCTATGCACTTTTCTCTTGCCTGGGGAAAGAGGTCTTAGTGGGAACGCTCAGTGTCGCTACCTTGACTTATGCCAAGGCAGACGGGATTAGCACCAAGACCTCCCTTGTCCCCGATTCTTTAGGGCATCAGGAGGTGAAGCTCGATGAGGTGCAGATTACCGGGTCGCGAGCGCCACTGACTGCCCTGCAGTCAGCAAAGATCGTGGCTGTCATCACGAAGGATGATATTCATCGTGCTGCAGTACAGACGATCAACGATGTTTTGAAATTAGCTACCGGCGTGGATGTCCGTCAGCGCAGTGGCTTTGGTGTACAGACGGACATCTCCATCAATGGGGGTACGTTCGACCAGATTACCCTTCTGCTAAATGGGGTCAACATATCGAACCCTCAGACTGGGCATAACGCTTCTGACTTCCCCGTTTCCCTTTCTGATATCGAACGGATCGAGGTCTTGGAAGGTGGATCGGCCCGTGTGTTCGGCACATCTGCCTTCAATGGAGCCATCAACATCGTCACCCGCCAACATGCCCAAGGGAACATCTTGCATGCCAAAATGGAAGGAGGGTCCTTCGGATCCTTCGGTGCAGAGATGGGATTTGAGAACGGAGGAAAGAAGCAATGGGGATGGAATGTCACGGGAAGTGGAGGCTATTCCCGTTCAGATGGTGGCACCAACAATAGTGATTTCGAGAAAGGACATGCCTTCGCAAGTTTGTTATTGACTCCCTCGAACCACTTCGATGTAACCGGACAATGGGGATGGAGCCATCAAAACTATGGTGCCAACACTTTTTATAGTGCGAAATACAATAACCAATACGAGAACACATCACACCTGATCGCGTCCCTAAACGGTAATTACCACGATGCAGAAGGACAACGATGGGGCATCAAGCCTGGGGTGTTCTATAACAAGTTCCTCGACCATTACCAACTCATCCGGGGACAGGAAGGGGCGAAAAAAGGCGAGAACTACCATGACTTAGATGTCTACGGGGCTTCGCTAAACGCCTACCTGAAATGGGAATTGGGAACGACAGCCATAGGAGGCGAGGTCAGTCATGAGAACATATACAGTACAGCTTACGGCAAGGAGCTTGACGAGAGTGACTACCGGGACATCAAAGGCAGTGACCGGCAATACACAAAAAGGGGTAAGAGGACGAATACGAGCCTGTTCTTGGAGCACAATATCATGGTCGGCGGATTCACCTTGTCGGCGGGAATGTTAGCGAGCAAGAACACAGGACTGGACGGAGACTTCCGATTCTATCCTGGAATAGACATCAGTTATCGCCCCAACGACAACTGGAAATTATACGCTTCTTGGAACAAGGCACTCCGCATGCCTACCTATACCGACCTCTACTCAAGCAATGTGGCTCAACAGGGAGATCCCAACCTGAAACCGGAGAAGAACTCCACCTTCAAGGCAGGTACCCGCTTCCGGACACAAGGCTTGGAAGCACTCGTCAGTGGGTTCTATGCCAAGGGCACAGACATGATCGACTGGGTATATGAGTCAGCAACCGCCACCCGCTACCATGCCCTCAATATTGGGAAATTAAACAACATGGGCTATTCCGTGGATGTCGCACTGCATCCACAAGAAGTGCTCAACGACTGTCCATTCACCTTGGTTAAAGTGGGATATGCCTATATCCATCAGAAGCATGAGACCGCTGCAGAGATTTACAAGTCACTTTACGCCTTGGAATACTTGAAGCATAAGTTCATTGCGGAGATAGACCATCGAATCTGGAGCCATCTATCTGCCAACTGGTCCTTGAGATGGCAGCAACGGATGAATGGCTACCATCCTTACACGAAGATCGACTGCAAGTTACGTTGGGACATGCCTTCCTACTCCCTATATGTCAAGGCTGACAATCTTACCTGTCACCGGTACTATGACTTAGCCGCTGTTAAGCAGCCCGGAGTGTGGGTCATGGCTGGAGGAAATATCAATATCAATTTATAAAAAATCTTATCAGATGGGAGCTTTGAGCAAAAAATGCCCTATATTTGCCCCTGGAAACATGCTGTATAGAAGCTATAAAATGAAAGTATATGAAAAGGAAATCGTATATCCTGGCAATGATCGCTGCCTTCTTTAGTATTCTGATGTTAGGGTCTTGCTATACCAGTTCATCTTGCATCACGCGACTGGAACGGTTGTCTAACGACTTACGCGACAACAGTGCGTACTATACCATCGACGACTGGAAGGACCGCGTGCAAACGTTTGGCAAGCTCCGGGAGAGGATTAGCCATTATGACTACACCCCTGCGGAGCGACATAAGATCGGTGTACTGGAAGGTCAATGTGCGAAATACATGATCCAAGGTGCCAAGACCGGGGTCATCAATGGCATTTCCAGCATTACAAGCGAGATCTATGGCATTGTAGAAGGATTCCAGGACTTGTTCAATACGAATAAGGACAAATGGGACAAGAAAGAAAAAGATCCCTACGACAAATACAACTATTGAACATGCACTCCATAAAAAAGCTGTAGAAGGCTCCTTCTACAGCTTTTTTATTTATTCGAAAGCCATCTCCCCAAAGAAAGCAGGGCAATGGAAATCAGGTTTGGGCAAATCGATCGGATTCCAAGACAGGAAATGGGGCTGGGCGGTTTGATCGCCACACTTATAGACATTGCCTCGTGCCACGACACCGTCCATCGTCTTGATGTCGTGCTTAAAGAAGGTTGCATACGGGATCACCAATGCCATCTCCCATTGACAATGCCCCTCCCGGCTCTCAAAAGGCGACCTACCAAGCGATGTCCAGCGATCTACATGGCCTAAGACCTCCTGAGGGGCAAGCTCTCTCCCATTACGGTCGACGCCATATCCTACCAATAAGGTACCCGCGCAATTGCATTCCATATTGTAATAAGAACCATCCTCTGCCGGTGAAAGGAACAATTCGCAGCATGAATCCTCCCACACATGACCATTATCATGGGGAGCTACTGCACGGATACAATCCTCCTCTACACGGTAATGGATCAAGATCGCATCATCCGTATGGGCGATGCCAAAGGTCATGACAGGGCAATAAGGGTACTCCTCACGCCAATCGACATGATCCACGCTATGATACTGTATGCCTTCTGCCTGGAACAACGCCGGGATACGGTCGGCCGGAACAGCCGGAACAGATAACTTTTTGACAAGCAGTTTCATGTTACAACAAGCTTTTGATAAAATCTTTCATCATCTGGTCGTGCTGACGGACACTGCGATAGAGCTGCAACTGGTTTTTGGTACGTACCAAATTATGCTCCGGATACTTGATCTTATAGTATGTATCCCCATTGATATAATCCGTCAGGAAGCGTACGCACTGCATATACGGGAAGAGTGCCACGGCAAAAGGCAGGTTCTCGATCTCTATGGGCAAGAGGAAAGACTTAGCCGACTCCAGGTATCCCTTGGTGAACGACTCGAAAATCTCCTCATTGAAGCCTACCTTCTCTATGTCAGGGTCATCCTCTGCCACGAAATTAGCACCTGTACGGAGGAAGTCTCCATAATCGGAGAAGACGAAACTGGGCATAACCGTATCCAGGTCGATGACGCAAAGCACATTCCCATCCTTGTCGAACATCATGTTGTTCACCTTCGTATCGCAATGACAGATACGTTTGGGCAGTTTTCCTTCACGGTAAAGGCGCTCAGCCTTACACATCTCCTCGCTGTCCTTTTCCAGCTCATCGATGATCGGCTGCACTTCCTTGACGCGTCCTTTGGGATCAGCCTGAATGGCTTCATGCAACTGCCGCATGCGCAGTTCCATGTTATGGAAGTCGGGGATCGTCTCACCTAATTTCTCGGGAAGGTCGACTAACATGCCTTCAAACTTACCAAAGGTCAGACCGCAGTAATAAGCATACTTCGGTGTGACGGCCTCATAGGTAACGGAATCAGGGATAAATACAGAGACGCGCCAATAACGGTCGGCATCATCCTTGTAATACGTTTTTCCCTCTGCTGTCGGGACGAACTGCAGGACTTTCCTGTCAATATCTTTCTCATGCTGTTCTTCCAGCTTCTTGCGGATATGACGGGTCACTGCCTCTATATTATGCTGTAACAAATCTACATCTGTAAAGATGGAATTGTTAATGCGCTGCAGCACATAGTCTGGTGCATCCTCTTCCTTCGTGGTAACTTTGAAGGTATCATTGATGAGTCCATTGCCCAATGGCTTCACGGAGGCTACTGTACCTTTCACATTAAATTTAGATACAATTGAGTTTAAATCTTGTTCTAACATGTTTTCATGAATTTATGATGAGATGCAAATATAGGCATAAATCTCCAAACATGAAACTCTTTTCACGTATATTTCAATATTTTATTGTTTGTTCATTTGGTGAGCCTTAACCCACATTGCATCCCATCCATGCTACCGAGCAGAGAGGTAGCGGTCTTCAGCGACGAACTGCCAGAAAGGGTTCCGAGCACCTTTACATAGGTCAGCAGCTTCGAAGCATCCATGACGATCAGGAGATCATTGCCATCTACCTGGGTGGTTCCTATCATCTGTTGGGTTGTCCCGCCATATTTGAGCACGACGTTCTTGCCACTGCACGTATAAGTACCCTTCAGTGTCTTGCCAGCAATCGTCTGCGTGAAGTTGCCTTTGTTGTCAAATGTCATCTTCATCTTGCCTTTGCTGATGCCATACTTACTCAACTTAGACTGTAGTTGCTTCTCCAATGTAGCAGAGACGACCTTGCCGCCCGCGCTCTTCAGTACGTTATTTGAGGAGAAAACGATAGCAGGCTCCTCATAGCTCCAGTTACCCACAAGATCCTTTGCCTTAGCTGTCTTCGAAGAGGAGAAGACGGAGGTAAGACCGGAAAGCAGTGAACCTGAGGAAGAAGATTGGGAAGAGGAAGTGGCATTGGCTACTTCAGAAACCTTGTTGAGGATATTACCAAGACTCACCTGTGCTCTCATGCTCGTGCTAACCACCAACAGCATGGCGACAGATACCCATTTGATCATTTGCTTTTTCATTGTTCTAATCTAAATTATAATCGTAAATCCGGCGCAAAAGTACGCATTTTCTTCCGATGGAGAATAAAAAATTCAATGAAACTTTCATATCCCTTCACCAACCGGAGCTTTCCAACGAGATCGCAGTCGTTGTGGAGATCGCCCCTGATGGTTTTCGAGAAAGAAAAACAGCCGTGAACGACTCAAAAACAAGAGATGACCTTTCGCAACCCGAAAGGTTATCTCCTGTCTCGTAAAAGATTATCTTTCAGCGTGCAAAAGGTCATCTCTTGCAACCGGGAAGGAGAGCTTCTGTTGGAAGCTTGATTATGGGAGGGAATTCATCGGGACGCCAACAAGGCATTCAGAGACTTAACTCTTTGACTGTCAGCTGCTTCATATCTAATCAAAATAACCGATAAGAGGTCGGCAAAGAGGATGTGTTAAGAACGCTTCAACTTAAAGGAATTCTCAATGCTCGTGATCTCATCAGAAAAGCGAGGATCAACTTTTAACCTCGTTTCTACCTGTGAGCAACTATGGATAACAGTGGAATGGTCGCGATTGCCCACTAATTTCCCGATACGGCTTGCGGGCATCTTCGTGTATTTCTGAGCCAAATACATGGACACTTGACGAGCAACGACCAACTCATGCTTGCGGCTCTTGCTGTTTACACCTGCCACAGACACGCTGAAATGAGTGCAAACAGAATCGAGGATATCATCAATGGTGAGCGGTCGGTCGTCGATTTTCACGGCACGTTTGATCACGCGCTCTGCCAATCGCATGTCTATGTTGCTGTTATACACCACAGAATAGGCCAAGAGACTGTTGATAACGCCCTGCAGGTCACGCACGCTGCCATTGGCAGTCTCGGCAATATACTGGATGACATCATCAGGAATCTTCAGTCCATCCCTACGGATCTTATTCTTCAGGATATCGATACAAAGCTGGACATTAGGCTTCTCCAGCTCCGCAATCAGCCCACAAGAGAAGCGGGTCAGCAGCCTTTCGTTCATCCCCTGCAAGTCAACCGGGGGACGGTCACTGGCAAGGATGATCCTCTTCCCGTTTCGGAAGAGATGGTCAAAGATATGGAAGAAGGTGTTCTGGGTCTTTGCCGCAGACGTCCATTCCTGTATATCATCCACGATCAGCATGTCTATCGTCTGATAGAAATTAATGAAGTCGTTCACCGTATTATGCAAGACCGCACTCGTATACTGCACCTGAAACAGTCGGGCACTAATATAGAGCACCCGCATCTGAGGATACAGCTGCTTACAACGCACCCCAATGGCATTGATCAGGTGAGTTTTCCCACACCCAGAAGGCCCAAAGATGAACATCGGGTTGAACTGAGTAGTACGTGGATGCTCAGCAATAGACAATCCCACGGAACGAGGCAGCTTATTGCTCTCACCTTCGATATAATTGGAAAAGGTCTGATGAGGATTCAATTGCGGATCAATATCCTGCGGAGTCGCGGCATCGAGGACAGAAGGACTTTCGTTGGCACGTGTCTTAGGCTGCATGGGAGCCGCATCCGTAGGATCTGCCTCAATATCCTGTGTGAGCTTATGCTCCTTGTCCGTTACGACACGATAGGTAAGACGGATACCACTACAGAAGGTTCTCTCAAGGACTTTCTTCAGTAAGTCTACATAATTCTCCTCCAAATACTCATATACGAAAGGACTGGGTACTTGAACCAGCAGCGTCTTTGTTGAGGGATTGTACGACTCAAAGACGATGGGCTTAAACCATGTATCAAACTGTTGCTGGGTGACATTCTCACGGATGAGCGCGAGAGTACTGTCCCAACAGGAATTAGGACTTACTTTCATCTATAAAAAACCAAAGTTTACCTGTCTTTCGACTAATCTTTAAATTATTGCGACTGCAAATATCGGAAAAAAAAGTGATACTTCCAAATCTTATGTTTTATACATTTTTAAGACAGAAAGCGTAACTATCGGATTATCTGAACTTTACATTCCTCCTACAAAACTGTAACAAAAAGGCACTATTGCATATGAATAACCAACTGATATATCTATACTTAGATAGGATCTGCACCCTTTTAGCCGAAAAATAGTCTCTTTTCTGTGAAACATCCCTAAAGTATTTAAGGCAAACGGCTTCCGGGTCATCCAGGAAGCCGTGAAACATGAAGAAGAATTATTTAGACGAAATTTAATTTAATACTTATCTCAAAAAAAGCTTAAGGTCACTTATTTATCCTTCTTGCCAAACAAAGAGAAGTGCACATAACGCTTAGGATGCTGCCTGAGGTTGACTACCAAAGAATCAGCATTGCGCATGGTAGAAGTGAGGTTGTTGTACAAGGAGGGGTCATTCATCAGCAATCCGAGTGTTCCCTTATTATGATTGATCTTATCGGTGACCTCTTGGACATTGCTCAAGGTCTGGTTCACTTGAGCCATCGTGCCCGCCACATCTACCGCAGCTAAGTTGGATGTCAGGCGTTGTGTATTGTCCAAGACTCCATTCGCCTTTCCAATCACGCCAGGGATACTTCTGTTCAGTCCCCCTACCAAGACATTCAACTGCTGTGAGGTCGTGGTAAGGTTAGCCGTCACGCCCTCGATGTTATGCAAGGAACGGGCAATAGAAGGGTCAGAGAGCAAGAGGTTCAGGTTATCCATGATCGAATCCAACTTAGGAACTATCTTCTCAATGGCTGGCATCAGGTCTTCCACCTTATTCATGATGCCCACCTGCATGCGTCCGGGAATCACGTCATGAGGTTGGAGGTACTCATTCCCATTTGCCAAATAAAGGTTGACACTCACATTGCCTAACAAATCCTTGGCGATCTCTGCCGTCGTTCCCTTCGGGATGCGCATGTCATGATTAAGGGTAACCATAGCCTTCAGGGAGCGAGTATTGTAATCGAAGTCGATTTTCTTGACTACGCCCACCTTATAGCCCTTGGCATAGATAGGACTTGACTCCGCAAGCCCCGTCACATCA
This sequence comes from uncultured Prevotella sp., assembly GCA_900316015.1. GTDB lineage: Bacteria > Bacteroidota > Bacteroidia > Bacteroidales > Bacteroidaceae > Prevotella. Next base: position 23,408 of record ONBG01000027.1, on the reverse strand, counting down.
TCAAAGGAGATATAATAGTTATTATCCGTATCGAAGAAGGTTAACCCTTTCAGGAATTGCATTCCGAAGAAAAGGACCACCAATCCGACGATGGCTACAATGGCTATTTTAACTTCTTTCGTAAAAAACTTCATACTTCATTTTATTTATTCCTATTGCGTTTAAACTCATTGATGGCCTGATTGACATTCATCTTCGACCCGTTTTTAAAGGCGACAATAAATGCTCCCGGGAACTTATCGAGTATCTCCTTGCGCAGGCGATAGATCTCATTGTAGTTTGCCGAAGCGCCATAAGTATATTTATAGTAATTGTCTTCCCGATAGGATTCCACGCCTGTGAGCCCTTTCAATTGGTTGCTCCCAGGGCGGATCTCTGTATCCGAAGCCAATATTTGGATTTTGAAGACAGGTGCTTGGGAATCATCGACCACCTTTGGGGCGGATGGATTGTTGTCCTTTACTGCCTTCCTATTTACTGTGTTCCGCTCTCTGACGGTGTTCAACCTGCCAGTAGTGCCCTGCCTTTCTTCTTGGTCATCTTGCTTATATTCATCAGGCACGATATTTGGAATATCAGGCACCTGTTTCGTCGCAGTCTTATAGGGAACTACGATATGGGTATCATATTTATTCTTATAGGCGACAAAGGCATTCAGGAATCCCTGAGAATAAGCCTGAAGACCTGCATCTGAATTCAGATATTCCTCCTCGTCAGGCGTGGAAATGAACCCCAATTCCATCAAGCAGCCCGGCATGGATGTCAGTCTGATGACGGCCAGGTTGTCCTGATGGGCACCTGCATCCTGCCTGCCGGTAGCACTACAGATATTCCTCTGCAACAATTTTGCTAACTCAACGCTCCGTTCGCGGTTCTTATCCTGCACGACCTCGAACATGATATCGCTCTCAGCGGAATTGTTCTCAAAACCTTTATAGGTCTGCTTGTAGTCCTTTTCAAGGGTGATCACTGCGTTTTCCCGTTTTGCTACTTCCAAGTTCTCCTTGATCCCCTCACTGTTTCCGTTTCTCAAACTACGCCCAATGGTATAGGTCTGATAACCATGCCCGATCCGACCCGGCTCCAAGGCATTGATATGAACAGACACAAAAAGATCGGCTTTGTTCCGATTGGCAAACTCCGCACGCTCCTTCAAGGGAACAAAAACATCCGACTTCCTGGTATACAAGACCCTCACATCCGGGCAGTTTTGTTCTACTATCCGCCCAAAAGCCAATGCATATTTCAAGGTAAGGTTCTTTTCCTCCGAGACCGCCCCTGGCGCGCCATGGTCCTTTCCGCCATGACCGGCATCTAAAACAAGGGTAAATCGCTTACTCGCAGCAAAGGTCATTACTGCGATCATCAACAGGGTTGCTATAGAGAAAATAAACTTTCTACTCATACCGGGTATTACAGGATTGCAAAATTAAGTATTATCTTTGGAAAACCAAAAGGTTTTATTCAGTTTTATTATTTATTAAATGTAATTCAACGCCTGCCCCATGGCAATCTGCTCCCATAGGAGGGGCGAGCTTCGTCAAAGAGATAGTAAGGGAGATGATGGAGGGGAAGGACTTACACAGGTGGTCACAGATCCTATAAGCAACATGCTCAAGAAGATTCCCAGGGACTGCCATCTCCTCTTTCACGCAATCATAGACCGCAGCATAGTTCAATGTGTCGGTCACCTCATCGGAAAGACATGCCTTGCGGAAGTCGTATCGGATCTTGAGACTGACGATATAATCATGTCCCGCCAGACGCTCCTGCGGCATCACGCCATGATAGGCATGAAACCGCAAGCTGTCAAGATAGATGTAACTATCGTCTATTTTCATCTCTTCATGATTATCCACAGCGACTGGCACCACAATTCTTGCAAATCAGGCATCCTTCCTGATAGACCAAGCTCTCATGACCGCAGACTGGGCATTTCTGTCCTTTTGCCTCCGTACCGTCCACGATATATTTCTTCAAGGCACGCTCGACGCCATTTTTCCATGTATTGATGCTCTCATCTTTCAACTGTAAGGAGCCCACCAACTTGATGACATGATCGATGGGCATCCGATAACGCAAGACACCAGAGATCAGCTTAGCATAGTTCCAGTACTCAGGATTGAACTTCTCACTCAGTCCTTCGACCGTTGTCTTATATCCCCGCTTGTTCTCAAACTGGAAATCATAGCGATGGGTACCGTCAGGATTTGTCTGCTTGATAATCTTGCCTTTCGTGACCGTCTTAGGTAGGACGATTCCTTCTTCATCATCCTGCAAGCCGGTGAAGATTTCATAAGGATACCCGTTGAGCAATCCCACGAAAGCAACCCATTTCTCTTTGTTGTTTTGAAAGCGCACCACATCGCATTGCAACTCAGTGGGCCGAACTTCCACCACCTCAGGACGCTTATATACACCCGTGCTGTTCTCCTCGGCCGGTTCACGCTCTGTATCCTGATGCTTATCCTTGTCTTTCTTGGAAACAGAGATCATCACACCTGCCCTACTGCCATCGCGATAAATCGTACATCCCTTACAGCCACAACGCCAAGCCTCAACATACAAACGGTTCACCAACGCCTCATCAACGTTATTGGGCAAGTTGACCGTCACACTAATGCTATGGTCAACCCATTTCTGAATTGCGCCCTGCATCCGAACCTTCATCAGCCAGTCGACATCATTGGCGGTAGCTTTATAATAAGGTGACTTAGCAACGAGGGCATCTATCTCTTCCTGGGTATAACGGCGGGTAGTGTCATAACCGTTGATTTTCATCCACTCCAAGAATTTCTTGTGATAGACAATATATTCCTCATAAGAATCACCGACTTCATCCACAAAGTCGACATGGACATCTGCATCAGAAGGGTTCACTTTACGACGACGCTTGTACACAGGCATGAAGACGGGCTCGATACCACTGGTTGTTTGTGTCATCAGACTGGTCGTTCCCGTAGGCGCGATCGTCAGGCACGCGATGTTCCTCCTGCCATATTTCACCATATCCGCATACAATTGAGGGTCGGCTTCCTTTATCCTATGAATGAAAGGATTGTCCTTTTCGCGTTCGGCATCATAAATTTCAAAAGTCCCCCGCTCCTGTGCTAAAGTGACACTGCTGCGATATGCGTTCAGTGCCAATGTCTTATGCACGCTCACACTAAAGTCGGTAGCCTCCTGCGTACCATATCGATAGCCCATGGCTGCTAACATATCGCCCTCTGCGGTAATGCCTACGCCCGTGCGACGTCCTAGTCCACTCTTATATTTAATTTTCTCCCACAAATGCCTTTCTGCCCCTTTTACTTCATCACTCTGCGGATCTCTGTCGATCTTAGCAAGGATCATATCGATCTTCTCTAATTCAAGGTCAACAATATCGTCCATAATACGCTGTGCAATCTGGGCATGTTTCTTGAACTTCTCGAAATCGAAATAAGCCTCTTTCGTAAAAGGGTGTACAACATAGCTATACAAATTAAGGCTCAACAGTCTGCAAGAATCATAAGGGCAGAGCGGTATCTCGCCACATGGGTTGGTACTCACGGTCCGGAAACCTAAATCAGCATAGCAATCAGGAATGCTTTCCCGGATGATCGTGTCCCAAAACAGCACGCCAGGCTCTGCACTCTTCCATGCGTTATGCACGATCTTCTCCCACAATTTCTTGGCAGAGATCTCCTTTTTGACCATAGGATGATCGCTGTCAATCGGGAATTGCTGGGTATATTTCCTATCATTGAGCGCAGCATCCATGAAATCATCATCGATTTTCACTGACACATTAGCCCCTGTCACCTTACCTTCCGTCATCTTGGCATCAATAAAAGCCTCACTATCCGGGTGCTTGATACTGACGCTCAACATCAATGCCCCACGACGACCATCTTGTGCTACCTCGCGCGTAGAATTGCTATACCGCTCCATGAAAGGAACAAGACCCGTACTGGTGAGGGCAGAGTTGTTGACCGGAGAGCCTTTGGGACGAATATGGGACATGTCATGCCCCACTCCACCACGGCGTTTCATGAGCTGTACCTGCTCCTCGTCAATGCGCATGATGGCACCATAAGAGTCAGCATTACCGTCAAGGCCGATCACAAAGCAATTACTTAAAGAAGCAATCTGATGGTTGTTACCGATTCCCGTCATCGGACTCCCGGCAGGAATGATATAGTGAAAATGATCGAGCAAGTCAAACACTTCTTGCGCCGTCATCGGATTCTTGTATTTCTTCTCAATCCTTGCAATCTCTTTGGCAATACGCCAGTGCATGTCCTTTGGACTTTTTTCGAAGATATTTCCAAAGCTATCCTTCATTGCATATTTGTTCACCCATACCCTGGCAGCGAGCTCTTCGCCATCAAAATATTCCAAGGAAGCCTCATAAGCTTCCTCAAAGGAGTAAGTTTTCAAATTTTCCATATTGAATCTGATTACAGGATGCAAAACTACAAACTATTTTCCACAAATAGAAATCATTTCTCATATATTTTCCTAAAATTCCTCAAAGCCAAAAGATCCAAAATGGATAACTTCCTACGGGTATTCTCTAAAAATGTTTTCCAAAAAGATAAGCGATCGATTTTGCCATCTACACTATTTTTCATAACTTTGTAAACGGATTCACAATTGGAGATTCACAATGAAAGAAGAAAGGACCAGACGAACCATTCGTCAATACAAGCAGCAGGATGTAGATGACTCATTATTGGAAAGCCTGTTGGAAAGAGCTTCCCATACACAAACCATGGGCAACTTGCAGCTCTATAGCGTTATCATCACCAAAGACAAGGAGATGAAAGAAAAGCTTTCGCCTGCTCATTTTGGGCAACCCATGGTCAAAGGAGCACCTGTTCTCTTGACCATCTGTGCAGACTTCAGGCGCACCAGCCTTTGGGCCCGCTACAGAAAAGCCGAGCCTGGATATGATAACTTCCTATCGTTCATCAATGCAGCGACCGATGCCTTGCTCTTCACCCAAACATTCTGCGACTTGGCTGAGGCATCCGGATTAGGATTATGCTTCTTGGGCACAACCGTTTACCAGCCAGAGCAGATCATTGATATCCTGAAAATACCAAAAATGGTATTTCCTGTTGCCACGATCACATTGGGGTGGCCTGACGAAGACCCACCCGTATCCGACCGTCTCCCCGTCAGTGCGTTTGTCCATCATGAGACCTACCACGACTATACGTCAACTTCCATCGACCAATACTATGCCCCGAAGGAAGCCTTACCTGAGAACCGGCATTTTGTGGAGACCAATCACAAGGAAACCTTAGCGCAAGTATTCACGGATATCCGTTATACGAAAAAGGACAATGAAGCCATGTCAGAAGGCATGATCCATGCCCTAAAGCGCCAAGGATTCTTGTAAAAAGGCCATCTCCTACTCATCATCCACCTCAATAGGCTTATATTTCGGAACCAGGGCTTTCATGAGACACCAACCAATCAGGTAGGCAACGGCGCAGATACAAAAGATAATCATATATCCAGCAGGCTTGCCTTCGAATCCCATAAATTGGAAGGCAGAGCCTTGATGTTCTGAATAGGTAAACAGCATGCCCGAACCTTTATTGATAAGAAAGGAGCTAATACCACCGGCCATAGCCCCAATACCTGTTATGGTAGCAATCGTAGACTTCGGGAACATATCCCCAATGGTAGAATATAGGTTAGCCGACCAAGCCTGATGCCCAGCACCCAACAAGCCAATAATAATGGCAGGGCACCATGGACTAATGGAACCCATGGGTTGCGCAAGAAGCCCTAACAAGGGGAAACAAGCAAAAATCAACATGGCACGCATACGACCGATATAAGGATTCATTCCTTTCTTATCTACGAAATACGTGGGCAGATACCCTCCGAAGATACTGAGCACAGTTACGATCGCATATAATGTAAAGATCAAGGCAATTGCCATGGGAGAATCAGACGAATAACCATATTGGTCGGAGAAATAAGCTGGAGCCCAGAATAGGAAAAACCACCAAACGCCATCTGTCATAAACTTACCTATGATAAACGACCATGTCTGCCGATAAGTAAAGCATTTCAAGAAGCCTATGCTCTTCTCCTCTTTCAGGGAAGCCTTCTCTTGCATTTCCTTCTGCACATGATCGATTCCCCGGTCTTGTTCTATATACGTTAGCTCTGCTTGGTTGACCCGTTTGCTCTTCTCTGGTTTATCATATAGCCATATCCAAAGACCCATCCAGACATAGCCTAAGACACCAATGATGATGAACGACATCTCCCATCCCAAAGCACGTGCGAGCAAAGGGATTGTGGCGGGGGCAATCAAGGCTCCGATAGAAGCCCCACTATTAAAGATCGAAGTAGCGAAGGCACGGTCTTTCTTCGGGAAATACTCAGCCGTCACCTTAATGGCTGCCGGAAAGTTACCAGCCTCACCCGCAGCTAAGATCAGGCGACACGACAAGAAGAGATAAACACTAACCGTGGCAATCGCAACAGCAGCATCACTGCCAGCCTGCACCATTCGCAAGGCTTCTATGCTTCCATAGCCTTCTATTTGCATCGACACCCATCCACAGCCAGCATGCATCACAGCACCTGTCGACCAAACAAAGATAGCGATCAAATACCCCTTTTTCGTTCCCATCCAGTCGATGAACTTACCAGCAAAGAGATTGGCGATTGCATAAAAGATAGAAAACCACCCCGTTATCGTTCCATAATCATTATCTGTCCAATGAAATTCTGGAGAAATAAAGTCTTTCCACGTCAGCGATAATACCTGACGATCCATATAATTTACGGTAGTTGCCAAAAAGAGCAAGGCGCAAATGACCCATCGAAAGTTGGTCATTTTTGCAGTATGTTCTGGATTCATTGTTTGTAGATATTTAATAGATTATTGCAAAGATACGATTATTTTCCTCGTCTTGTGTGTCTTTCTTTTGTTTTTCTTACTCAAACGTTTGCGGAAGACGACAAAGCGATGGCCTCGCCCTTGACAAGGCCACCACCCGCCATCCCGTGGAAAATCATTCCAAATCAGGGATTTTCACGACTTGCATGTCACTATAGATCAGGTTTTCTCCTGCCATACCCCAGATAAAGGTATAGTTACTGGTACCTGCGGCACAATGGATCGACCATTGGGGAGAAATAACAGCCTGTTCATTATTTAGCCAAATAGGACGAGTCTCCTGAGGTTCTCCCATGACATGGAGGATCTTCTGTCCATTGGGGACATTAAAATACAAGTAGGTCTCCATCCGGCGCAGATGAGTATGTGCTGGCATGGTATTCCATACGGAACCCTCTTTCAATTCCGTGATGCCCATCTGCAACTGACAAGTACGGACTCCAGCGACGCCATTGATGATCACCTGATGAATCACACGGTCATTGCTTTCCTTCAGACTGCCTGCTTTGATATTATTAGCTTCTTTCAACGTAACCTTCTTGTTTGGGAAAGACTGATGGGCACAGGCACTATTCATATAAAACTTTGCGGGCTTAGTCGCATCCTTACTGGACACCGTGATATCTTTGGCTCCACGACCTACATAAAGAGCCTCTTCGAAACCAAGGTTATAGTTTTTTCCGTCAACGGTCACCAAGCCTTCTCCACCGATATTGATGATCCCCAATTCACGATTATCCAACAGGTTTTTCTGGTCATTGGGTTTATCAGTATACAAAGGGGCTATGGATGTCAACTTCAAGGGAGTTGAAGTAGGCTCAGCCCCACCTATAAGAAAGCGGTCGAACAAAGTATACGTCCAATTGACTTCACCTGGGGCAAAGACCTTCTCAATAGCATATTCCTTACGTAGACGAGCCGTCGTATAATGCTTGGCATCTTCTGGATTACTTGCCCAACGGACGTTATAATATGTATAGGCATTCTCTGCCTTTACCTCATAGGGTCTGTCTGCATTGCACTGGGCAAAGCCTAAGCCACCCCACATACAGAGAGCCACTGTCAACATGATTTGTTTCATAGCTTATATATTGTTTATAATGTTATTATTCCGTTTCTTTTGTCTGTCCCGCAGCAGCCCTCTTCTCATCTGCCAGAATTTGGCGACGATTAAAGAACATCATTGCGATAGTAATCAAGGCAAGAAGAGCTGCTCCCACATATTTTACATATTTAATGGCTGCATAGATACAATATCCAAAAAGACTGCTGGCAAAGTCCATACTTCCAGCTTGGAAGCCATCGGGGACATGAGCGGCTTTGTCCTGTGTTGCAGCAAACACCTGGTGGGCAGCCTGGGTGAAGGCAGGAGCCATATCCGTAACAAACCACAATCCCACAAGCAATGCTACCAACCCCACGATTAATGTCTTGACGACATTGCCCTTGGTATATGGCAAGACAATAGGGAAAAGATAAAACAGTCCTGCAAGGGAAGCCAATGGCAGGAACTCATTGCCTGGTAACAATACGGCAATGAGAATATAGGTGGGGATGAGGAACAAAGTGCTCACCAAGGTCGTTGGATGACCAATCACCAAGGCAGGACTCATGCCTATGTGCACTTTCTTTCCATGGAACTTCTTATCAACCAGTTCTTTTGTCTTATCCGAAATAGGCATCAACCCATCAATGAAAAGTTTGGTGATACGTGGGATCAGCTCCATCACAGCTCCCATTGTAACTCCAAGGAAGAGGATATCCTTCGTGATCTTCATGACTGCATCCGTAGATGTCGCATGAGGATTTGCCTTCTGTAATTCTGCAAGATAACCAGAGAAATTAGCAAAGTCATCAACATGTGCTGCTGCCGCGATGATGGCACCAACAATCACACCCAGGACAATGGGCTCGCCAAGCACTCCAAACTTCTTCTTTAAGCCCTCTGCATCGATATCTATCTTGTTGAATCCTGGGATTCTATCCAATACCCAATTGATCACCCACGTAAACGGGGTGAAACTTTGACAGAACGGTTGCGGGATAGAGATTCCCGGCAGGTTATAATAAGCCTGAAACTTATTCGCAGTAAGATCCGCCATGACGAGGGTGATGATATAGCACACAATAGCAGCAAAATATCCCCACACAAGACTTTGTCCCATGACGAAATAGACGACTGCGCCGATAAATGCAAAATGCCAATAATTCCACAAATCAATGTTCACCGTTCGCGTTGTTTTCGTAATCAGCATCAGGAAATTAACGCCTAAGCAAACTGGAATGATCAAGGCACCAACTGCAGTATTATAGGCAACAGAGGCAGCAGCAGGCCAACCCATGTCGAAAACGCTGAGATTAAGACTGAAAATATCCTCAATTGCCTGAAGAGGATCCTTGAAGTTATCCGTCAGGAGGGCTGTCACAATGCCCAATCCAACAAAACCGACGCCGACGAAAAGACCAGATTTTAGTGCCTTCCCAAATTTCATACCAATACAGAGGCCGATAATGGTAAAGATGATTGGCATCATCACGCTCGCGCCAAAGCTAATGATATAACTAAAAACTTGCTCCATAAATGTTTTTTTGCTTGTTTAATGTTGTAGTCAAAAGTAATTGTGATTGCAAAGGTACACTTTTTCCATTAATATACAATACGTTTACCGTTAAACTTTTATTAAGTCAAAAAATCCATTTCCCGGTTTGGAAAATGGATGATTCGATTTAGTCCTGGAAATAGACGCGCTTCACTCGATTACTGATCCCCGTCAGCACTTCATAGGGGATGGTATCAAGGACATCGCTCAACACTGTCACTGGCAAATGATCACCAAAGATCTCAACGCTGTCGCCTTCCTTGCAAGGGATACCCGTGACATCTATCATGGCCACATCCATACAGATGTTTCCAACATACTCAGCCTTTTGCCCATTAACCAAGCAATAACAATGTCGGTTTCCTAAATGCCGGTTCAGGCCATCTGCATATCCAATCGGTATAGCAGCAATCACGCTGTCATGGTCAATTTTTCCTTTCCGGCTGTATCCCACTGTATCCCCGGCAGGCACCTTTCTCATCTGAAGGATAGTCGTCTTCAAGGTACTGACATTATTGATAATCTGATTATTACGGCTATTGATCCCATAGAGCCCTAGTCCCAAGCGGCACATATCCAACTGCCGTTCTGGGAAATGCTCTATGCCAGCACTATTGTCGATATGGCGCAGAATCTTATGGCTAAAAGCAGATTGTAATTGCTTGCTACCTTCATCAAACAAGGCAAACTGCTTAGCAGAGAATGTGTCGAAGTCATCGCTGTCCGACCCTACGAAATGAGAGAATACAGAACGAGGGATAATTGCATTTTGATGTTTCAGAATATCAATCAACTGATCCATGTCCTCCTTGGGATTAAAGCCCAACCTGTGCATACCCGTATCTAATTTGATGTGGACGGGATATCCAGTAATACCCTCCTTTTCCGCAGCCTTGATCAAGGCATTCAACAACCGGAAAGAATAGACCTCTGGCTCAAGATCATAATCGAACATGGTCTTGAAAGCCGTCATCTCAGGATTCATGATCATGATGTTAGAGGTGATACCATTCTTGCGCAAGGTTACGCCCTCATCAGCCACGGCTACAGCCAAATAATCCACGCGATGATCCTGAAGGGTCTTGGCTATTTCCACAGAGCCTGCTCCATAAGCATCTGCCTTGATCATGCAGACCAATTTGGTCGTTGGTTTCATAAACGAACGGTAATAATTCAGGTTCTTGACAACTGCATTCAGATTAACCTCTAAGATGGTCTCATGAACCTTTTTCACAAGTAGCTCTGTCAACTGGTCGAAACCAAACTGGCGTGCGCCTTTTAGAAGGATAACCTCATCACGCAAGGAGCGAAACACCTCACTATGGATAAACTGATTGCAGTCGCGGAAGAAGAACTTCTCTGCGATCTGGATCTGGTCCGCCTGAGCGTAAAGCTCCGGACCAATGCCGATAAATTTCATCACGCCCCTCTTATGAGCAAGGTTAGATACCTCCTGATAAAGATCAGCGGGATCCATGCCACTCTGATAGATGTCACTCAAGATCAAAGTACGGCGACGCCCTTGATGATCAGGACGACGGTTCATGAAATCCAAGGCAATATCCAAAGAATTGATATCTGAGTTATACGAATCATTGATCAACGTACAACCATGCTGACCTTCCTTCACCTCCAACCGCATGGCAACAGGTTCCAAATTCTGCATTCGTTCATCAAGATTGTCTGCTGTCACCCCTAAGTGCAAGGCTACCACAGCGCAGATAATGGAATTCATGACAGACGCATCGTCAATAAAAGGAAGAGAATACCAATTTTCCTCTCCACCTTTATAGATATAGGTGACCGTTGTCATGCTCTCTTTCTTTTCTATGGACTTGACGAAGAACGGAGCATGCTTATCTTTCTGCGACCAATACAGTTTCTCCCCATGATATTCATGCTCTTGCACGACTTTGTTTACCAACTCATCATCCCCATTATAGACAATCGTTTCTGCATCGTGAAACAAGATCAGCTTCTCACGGCACTTATCCTCCATCGAGGCAAAGTTCTCTTGATGGGCAGCACCCAGATTGGTCAGGACAGCAATGGTCGGTTGTATGATATCACGCAAGGCAAGCATCTCACCAGGTTGACTAATCCCGGCTTCGAAGATTCCGACCTGCGTTTGTTCATTCATCAGCCATACGGACAATGGCACTCCTATCTGTGAGTTATAACTGCGGGGAGACCTTGTCACATACAACTGTGGAGAAAGGAGTTGATACAACCATTCCTTGACCATGGTCTTGCCATTCGAGCCAGTAATGCCGACAATCGGAATATTGAACTCATCACGATGGCGTTCAGCCAAACGCTGCAGAGCTTCCAAGGTACCGACCACCTTGAGGAAGTTAGCTTCGGGATAATCTGACGCATACCCTTTAGGTACTCTTTCGACAACAAAATTCCGAACGCCTCGGCGATATAATTCCGGGATATAGTTATGGCCATCATTCCGCTCTGATTTCAGGGCAAAGAACAAGGTTTCCTCAGGGAAGCAAAGAGAACGGCTATCGGTAAGAATAAAGCCGATATTCGCATCATTGTCACCATAACGGCGGGCACCGATCAGAGTGGCGACTTTTTCTATCGTATATGTCATGGTTTTAATATTTGTCTTTAAAGTGCAAAGTTCGGATATTTTTCCGAAAGAGCAGATACTTTTAACATTGTTTTATTCATAAATTGCTTATATTCTTCCGACTCTGGATGAAAGGGCCTATGTCCTAATGCTTCCTTGATGGGCTTCCATTCTTTCAAGAAGGCAAGGGTATCATCCCCAAAGTACATTTTGGAGAAACATTCCCAAATATATTCCACTGCTTGGTCGGAGGGATGCAACATGTCTTCCTGATAGAAACGATAGTCTCGCAGCTCATCATTCAAGATCTCATAAGCAGGGAAATAGGAAACCTGTGGATAGCTCTCAACCAACTGGTTAGTCGCAAGTAACAAGGTCGCCTTCGAAAGTTGGCTCTCATGATAGCCGTATTTTGCATACCGGATCGGGCTTACCGTTACAATGACTTTGACATGAGCATAGCGATGGGTCAGGATCTCTACGGCATTTGATAAATGGGTCATACATTCCTCGATGCTCAGTTCTCGTTCCAAAAAGAGGTGCTGGGGACGTTTCTGGCAATTATCCACGATCTCATTCGTCGATTTCAACAGATAGACATGGTTTGTTCCCAAGGTCAGCACCGCCACATGGGGAGCTTGTCCGCATTTCTCAATCGTATGTAGGATACTGGCTGGATTATACATCACGCCATAAGGATTGACGATAGCTCGGAACTTATCCTCTTGGAATTTGCGCCCTATACGATCTGCAAAGCAGGAACCCACGAAAAGCATCTTCTCGCAAGGGGGAATCGTGAAGTCGGCTCTACCTATTGCCACCTTAGTCCGAAATTCCATGAACGGCCTCCTTTAAGATCTCAGCATGGTCAAAAGCCAAATTTGGCAATGCTTTGATGTTGAACCATCTTGCCACTGCTGCATCGTCCAGCCCATGAATGTCTCTCCTTCCTTGGATTTCAATGTCATAAGCCACGGTGATTACCCTTTCACGAGGATCACGATCCACTTTTGAGAAAGCTCCTATTTGATGGAGTTTACCGACCTTCAGACCCGTTTCCTCTTCTAATTCACGGCGAGCAGCTTCCTCCGTGGTCTCATCCATGTTCATGAATCCACCAGGGAAAGCCCAGCAACCTTGATAGGGAGCATTCCTCCGTTGGATCAATAGGACATAAGTTTCCTCTCCTTCATGGGCGAAGACTATGCAATCAGCTGTAACTGCCGGATGTGGATATTTGTATTGATACATATTCTCCATTAAGATCTACTAACTTGCAATCCTTGGTTACTGAGAGTCATCTCAACAAAGCGGGCATTGGGATGGATCGGATGGGCATTTAGCTCTTGTTTGATCTTAGCCGCTGCCTCTGGATCTTTGGCTACCATATAAAGGTATCCGCCACCACCTGCTCCCGGGAGCTTATACCCCAGACAAAGATCATCAATCTGTTCGGTGAGGCGTCGGATCTCTTCTGGGTTGGTACCAGCATCCAATGCCTGGTTCTGGCGCCAGGTCGTCCTGACCAGATGCCCCATCTTCACAAAGTCTGCTCGTTGGATTGCTTCGTACATCTCCAGGGTATGTTCCTTCATTTCCCGGAGCAATGCCAACTCATCGTGATCGTTCAAGAACATTTTGCGAACGATTTCCGACAATATTGTCTTAGCTGTCCTGGTTATTCCTGTATAATATAGAAGATGGCATGCTTTGTATTCCGGCTGCGTATAGAGGACATCTGGCAACCATCTCACTACTGGACTTTGTTCAAAACCCATGGAAGTTTGAAGGAGCTTGATACCTGGCAGCAGACCGCCGAATTGATCTTGCCAACCTCCTCCTGTGGTGAGGAGTTGTTCTAATACTAAGGTGCGGCGACCGATCTCATTCTTGTCCCACATCAATCCGCAGAAATCATTCAATGCGCCTAAGACTGTAGATGCCAAGAGGCTACTCGTTCCCAATCCGCTACCTGCTGGAATAGCCGACAACAACGTAACCTCAATTCCACATCCAAAGTCTTTCAACTGATCCTCCAAGGAAGTATAATGCTCATCAGAATACCCTGGTTGGAAGCCCGCGAGGACAAGAGCAGCCTTTGGAATTGAGAAAGGACTGCCCACATGATTGAAGTCTGCCAATTCTTCATATGTGGTTACGATCTCTGTTGCTCCCAAGTCAATGCTCCTCAGGGTAATCGTCAATTCCTTACAAGGCTTGACATAAGTCTGCAATGGCGGTTGGCCATTCAATTCGATGGCAAGGTTGATAACATCCCCGCCTTCCATCAAGCAATATGGAGGCGTATCTGTCCATCCCCCAGCGATGTCTATACGGACGGGGCTTCGCCCCCAAACGATCTGATCGCTATACACCGATAAGGTAGGATGTTGCTTGGAAGCCAAGACCGTATCTGTCAGGCCCTGCCGTAGCAGTCCAAATGCAGTCCTTTCTTGCTTGAGATACTCCTTACCCTCCAATCTCTCCAACTCCGAGCGGAACATGGCATCATGGATGCGGGTCAGCAAAGTCTCCGTCACCGTCAAAGGAGTTGGTTCTGGTATTTTATATCTTGCAAATTCCTGGGCTGCATCTCCCAAGTCAACTTGATAGAAAACACTGTGTGCATGGTTTTGGGCAAGAAGCGACCAGTTCTGCGAACGATAAAAATTTCTCTGTTTCGTAAGCCTCAACAGATTTGCCTCAGCAGAGATTTCATCCGCGCTTAGCTTTTTAGACTTCAGCCAGATGGTCTTTCCTTCTGCCAACCCGGGTTCGTTGAGCATCCAGCGAAGGACGGTCTCTGCCTCTTTCCCGTCTGACACTACCGGAAAGATACGAGAGGATTGCAAGTCGGCATTCCCCTCTATCTGATCTATGTCAATTCCCCTCGGGACTGCCCACTGTGAGAATGGTATTCCTATAAAATCAGGATCATCATGCAATGCGCCTCGAAAGGCATCCTGGTAACCATAAGGGCGAACGACGAAGTCTTTCTCTCCGTAGGGGATCATGTCCACACATTGTCCTGGAGATAAAGAAATTTCCCAGTCATTTTCCGGCACACCCGTGACGATATGTTCATGGGTGATGGACCATTGTTTCCCGATACAACTGTTCTCAATCCACAAATGGTGATTTCCCGAGGTGATATTGATCCCGATGAGGGCATTCTGCACGAACATCGAGGGATGTGGCTTGAGGGAATGGTGCATGATCCGACGTTGGTCATTGACAAGGTTCTGAATGGCCAACGTAGAAGAAATGATCTCATGCGAAGTACCATAATGATAGAACTCTCCCCCTGGTAAGGGCAAGACAGCCACCTTGAGGTCATGCACTTCTTCATCATGGATGATAGGATCCGTTCCCAAACAGCATCCAAACTCACTGTAAAGATCATAGTTGACAACTTGTCCGTCATGGATAGAATGCTCCATCAGCACTTTGACAGCACGGTCGGAGAGCAGCCAAACCCCTATATCCGTCAGGTAGTAATGGTCTTGAAGCAAATTCCCCAAAGTCTCTACAGAAGGTTTCTGAAGCATTTGCTTCAATACAGACGGCGTGTGACGGGATGAAACAAAGACCCCATGGTCTTTCGCGATCTCAGGTCCCAGCCACAGCCCATAGCATACTACATCTACATCAGGGATAGAAGGTAATGAATCGGTTGCCCGGATATAAACATCCCCGCTGACAATCATCGTGCGCAAAGACTTCGGGGCAGTATCCATGATACGCTGATAAAGAGGGATCTGCAGGGAGAGAAGATTTTGGGAAAGGCACTGTCCACGCTCCCATCTGAAGACCGGAATTGGTGTCAGGATCTTACCTGATGGGGCATAAGCTGGAAGGCGACGGCTCTGCCCACCGGCATGGAGCAATAGACGCTGGTCGGAAGCCAGCCACTCATCAAAGGTCTTGCCTGCCCCTTCTTGCTGATAACAAGCCTGAAGGAGCCAGGTTGAGCCACCTCCTGAGCCCAATTTATGTCCTACAGGATCATGGGAGCAAAACCACTCTTCCTTCCGATAGCCAGTAATCTGGTGAAAGCATTCCACCAAATTAGGCGGTAATGATAGGAGTTTCTTCATACTCTGCCGCTATTTCTTGATTTCAGTCGATTTTTTCTTCCGCCATTCCATGAAGACACTGAACAAAACAGCCAGGACTAAAATGACATAAGACAGATAAGCGATCGTCTCTGTACGGTCAATTGACTTCGGGAAGAAGCTCAGTACCACCTTGTGAGTACCAGGTTTGACCTTCAAGGCGCGCAAAATATAGTTGACGCGCCCCAATTCTGTGGGTTGCCCATCTACCGTTGCCGTCCATCCCGGATAATAGATCTCCGAGAACACGACAATACCTCCCTTGTCTGAGGTCACCTCATAATTCAGCTGATTCGGTTCATAAGCCGTGATTTTCACGTCGGCAGAACTATCTTGGGTTGTCGACTCTCCCAGTTGCTCCTTGAACTTGGCATCTGCCACCGCCTCATGGTGAAGGTTGATCTTTCCTACCTTTGCGATTTCCTCATTGGCATTATCCACATAGGTAACCTTATCTACGAACCAGGCATTGCCGAAGGCATAAGGATTACGAAGAGGAACCGTATTGCCCCCTTGCAACGGCAGGATAAAATACTTGGCATTCAGCATATTGATCACAGGGAACAGGGAATCTCCTGCCACCTTGGTCATATCGCCACCCGCCTGAGAGATGGCTGGCATCATCTTCTGCATTTCAGGGGAGATATAAGCTTCTATCATCTCTTGATAGCGGCGGAGTTTCGCAGCATGATAGCCACCAATACTCTTATGGTAATAAGAGGTCTCATTTTCATTGAACGTGTTGGAGGCAAGATTCAGCACGCGATAGTCTAAGCTCTTGTCCTGAAGGATCTGCTTGTCCGTAGCTGTCATGGGCTGGGGAAGATCGCGCTGACTCTTCTCCACGAACATGTCATCATTCAGATATCGCTTGTTCACCTGCCACATATCAACCAGGCAAAGGATCGCCACAGCCCCAATCATCACACTTGCCTTCAGCTTCTTAGCCTTATAAAGCAAGAGGAAGAAAGTACCAATGACAATAATCCAGAAAGAACGCCAACAGTCGGCAGTAAAAATCGCCTCACGCATCTTTCTCAGATTCTCGAGCATAGGGTTCAGGTATTCAGCAGGTATGTTCTTCATCGCCGCCAATTCCGAAGAAGACACGAAATCAGAGAAGAAAACCGTTGGCATCAAGGCAAACAAGAGGCAGAAACCCGCGGTAAGGGCAAAACTGACATAGAGGTATTTCACCTTCTTTGTCAGGAGTTCTGGCTCATCAACGATCTTCTTCAAAGCCATCATTGCCAATAAAGGGATGGTAAACTCCGCTATCACCAAGATAGAGGCTACCGTCCTAAACTTGGAATACATCGGAATATAATCGAGGAAGAAATTCGTGAAAGGCATGAAATTCCGCCCCCAAGACAACAGGATGGAGAGTATGGTAGCTGCCAACAGGGCCCATTTCATAGGTCCCTTGACGATGAACAATCCCAATATAAACAACATCAGGACAAATGCTCCCACATAAACAGGCCCGCTCGTGCCTGGCTGTTCTCCCCAATATTGTCCAAGCTGCTGGTAGATCTGCATGTAATTCGGGTCTGCCTTCTCCATGGCTATCTTGTTCTGACTCAAGGGAACAGAAGCTCCCCCTTTGGCATTGGGAATCAACAAGGTCCAGGTCTCACCTATACCATAGCTCCATTGCGTAATATAATCGCGATCAAGACCACTATTGGTCTGGTTAGCCGAGTTTTTCTTCACCAACTCACTCTTCCCACGCATGGACTCCTGACCATATTGCCAAGTATGGTAAAGATTGCTAAGATTGATGCAGATCCCAATGGCGGCTCCTGCGGCACAGATCAAAGTAGCCTTGGCAAAATGAGCCATCTTTCCCTGACGGATGGCATCTACCAAGAATGCGATGATCATAAACAGGATAATGAACAAATAATAATAAGTCATCTGGACATGGTTGGCATTCACTTCAAATGCCGAGAAGATTGCGGTGACAATAAATCCCCAGAGGTATTTCCCTCGATATGCCATCACCACGCCGGCTATCATCGGAGGCAGGTATGCCAACGCCATGACCTTCCAGATATGACCTGCCGCGATAATGATAAAGAAATAACTGGAGAAGGCCCAGATAATAGAGCCTAAAACGGCCAATTCCTGACGGAAGTCGAAAGCACGAAGCAAGATATAAAAGCCCAACAGGTAAGCGAACACGTACCACACATTCTCTGGCAATCCCAAATGGTACACCTTCTCGGCTACAGACAAGGCGTCCGTACTTGTGTAAGAAGGTGAGGTCTGGTAGGTAGGCATGCCACTGAAAGTCGCATTGGTCCAACGGGTACGATGCCCTGTCTTCTGATAATATTCCGCCGCTTCCTGACCTGCTCCCCTTCCAGCGGAAGCGTCATGCTGGTAGAGGATACGGCCATCTATGTCGGCTGGCATGAAATAGACAAAAGAAATGATGGCAAAAAACACGATTGCCAACACGTCGAGCAAATATTTTTTCAATGCTTTCATTATATCATAAACGTTTATTAATTTGATGCAAAGTTAAGCAAATCAAGCGAATATTGCCAATTATTTGGAATAAAAGTTGTAATTTTGCACGAGAAAGGAATATAGACAAATGAAAATAGGTATCATCGTTGCCATGGACAAGGAGTTCACTCAGTTGAAAACCTTGCTCGACGACAGTCAGACGGAACGCCACAACCACAAGGATTTTGTCCTGGGCAGAATGGAAGGCAAGGACATTGTCATGCAGCAATGTGGCATAGGGAAAGTGAACAGCACAATCGGTGCTGTAGAGATGATTGACAATTACCATCCTGACCTGGTCATCTCCACAGGAGTGGCGGGTGGAGCCGACGTATCCTTAGAAGTGACGGATGTCGTGGTGAGCACTTCTTGTGTCTACCATGATGCCTATTGTGGCACGGACTGTGAATATGGGCAGATCATGGGAATGCCAGCCCAATACCCCACGCCTCGGGAACTCGTGCAAAAGGCATCAGCGCTCAACTGTGGGACAAAAGTCCATGCAGGTTTGATTGTGAGTGGTGACTGGTTCGTCGATAGTCGGGAAAAGATGAAAGCGATCTTAGACAAATTCCCCAAGGCGATGGCGGTGGACATGGAAAGTTGCTCGATCGCCCAGACCTGCTATCAATACAAAACTCCTTTTGTATCCTTCCGCATCATCAGCGATGTACCGCTCAAGGACGACAAGGCTGCCCAATACTTTGATTTCTGGAACAGGATGGCTGAAGGCTCGTTCAACGTAACCAAGCATTTCTTACTGAACATTTAATGATAAAAGATGAAAAAGATACCAAGTTTTACAATCGACCACAACCGACTATTGCGCGGTATTTATGTGAGTCGGAAGGATGAGGTCGGGAATGAGACCGTCACCACTTTTGACATCCGAATGAAAGAGCCTAACCGGGAGCCCGTGCTCCATCCGGGTGCTTCGCATACTATAGAGCATTTGGCTGCGACCTTCCTCCGTAATGACCCAATTTGGAAGGACAAGATCCTATATTGGGGTCCCATGGGTTGCCTGACAGGGTTTTACCTCATCATGAAAGGTGACCTGACATCTGGCGATATTGTCGAGTTGATGAAAGCAACGTTCCAGTTCATTGCTGGCTTTGAAGGCGAAATACCTGGTGCTGCCCCCAAGGACTGTGGCAACTATCTGCTGCACGACCTGCCCATGGCTAAGTGGGAAGCCAAAAAATTCAAAAGTGAGGTATTAGACCAGATAACAGAAAAAAATCTCTTCTACCCAGCGTAGAAGAGATTTTCCTGATATTTATAGATCAAACTTATATCCTACCGTAACCGTGAACACACTGTTCCTGCTTTTATCCCCAGCCTTAAAGACTTTGGTAAGCCCATAATAGTAGCGGGCATCCAGCACTACGTTTTCGTATTCATAAGAGAGTCCAACCGGAATAGCAAAGTCTACTGTGTGCATCCAGTCCTTCATGGACTGGCTATGCTTCACGATATCCCCGTATTCCTTTTGCTCTTTCCCATCAATGACCACCGTGTTGATCGACTGTGACTTGAACTTGAAGTCAGCAGCCAGCAAGATACCCATCTGGACACCCGCCTTAACGGCAAGCCCTGGGGCAACATATACGTTTGCCATGAGGGGGATATTCAGCTCATGAATGTCCATACGGCAATTGCTGATGCCGTATAAAGTCTTGTCCGCATACTCCCGATGTTCCTTGTAAAGGTTCCCTTGCATGGCATACATCACGCCTAAGCTTAAACTATAGATGTCACCAGCTTGGTACTCCACCTCGGCTCCAGCAGTACCTCCCAACTTCGCCTGGGACTTGATCTTCTCATTCTCGCCAACATCATTCGACACATATATGTCATTATTCGTGACGTTGGCAATGCTCACTCCCACACGGGGAGTGACTGAGAAAGTACCTATTCTATGTTGGGCAGTTGCGGTGAGGACTGAGACCAAGCAAACAGCCAATGTGATGATCTTCTTCATAATCAATGCGCTTTTATGGGAATAACGGGACAGTTCCCTTTATATTGCTTCGAGCGAAATGACTATTTACTCCTTATTGGCACGCTTACGCTCTAAGTGATCTAAGACGATCTTGCGCATACGGATGCTCTTCGGGGTCACCTCCACATATTCATCTCCCTTGATATACTCAAGGCATTCCTCCAAGCTCATAACGGTTTTCGGGATGACACGCGCCTTTTCATCCGAACCACTGGCACGCACGTTTGTCAACTGCTTTGCCTTGGTCACGTTAATGACAAGGTCGTTGTCATGTACATGTTCCCCGACAACCTGACCGCCATAGACTTCCTCACCGGGATCGATGAAGAACTTACCACGATCCTGTAACTTATCGATGGAATAGGCATAAGCTGTTCCCGTTTCCATGGCGATCATACTGCCATTGGTACGGCGCACGATCTCACCCTTGTAAGGCTGGTACTCCTTGAAGCGGTGTGCCATGATAGCCTCGCCTTGCGACGCAGTCAGGACATTGGTACGCAGGCCAATGATGCCTCTAGCAGGGATATCAAAGTCTATATTGACACGGTCACCCTGGGTTTCCATGGATGTCAGGTCACCCTTACGGCGTGTCACCATATCAATCATCTTGCTGGAATATTCCTCTGGAACATTGATCGTCAGTTCCTCTACGGGCTCACACTTCACCCCATCGATTTCCTTGATGATTACCTGAGGCTGACCCACCTGCAGCTCATATCCCTCACGGCGCATGGTCTCAATCAGCACAGAGAGGTGCAGGACACCTCGCCCACTGACAATCCATCTGTCCGTAGAGCCTTCCACGGGAGTAACACGAAGGGCAAGGTTCTTCTCCAATTCCTTTTGAAGGCGGTTGCCGACGTGGCGACTGGTGCAGAACTTCCCCTCGCGACCAAAGAACGGACTGTCATTGATCGTAAAGAGCATGCTCATCGTTGGCTCATCGACTGCGATAGGTGGCAGTGGCTCCGGGTTCTCGAAGTCGCAGATGGTATCTCCGATCTCGAAATTGTCCAATCCGATCACGGCGCAGATATCGCCAGATTCCACTTGGTCCTTCCGAACATGACCCATTCCCTCAAAAGTATGGAGCTCCTTGATCTTGGTCTTTTCCTGTGAACCGTCACGATGGCAGATCGTGATGTTCATACCATCCTTCAGCACGCCACGATGGACGCGACCAACGGCGATCCGACCTGTGTAATTGGAATAGTCCAGAGACGTGATCAACATCTGCGGAGTACCTTCTAAGTGCTTAGGAGCAGGAATCACCTCAACGATCTTATCCAACAAGTAATCGATATTGTCCGTAGGCTTCTTCCAGTCCTCGGCCATCCAGCCTTGCTTAGCAGAGCCATACACGACCGGGAAGTCCAGTTGGTCTTCGGTCGCATTCAAGGAGAACATCAGGTCGAATACCATTTCATAGACCTCCTCGGGGCGGCAATTGGGCTTGTCCACCTTGTTGACAACAACGATAGGCTTCAGACCGATCTGCAAAGCCTTCTGAAGGACGAAGCGCGTCTGAGGCATCGGACCCTCAAAGGCATCCACCAACAGGAGACAACCGTCTGCCATGTTGAGCACGCGCTCCACTTCACCACCGAAATCAGAGTGTCCCGGGGTGTCCAATATATTGATTTTCGTGCCTTTCCAATTGATTGAGACGTTCTTTGAGAGGATGGTAATCCCTCGTTCGCGTTCCAGGTCATTAGAGTCCAACACCTGGCCGCTGTTATCCTGGCCGTCACGGAAGAGCTTTCCGGCTAGCATCATCTTGTCAACCAATGTTGTCTTTCCATGGTCGACATGTGCAATAACTGCAATGTTACGAATGTCTTGCATTGACTATCTTACCTTAAAATAATATCTAAAAACGGTTGCAAAGGTACAAAGAAAAATCGAATTACACCTTATAGGCTATAAAAAACTTCGATAATTTTTGGATATTTACAAAAGAATGGCTACCTTTGCACCGCATTTCCGGAAACTCCGGTGCATTCGACTGTGTAACAGCGTTTTTGATTAAGGCACTGCCGCGCACGAAGGATGTAATTATTCATTTATTAATCAAACAAATTATGTATTTAGACCAAGCAAAAAAGTCTGAGATCTTCGAGAAGTATGGTGCATCCGTAAAGGACACAGGTTCTGCTGAGAGCCAAATTGCATTGTTCTCTTTCCGCATTGCTCACCTGACTGAGCATCTGAAAAAGAACCACAAGGACCACGTAACCGCACGTGCCTTGACACAGCTCGTTGGGAAGCGTCGTGCCCTGCTCAATTACTTGTACAAACTCGACATTGAGCGTTATCGTGCCATCATCAAAGCACTCGGTCTCCGTAAATAAAGTACAGAGAGAAGAAATAGGAAGTGGGATTGCCGCAAGCATTCCCACTTTTTTTTGGCTCATATCGCCAAGTGAGAATGCTTGTTTGCTATTGGTCGTCAAGGAAAAAGCATGAGATAACCTTTCAGGCTTCAAAAGATGACCTTTTGAGCCCCAATAGATGACCTTTCGCAAGGCGGGAGATGATCTTTTGCAAAATGCCTGGTGGGCTTGTCAAAAACCTAATGTAGTTTACTGGATTTAGTTGACAACTTCAGATGTTAATAACTAAATGGGTTGTCACGTTTATTCGCTACGTTCCGGATAAGTTTACAGTCCTTTCA
>ONBG01000046.1 GCA_900316015.1 uncultured Prevotella sp. | reverse complement strand
AGACCTTTTGCGTACCCCAAAATTAGGGTATGCAAAGATACAAAATGTTGTTTATCAATCAATTACGAAATGGACATTTTTGAGTGACGAAGTCAGGAAGATAGAAAGAAAAAGGCGAACATCAAAGGATGTTCGCCTCATTTTCAATTTTTCTTCTTATTCATCGAATCGATATGCCCAAACAGCAAATAAGACAACTGCAAAAGCAATGATACTCAGGAGAACGAACAAGGTCTTCGACCAGAACTTTTTTCGCTGTTGCGCCTTTAGGTTCTCGTTCTTGAACGTTTCAGAATCATCTCTGTGGTGATGGTGCTTTCTTCCTACTTGATGTTGCTGGTCACGATGATGATGGTAAGGAGCATCCTCATCCTTCCCGGATTGCCCCTTGCTTTCTGAAAGTAGACTTGAGCTTTTTCCATCGTCTATTTCCTGTTGTTTGTTGTTTTCCCTTGTATCCATGATCTGTTTATTCTTTGCTTTTAGATCGCAAAATTAATCATTTCTGTTGACATGGAAAAATTATTTTAAATAAAAGCGACGGTAAGACCTGCCATGACGATGCTGACCATGGACATCAACTTGATGAGAATATTCAAGCTTGGACCGGATGTGTCCTTAAACGGATCACCTACAGTGTCACCCACGATCGTAGCTTTATGGCATTCACTTCCTTTGCCTCCATAGTAGCCTTCTTCCACTAATTTCTTCGCATTGTCCCAGGCTCCACCAGTGTTTGCCATGAAGATGGCTAAGGTAAATCCTGCGGCCAGACCTCCTACCAGCAATCCCAGCACGCCACCTACGCCTAAGATAATTCCCACCAGGATCGGAATGATGATAGCCAATAAAGAAGGGAAGATCATTTCGTGTTGTGCACTGCGGGTGGATATCTCGACACAGCGTCCGTAATCAGGCGTGGCTTTTCCTTCAAGGATGCCTTTGATTTCATGAAACTGCCGGCGTACTTCTTCAACCATGGACTGTGCAGCGCGCCCCACAGCTCCCATGGTCAGCCCACAAAACAGGAAGGCTGCCATTGCACCAATGAATGCGCCAACAAGTACTCGTGGGTTCATGAGGTTTACTTGGAAGAAATCCATGAAGTCGGGCATGGTAGCTGTAGAAGGATTGAATACCTTGCCTGTAGCATCAATGAACTGTTCCCCAGCGTTGACAGCACGTGCCATGGCTATCTTAATCTCTTCCACATAAGAGGCGAGAAGGGCGAGCGCAGTTAAGGCAGCTGAGCCAATAGCGAATCCTTTGCCTGTTGCGGCTGTTGTATTGCCTAAGGCATCAAGGGCGTCGGTCCGGCTGCGCACTTCTTCACCTAACTCACTCATCTCAGCATTACCACCTGCATTGTCTGCGATAGGACCGTATGCATCCGTAGCTAATGTGATACCTAAAGTGGACAACATGCCGACTGCGGCGATGCCGATGCCATATAATCCTTGGCTGATGGAAGCTGCGCTCATACTCATGTCAAAGCCATTGGCAAAGAGGTAACTTAGCATGATAGCAGCCGAGATGGTGATGACAGGAATGCAAGTACTGATCATACCCGTTCCAATGCCTTTGATAATAACCGTGGCAGAACCTGTTTGGGAAGCCTCTGCTATTTTCTTCGTGGGTTGGTAACTTTGTGAGGTATAATACTCCGTAGACTGTCCGATGATCACACCTGCAGCCAATCCACTGACAACAGAGAAGGATACACCAAGCCAATTGTCAAGTTTCAGGAGATATAAGATGATGAAAGTTGCTACGGCAATAAGCACGGCTGCTGTATTGGTGCCTCGTCCAAGACTGTGGAGGAGTTCTTTCATGCTGGCTCCTTCCTGGGTCCTAACTAAGAATATCCCAAAGAGGGATAGGAAGATACCCACGGCGGCAATGATCATAGGTGCGATGACGGCGCGCAATTGCATGTCACCATTCATAGCGAATGCTGTCGCGCCGAGTGCAGCTGTCGAAAGGATACTTCCACAATAGCTTTCATAGAGGTCTGCACCCATTCCTGCTACATCTCCGACATTATCTCCAACATTATCTGCGATAGTGGCAGGGTTCCTTGGGTCATCTTCAGGGATGTTTGCTTCGACCTTGCCTACCAAATCTGCTCCCACATCGGCAGCTTTCGTATAGATTCCTCCCCCTACACGGGCGAACAATGCCTGTGTGGAAGCACCCATGCCGAAGGTCAGCATCGTGGTCGTAATGGTGATTAAGGCAGTCCCTTCTCCTTGGTAGAAGAGGCTCAGAATGATAAACCATAAGGCAATATCGAGCAATCCAAGCCCGACCACGACAAGTCCCATGACAGCACCGCTTCTAAAGGCAATTTTTAGTCCCTTGTCCAGTCCTGTGCAGGCAGCATGGGCTGTTCGCGCTGATGCATAGGTAGCGGTTTTCATGCCAAAAAATCCTGAGAGCCCACTAAAGAAACCTCCAGTCAAGAATGCAAAAGGCACCCACGGGTTTTGAACTTTGAGAACATAAGCCATTAATGCAAAAATGAGGGCTAAGCAGATAAAGACGATCAGTACGACCTTATACTGCTGTTTCAGATAAGCCATGGCACCTCTACGGACATGTTCTGCGATCTCACGCATCCGAGGAGTTCCTTCATCGGCTTTCATCATGGTTTTAAAAAAATACCAGGCCATTGCTAAGGCCACAACTGAGGCTATGGGTACTAGCCAGAATACTAAAGGAATTTTAGTCATAGGATATGTATTTTATGGTAAATGTATTGATGTGGTTAATCCTTATCTGCGGGCATAAGCCCGCAGATAAGTCTTTAGAATCTCCAATCGACCTCTACGTCAATCATGTTATAATCATGCTTGACAAGAGCTCGGTTGTTCACGCGACAGAACTCACCGCTAATTTCGAAATTGTGATGGAACTCATAATCAGCTCCAATCTCGTATTGAGTGTTGGCGTGATCCCATTTCCCATTTGGGCGATAGAGGTCATATCGTGCTTTGACATGTAATTTCTTTTTGATGATTGGGGCGATGACAAGTGCATAGACTGCGTCTGACTTCCCGCCATTGCTTGACAGGGAGCAGTCGGTTACACCTGAGTTGTAGGTCTTAGCAAATGCTTTTCCTGTAGAGTGTGCATATTCTGACCGGAAAGTCCAGTCGCTCTTGACATATTCTCCAGAGATGGCATAACGATGCTGGGGCAGGCTTCGCACCTCATTGCTGTGAGCGGTACCTTTCTCGTCAGTCCAATTGCCTTTCCGTGCATAGCTTCCTTCCCAACCAAAGGCACCAATACGGAGTCCTTCTATCGGCATAATCCAGGCTCCACCAATCAGGTCCTTGCGCTGGTCTACATCCTTTGTGTTAATCCCTTGCCCATTGAATACGCCGACTTGGTAATGGAACCAAGCACGTCCATGTGCATCGGGAAACAAGTCGCCTTGGAACTGCAAGCCGATGTCGCGCCCGTTGCTGGCATGACTTCCGTTGCGGTCGGAGAATCCGGCAAGCTTGTTGACCAATTGGCTATAAGAATAAAAGCCTTGATCAATAGGGTTCATTGGATTTTCGAATGTAAAAGGACGTTTATATTGACCAAACTTGATTCTGAAAGCCTTGTATTTCTGCCATTCGGTGAACAAGTCTACAATACGTGGGGAGGAGCCAAGGCTGGAAGTATTGCCGTTGATTTGGATCTGAGTTTTCCAATAGAAATCTTTGGCAATACGACCGTCGAGGGCGATACGAGCCAGACGGAGATTAAAAGAATTGCTTTTGTCCTGCCCATGGGCATCCGTGGTCGTACTCTCTTGGTCACTGTACTGGTATTGGGTTAATACATATCCGGAGAGCTTGACATTGCTCAGCCAAGATGGTAGTGTAATCGTGTTCTTTTCTTGTGCATTGGTGGTTAATGCCAAAGCTGCGAGAAAAGAGATCAACAAACCTTTTTTCATTGTTATAATGGTATTTTAAGATAATAATTTGCTTGCAAATATAACAAAAATTATTCAACTGCAACATTTATTTCGATTATTTTTCATCTTTGCCTCATTTTGTAACGGTCACGAGTCCGTTCGCGCGTCGTTGCACAGCACAAGGAATAGTACTATGATGCTGATCGATGAAGTCTCTGCTGTCAGACATTGTTGGTCTTGTTGCTTATTTCATCCTGCGTGTTAAGAGGCAAACGTTTTCTACATGTGGGGTATGAGGGAACATGTCTACCGGCTGTACAGCATCCACCTGATAGTCAGTGTCAAGTTCCGAAAGGTCACGCGCCTGAGTGGCTGGATTGCAGCTGACGTAGACGATGCGTCCTGGAGCAGCCCGAAGGATAGTCTTGACAACGTCTGGATGCATGCCCGCACGAGGTGGGTCGGTGATCATCACATCAGGTCTGCCATGTTCGGCAATGAATGTATCTGTCAAGATGTCTTTCATGTCCCCAGCATAGAACAAGGTATTGTGAATATGGTTAATATCCGAATTGACTTTGGCATCCTCAATAGCTTCCGGCACATATTCTATGCCGATAACTTGCTTGGCACGGTGGGCTACGAAGTTGGCAATGGTTCCCGTACCAGTGTAGAGGTCGTAAACGAGTTCGTTGCCGGTCAGGTGGGCAAAATCCCGAGCTACGCAATAAAGATGATAAGCCTGTTCAGTATTTGTCTGATAGAAACTCTTGGGACCAACCTTAAATTTGAGGTCCTCCATCTGCTCATAAATGTAATCGTTCCCTTTGAAGGTCTCCACAGTCAGGTCGCCGAAGGTATCATTGCCTTTCTGGTTGTTGACATATAGTAAAGAGGTGATTTGTGGGAACTTGTCAGCGAGATGCTGAAGTAAGCCCATTGCCTTGGCTTCATCGTCGGGTTCATCGAAATGAAATTGAACCAGAACCATCCATTCCCCGGTGTTGCTGTTACGGATCATTATGTCTCTGAGCAATCCCTTTTGTTCTCTCAGGTCATAGAATGTCATTCCACTTTGCAAGGCATAGTCCCGAATTGAATTGCGGATCTGATTATGGAGATCGTCCATCAGCCAGCATTTTTCAATGGGGAGAATCTTGTCGAATGCCCCTGCGATATGGAATCCGATGGCATTCATATCGTCGAAGGTTGTTCCTGACGCCACCTCATCCCGTGTCAACCAGCGCTTGTTGCTGCAACCGAACTCCAGTTTGTTACGGTATTCCCAGATCTTCTTTGAGCCAAGGATAGGATGGAATTCCGGGAGACTGATTTTCCCGATCCTTGTCAATTGGTCGAAGACCTGTTTCTGTTTGGCTTTCAATTGTTCCTGATAAGGCAGGTGTTGCCACTTACAACCGCCACAGATGCCATAATGGCTACATTTCGGTTGTTCACGGATCTCGCTATAATGAAGGAACCTAACTACTTCGGCTTCGCAGTAGTGGTGCCTCTTTTTGCGCACCTGAAGGTCGACTATGTCACCAGGCACAGTATATGGGACAAAGACAACCATGTCGTCAACTCGTGCCAACGACTTGCCTTCTGCTGCGATATCTGTAATGGTCACATTCTCTAAAAGAGGTAAGGGTTTGTGTTTTCTTGTCATATCTTTCAGAATTTAGTTGCAAAGTTACTGTAAATCATCAAAAGAACAAAATAAACGCTTCCCTTTTTCTTTTTCTAAGCAAGAACAACGATTGACGGCACCCAATCTTCATGCAGATAATTGCGCTCGTCGTCCATTTTATCCGTTTTTTGATAGAGATGGCAGATAGGATAAGAGGGCATGGATCGTAAAAAGAAAGCCATTTTCTTCCTACTAAGATCTCCTGTTACCGCAAACATCAAAAAATGCAAACTCGACTTTGCAATTTTCTGTATTATTGTTTGGGAATTAGCAAGAATTCCATTACTTTTGCATGAAGAAGA
Source organism: uncultured Prevotella sp. (assembly GCA_900316015.1). Lineage (GTDB taxonomy): Bacteria > Bacteroidota > Bacteroidia > Bacteroidales > Bacteroidaceae > Prevotella. Next base: position 17,793 of record ONBG01000046.1, on the reverse strand, counting down.
AATAAATATGAAAAGTAAATAAAAACTAAAACATTTGATATCTATTCGACTATGAGTGAAAAGAGAGTTTACCTCTTCGGAAATGGTAGTGCCGAAGGAAATGCTAAAATGCGTGAGGAACTTGGCGGAAAGGGCGCTAATCTTGCTGAGATGAATTTAATAGGCGTTCCCGTTCCTCCAGGATTTACGATTACTACTGCTTGCTGTAATGAATACTATAAGGTGGGACAGCAAAAGATTATGGAATTATTGAACGACGATGTCACCAAGGCAGTCAAGCATATCGAGGCATTGATGAATTCAAAGTTTGGAGATCCTACGAATCCGTTGTTAGTCAGTGTTCGTTCTGGTGCGCGAGCATCGATGCCAGGTATGATGGACACGATTTTGAATTTGGGACTGAATGATGAAGTTGCCGAGGGTATGGTAGCAAAGACTCATAACCCGCATTTTGTCTATGACAGTTATCGTCGTTTCGTACAGATGTATGGAGATGTAGTCTTGGAGATGAAGCCTGAGAATAAGGAGGATATTGATCCATTTGAAGAGATTATCCAAAAGGTGAAGGACCAGCGTGGTGTCAAATTGGATAAAGATCTGAATGTGGATGAGCTGAAACTGTTGGTAAAGCTTTTTAAGGAAGCCATCAAGGAACGTACTGGAAAGGAATTCCCGACAGATCCAGTAGAGCAGTTGTGGGGTGCTATTTGCGCTGTGTTCCGCAGTTGGATGAACGAACGTGCTATTCTCTATCGTAAGATGGAAGGTATTCCAGATGAGTGGGGAACTGCAGTCAGCGTCATGGCGATGGTATTCGGAAATATGGGAGAGTCCTCTGCCACAGGTGTGTGCTTCAGTCGTGATGCTGCCACTGGAGAGAATATCTTCAATGGGGAGTATCTGGTCAATGCACAAGGGGAGGATGTCGTAGCCGGAATCCGTACACCACAACAAATCACGAAATTAGGATCCCAGCGCTGGGCACAACGGATTGGTATCTCAGAGGAGGAACGCGTATCCAAGTACCCTTCCATGGAAGAGGCCATGCCAGAGATCTACCAACAGCTTGATAGCATTCAGAATGCTTTGGAGGATCACTATCGTGATATGCAAGATATGGAGTTTACCGTTCAGGAAGGGAAACTTTGGTTCCTCCAGACCCGTAATGGTAAGCGTACAGGAACGGCGATGGTGAAGATCGCTATGGATTTGCTCCATGAAGGCAAGATCGATGAGAAAACTGCTATCATGCGTTGTGAGCCACAGAAACTGGATGAGTTGCTCCACCCTGTGTTTGATAAGATAGCCTTGCAAAATGCCAAAATGATCACGCAAGGTCTTCCTGCCTCCCCAGGAGCTGCGTGTGGTCAGATTGTCTTCCATGCTGATGATGCAGAGGAATGGCATAAGGATGGGCATAAAGTTGTAATGGTCCGTATAGAGACCAGTCCGGAAGACTTAGCTGGCATGAGTGCGGCAGAAGGCATCCTAACGGCTCGTGGTGGCATGACTTCGCATGCTGCTGTCGTGGCACGTGGTATGGGTAAGTGCTGTGTGAGTGGAGCCGGTGGCATTAACGTTGACTATAAGACGAAGACTGTAGAAATTGACGGTGCTATTTATAAGGAAGGTGATTATATTTCCTTGAATGGCTCTACGGGTAAAGTTTATGCCGGAGAGATCCCTACTAAGGCTGCTGAACTGAGCGGGGATTTCAAAGAATTGATGGACCTTTGTGACAAATACACAAAAATGCAAGTCCGTACCAATGCTGATACTCCTCATGATGCAGAGGTGGCACGCGCCTTTGGTGCCAAAGGGATCGGCTTGACGAGAACTGAACACATGTTCTTTGATGACAAGAAGATCATTGCCATGAGGGAAATGATCTTGGCTGATTCGACGGCTGACCGTGAACGGGCACTTGCTAAGCTGCTGCCTTATCAGAAGGCAGACTTCAAGGGCATCCTTGAGGCGATGGATGGCCTGCCTGTGAATATTCGTCTGCTGGATCCACCTTTGCATGAGTTTGTCCCCAAGGACGAAAAAGGTCAGAAGATCATGGCAGAGCAGATGGGAGTCCCCGTAGAGAAAATCAGGCAGCGTGTTGCCTCCCTTGCCGAAAACAATCCTATGTTAGGTCACAGAGGATGCCGCTTAGGCATTACCTTCCCAGAAATTACAGCGATGCAGACTCGTGCGATCCTGAGTGCTGCTTGCGAGTTGAAGAAAGAGGGGAAAGACCCGAAACCAGAGATTATGGTTCCTCTGATTGGCACGGTCACGGAGTTCCGTCAGCAGAAAGCAGTCATTCTGAAGTCTGCTCGAAAAGTCTTTGAGGAATATGGGGTTAAGATAGACTTTGAGATTGGAACAATGATAGAGATTCCACGTGCCGCCTTGACTGCAGATAAGATTGCATCGGAGGCTCAGTATTTCTCATTTGGTACCAATGACTTGACGCAGATGACGTTTGGCTATTCACGTGATGATATCGCAAGTTTCCTTCCTGTCTATCTTGAAAAGAAAATCTTGAAGGTAGATCCTTTCCAGGTCTTAGACCAGGAAGGTGTTGGTCAATTGGTAAAAATGGCTGTTGACAAGGGGCGTGCAGTTCGTCCGAACTTACGTACCGGTATCTGTGGTGAGCATGGGGGCGAGCCCAGTTCTGTGAAGTTCTGTGCGAGGATAGGCTTGGATTATGCGTCTTGTTCTCCATTCCGTGTACCTATCGCACGATTGGCTGCCGCGCAGGCTGCCGTTGAGGGATAATCCTTATTTGTGAAATTTAAAAAGATAGAAGGCAAGTACTTGTATATCAGGTGCTTGCCTTTGCTTCTTTTTATGCGTTTTGATCATGAGGTAAGATGCTGTTATTCCTGATGAAAGAAGGGAATGCCTGGTGAAGGAAGGCTGAATGAATGAAAAGTGCGTGCATCATGATAGAGCCTCTTTGACCCCTTCAATGCTCTCTTTGAAATGAATGCCGAAATTACCGATAAGAGAGCAATCCATTGTCAGGTTCCTCACTTGGTTGGAGAATCTTTCCTCATCAGGTAAGATCCAGCGAGAGGGATCCTGGAGGCCCATGATCTTTGCTATTCTCAGATGAAGTTCATAGCTATTGAACGAATTGTTGCTCCCATAGTTGTAGATTCCACCAGGCAATGACAGTACTTTCTCCATATTCCTGACGACCTCCCATACGTATGTGACCCCTCGGAATTCATGCGTGGCAGCATGTATGACTGATCTTTCGTTATATGCTTTTAGCAGATTGACCAATATGTTGCTATTTTGCTTCATGTGACACTCGGGCAAATCGTACATCCAAGTCAGTCGTAACCCTATTGAATCAGGAAAAATCCCTTGCGTTCTTTGCTCAGCCTCCAATTTGTGACGTCCATAGAAGTTAACAGGTTGAAGGATGGCATTCTCCTTGATAGGACCTCTTCTCAGTGTTCCGTTATACACTTGGTCACTGGACATAAATACCAGTCTTGCACCTGTAAGCTTACAAGCCTTGGCGATCCTTTCCGTACCCTGTACATTCACCTGATAGGATTCTTCAGGATGTTGCTCACAATACCATGTATTGCTCAGTGCAGCACAATGAATGACTACCGCAGGGCGGTGTTCCTCGATGTATGCTTGAATGGACTCTTCACAACTGACATCCAGTTCGTCGTGCGTTGGTTGTAACAGGTGATATGGATCCCTCGAGAAGTAGGACGCCAACCGACTGCCCAAAAATCCGCTGCTTCCTGTAATCAATAATTTCTTTTTCATTTTTGCTCTTTTAATATTTTGATTCTGCCATGTCGCAAGTGTTGTATATTGACGTGTAGTATCTCCAAGTATTTTATCTTACGACAGACAGGGCAAAGATACAAATATAATCTGAGAGCCTTACGCTTGATGAGGGCGTATTTTCAAAGATGGGGCATATTTCCTTTTGACAATAGTTTATTTCCCTATGATTAAATCATACATTCAAAGATGATGGTATGGAAATAATCGCTCAGATCCTTGTCCTTGCTTCTTGTAATTTCTATATTTGCACTGCAGATTTTTTGCGCAATAGGTTGACAGGTTGTCAAAAGCCTTTGTGCATCGGGCTTGCAACCTGTTTTGAGGTTGTCAAAGGTTGACACGAGGTTGACAGGAAAATACCTATTATGCTCAATTTTCTCGAGAATTTATGGTAACACCTATGCTTTTGTGGTGCAGGACCATAAGGATTGAATCAAATTCTCGAGAGAATTCAGTATGCTATGCCCTCTTTTAATATACAAATAATTATATTTACAATACATTGTTCATATTTCATTTCTCCTCTAAGTGTCGGTCTCCTATTCTTGTGTTTGTCCTCCTGCGCTATTGTTGAGAGGAAGGTCATTGACATAAACTTTTCCCAGGGAATCTTTGCCTATCTCAGGAAAAAAGTGTAATATTGCACAATCAAAATAAATACAGATGAGAAATAACCGTTTATATATGATCCTGTTGGTGAGCATCTATCTTTTGCCCCTCAATGCGAAGCCGATGCGTGAGCTATGGCAATCGATGCCAGATGCGATGATCCCTTATCTCACGAAAAATCAGCGAATAGAATTGGTTGATTTCATGGATATGAAGGTGAAGGCGGATGTCAAGAACCAATTTGGCGAGGAGACAGTAATGGATACGTTGACTGCAGATTTCGCGTCTGTGCGGTTGAATGCCTCTTCTATGATGCAGTTACGCTTGATGCCCATCCCTGATCAAGATTCTATTATATGTATGGTGCGGTCAGTACTGGGACCTGTGGCAGAGAGTGAGGTACTTTTTTATGATCAGAACTGGAACAGGATAGGAGAGCAATCCCTCTCGGCCTATGAGGAACTGCTGATTCAAAAGCCAGACACCATGTCTCAGCAGCGCTTTGAGGAACTGAAAGCCATGCTTCATCCTGCACTAATCAAGGCAGCCTTGTCTATCAATGACAATACCCTCACTTTGGATATGGAAGCACCCATCCTTTTTAAGGATGAAAAAGTGCAAATAAAATCAATTATAATGCAAAGGAAACTTAATTGGGACGGAAAATCTTTTAATTAATGTTAGAAAATCGCGTAAAGATATAGAAAACATTTGGAGGTTACGATTTTATTCGTACCTTTGCATCGTGTTTTTCATGGTATTAGATTATTAAGGTTAAGAAAGATTGGTTGTCGTGAGACAATCAATTTTTTTTTGTGCTGATCTGATCCCTCTTCAAGGCTTCTGGAAAATAGCTGTTTCGAGAAAAAAAAGTAGTTCCCGATACTTCGTATCGAATAATTTAAGTATCTTTGCAACAAATTATAGTACGGATATGAATTTGAAAGTTCGCTTAACCTTGATGAACTTCCTCGAGTTTGCTGTTTGGGGAGCTTATCTTACTTGTATGGGGCTTTACCTGGGAACCGCCGGTCTTGGTGCACAGATTTCCTGGTTTTACGCCATCCAAGGTATCGTCTCTATCTTTATGCCTACCTTGATGGGCATTGTTGCTGATAAATATGTACAGCCACAGCGCTTGTTGGGCATTTGCCATCTATTGGCGGGACTCTTTATGCTCGCTTGCTGTTATCTGGGATACCGAGCTGGGTTTGGGAAGGAACTTCCAGATAAAGGGTTGTTTATAGCCATGTATACGTTGAGTGTGGCTTTTTACATGCCAACTCTTGCCTTATCCAATACGACAGCATTCACGATTCTCAAGACTCATGGAATGGATACGGTTACAGATTTCCCACCGATCCGTGTGTTTGGAACAGTTGGATTCATTGCCACAATGTGGTTTGTGAACTGCGCAACGTGGGAGAATGGCACTTTCTTTTTCACATTTGCCCAGAATGCCCATAAGTTTCAGTATACTTACCTCCAGTTCTTTGTGTCTGGTTTGCTAAGCATCTTATTGTTCTTTTATTGCTTTACCTTACCATCCTGCCGACTGGTCAGTGATAAGAAGCAAAAGAAAACGCTTGCGGAGACATTCGGGTTGGACGCATTCAAGCTCTTTAAGAGCAAGCGGATGGCATTGTTCTTCATCTTCTCGGCCCTGTTAGGGATGTCTTTGCAGGTAACGAATGGCTATGCAGGACCTTTCATCACCAGCTTCAAAGGGAGCACAGATCCCTTGATCGCTTCTTCGTTTGCAGCTAATAACGCTACGTTGCTCACGTCCCTTTCGCAGGTGAGTGAGGCGTTGTGCATCCTGATGATCCCCTTCTTCCTCAAGCGTTATGGGATCAAGGGCGTCATGTTGATTTCTATGTTTGCATGGGTATTGCGCTTTGGATTCTTTGGCGTAGGCAACCCAACCATGCCAGGCGTTCTGTTTTTCATACTTTCATGTATCGTGTATGGTGTTGCCTTTGATTTCTTCAATGTCTCAGGTGGAATCTTTGTGGACCAGGAATGTGATCCTTCGGTGAAGGCTTCTGCTCAAGGCTTGTTTATGTTGATGACCAATGGCATTGGAGCTACCATCGGAACGTTAGCTGCGGGTGAGGTCGTCAATCATTTCTGCAAATGGCAAAATGGATACCTCTTGGGTGATTGGCGTTCTTGCTGGTTTATCTTTGCATCCTTTGCCGTGGTGGTTGGCATTGCCTTTGCTTTGGTATTCCGTTCAAAGAAAGAGGAAAAGGCAGGATGAACAAAGTACGATTGAAATTTAAATGGGCCACGGAAATCTTAGGGACGGAGAATATCGGTCTGCTGATTCTGACTGACGAGCTTGAGCAGCGGCAGTTGACGGTTCCTTGCGACCGAAATATGATGTATCAGTTCTCCGTGCGGATGAGCCATCTTCCCATCGCGGACAGGATGATACCAGAGGTATTGTGGGAGGTTATCAGCACCCAGACCGACCTGAAGTTTGAAATCTTCATTAACGACCTGATTGATGGGCAGTACCGTGCCATGCTTTATAATACCGAGACCTTGGTTCCTATTGCCATGCGTGCAAGCGATGCCGTCCTCTTGGCATTCATCAGCAAGACGATTCCCCTCTATATTGAAGAAGGACTGTTTCGGAGGCAGAGCGTGGAATATCACAAAGAGGCAACAGGGGTATCCATACCCCTTAATACCATCAGTGATGAGATGTTGCAAAATGCCCTTCAAAAGGCAGTGGAAGAAGAAAAATATGAACTGGCTTCTCACCTGAGGGATGAGATCAACCGGAGAAAAAACAATAAAGGATGAAGGAGACAAGATTTTTTTATGTACCTGATGCGGTCCATCAAGTGGAGCTGCCTGTTGAGGAAGCTATGCACGCCTTGCGTGTGCTGCGTCTGAAGAGTGGAGATGAAATGTTCCTGATGGATGGGAAAGGTAGCTTCTATCGGGCAGAGGTGACTTTGGCAGCAACGAAAAGGTGCCTATATCAGATTAAGGAGGTGTTGCCTCAGGAAAAGACCTGGAGGGGAAGGATCCACCTTGCCATCGCCCCTACGAAGATGATGGACAGGATTGAGTGGATGGTTGAGAAAGCAACTGAGATCGGATTCGATGATATATCCTTCCTCAACTGCAAGTTCTCGGAGCGGAAGGTCATGCGGACAGTCCGCTTGGAAAAAATCATTGTCTCTGCCGTGAAGCAGAGTCGGAAGTCATGGAAACCCGTGATCCATCCGATGTCGAGCTTCAAGGACTTTATCGCCCGACCTTGTCCGGGGAGGAAGTTCATTGCCCATTGCTATGATGAAATCAGCCGGAAGGATTTGTTCTCTGAATTGCAGCAGGTCCCTGTTGACGAGGATGTCACGATCGTTGTGGGTCCAGAGGGCGATTTTTCTATCGATGAGGTGCAATGGGCTGTTAACCAGGGTTATGAATCCATTACCTTGGGGAGCAGTCGGTTGCGGACAGAAACTGCAGGACTGGCTGCCGTGATGATGGCTCAATTGGTAAAAAGAATACAAGAATGAGAAAACAACATGTTTTTGGATTAGTCTTCGCAGTATGTGTCTTACTGCTTTCTTCTTGTTCGGACAAGGATTACCTGAACGCGATTCCTGGTGAGAGCACTGCGCTTATATCCATGGATATGCAGAAGTTGAGTGGCACGAATAGCCAAGCCTTACTGAAGGCGATGCTCCATGTGTCCAATGTGGACCAATGCGGTCTTGACCTGAGTGAGAAACTTTTCTTGTTTGAGTCGCCAGAAGGTGATCTCGGGCTCTGTGCCAAGGTGAAAGACGAGGATGATTTGGAGAATTTGTTCGATGATCTGTCACAGGAAGGCCTCTGCCAGAAACCAGTCGAGCGACGGGGATATCAATTTACGCTGCTCAAAGGGACTTGGGCTGTAGGATTTTCAGACAAAGCCTTGTTGGTGATGGGTCCCACTACGGCTTCGGGTTTCGCAGGACTGTCCAATAAAATGGCGAAATATTTGGGCGAGGATGAAGAGGATGGCATCAAGGGAACACCTATCTTTGATCGCTTGGATTCCTTAGATGCACCTATGGCCATGGTGACACAGGCTCAGGCTCTGCCAGAGAAGTTCATAGCTCCATTCACCCTTGGCGCTCCCAAAGATGCGGATCCTTCTCAAGTGTACATTGCCGCCGATATGACGGTTGAGAAAGGTGTGCTGACAATCCATGGAGAGACCTTTTCCTTTAATCAGAAAATCGATGCGTCCTTGAAGCGTGCGGAGAAGACCTATCGACCGATACAGGGAAAGTATCTCACGGCAATGCCCAATACGGCGTTGTTAGGTTGGTTCATGAATGTTGAAGGATCGCAATTCATCAAGATCCTACAGAGCAATAAGTCCATGACTGCTTTATTGGCAGGCATCAATGCTGCGGTGGACATGGATAATATCATCCGCAGTGTGAAGGGTGACATGGCTATTGTCATGCCGACCTACAGCGACAATAACCTGAGCATGTCGATGGCGGCCCAACTGGGCACCAGTAGTTGGATTGAGGATGTAAGCTATTGGAAACAATCCTGTCCGGAAGGAGGAAAAATCGTGGATTGGGGAAAGAATGCCTGGCATTATACGGATGGGAAGACCAGTTTCTACTTTGGCGTCTCTCCTGACCTGCAGTTCTTTAGTGGGAGTTCAGAAGAGGAAGCACGCCGGTCGATCGTTCCTTTACCAGCCGGGACAGCTATTCCCTCCACTTTGCAAAAACAGTTTATTGGCAAGAAGATGGTGATGTATATCAACCTGAATGCCATGCAAGGAGGAAGCCACTCGGCAGTGAATGCCGTCACGGGCATGTTGAAGCCTCTCTTCGGTGATATCCATTCAATCGTGTATATATTAAAGTAAATGAATACAATACAATTGCATTCCGTACTTCCGCAGGTGTTTGCCCAGCGCGACGACCTCCAATCGGAAGTATGGAAACAAGAGGTGACCTTTGAAAAGGGACATCTCTATCTTGTTTTAGCCGATAGTGGCAAAGGTAAGAGTACCTTTTGTAGTTATGTGATCGGCTACCGTCATGACTACAGCGGCAGCGTGACCTTCGATGACAAGAATACCGCTGATTTTCGTGTTCGCGACTGGGTGGACATGCGCAAACGGCATTTGAGCCATTTGTTTCAGGAACTTCGCTTGTTCCCTGAGCTGACAGCTTGGGAGAATGTGGCGATTAAAAACAACCTGACAGGTTTCAAAAGCCGTCAGGAGATCGAGACTTGGTTTGAGATGTTAGGGATCGCAGATAAGCTGGATGCCAAGATTGGGCGGATGTCCTTTGGGCAGCAACAGCGTGTGGCGATGATCCGCTCTCTCGTCCAGCCCTTCGACTTTATCCTTGCCGATGAACCCATCAGCCATTTGGATGACACCAATTCCATTATTATGGGTGAGATCATGATGGAAGAGGCAAGAAGACAGGGTGCTGGCGTGATTGTCACAAGCATTGGAAAACATATGGACCTTCCTTACGAAAGGGTTTATCATCTATAACAGTTTTTTACGTAAAGAGAAAAGAAGATCATGAATCTCGTTTGGAAATTACTTCGTCAGCATATCAGCGTGCCACAGTTCGCCGGTTTCTTTTTTGCCAATCTGTTTGGCATGCTTATTGTCCTGTTGGGCTTCCAGTTTTATCGTGATGTTGTCCCTGTCTTCACGCAGGGGGATAGCTTCATGAAGGCGGATTACCTGATTGTCAGTAAGAAGATAGGGACCGCCAGCACGATTTCAGGGCGTTCCAATACCTTCAACAATTCGGAAGTTGACGATCTCGGCGACCAGCCTTTCGCCAAGAACGTAGGGAAATTTACTTCAGCAGAGTATAAGATAGAGGCAAACATGGGGATCAATGGCACCAATGTATTGAACTCAGAGATCCCTATTGAGAGCGTTCCTGATGCTTTCGTGGATGCTCCCTTGAAAGACTGGCATTTCAACGCTGGTGACCATGTGGTGCCCATTATCCTTCCGCGTACCTATATTACTATGTACAACTTTGGATTTGCCCAGAGCCATTCCCTTCCGAAGATTAGCGATGGGTTGATGGGCATGATCGATTTTACCTTGTTCCTGCATGGCAATGGGCACAGGGACACCTTTAAGGGGAAGGTAATCGGCTTCTCCAGTCGTCTGAACTCCATCCTTGTGCCACAGTCATTCATGGATTGGAGCAATCAATATTACGCCCCAGGCTCAGATAGTGAGCCCAGTAGACTAATCGTGGAGGTAGCAAACCCTGCTAATGAAAAGATTACGCAATACTTAGACAAAAAGGGATACGAGGTAGAGGACAACAATCTTGACGCGGAGAAGACGACATACTTCTTGAAGATGATGGTTTCGATGGTCATGGCTGTGGGGTTGGTCATCTCAATCTTGAGTTTCTATATCCTGATGCTCAGCATTTATCTTCTTGTTCAGAAGAACTCATCGAAGTTGGAGAACCTCTTGCTCATCGGCTATTCTCCTTCTCACGTAGCGCGTCCCTATCAGGTGTTGACCATTTCGTTGAACATTGCCGTGTTGGCGATTGCCTTAACGATCTTGTTCTTCGTGCGCCAATATTATATGGGTGTAATCGAGACTTTGTTCCCTGATATCGAAGATGGCAGTATGCTGCCAGCATGGTGCATTGGGACAATCCTCTTCCTGTTGGTATCAGTCATGAATATCATCGTGATTCGTAGGAAGATCATGCGTATCTGGTATAGGAAGGATTGAAAAGACAATCCTTCCTGCCAAATATTTAACAGTTTTGTAACGTAAGTATTGAAAATTTTAATTAATTTTGCACCGTAATAGATATTACGGGGGCTTTTCCCTCTAAACTTTAATTAAATTTTCTAATTCTTATGCAGAAAAGATTGTATTTTCTGGTCGCTATGTTGTTGGTGTTCTTCACATCAACGATGATGGCGCAAGTAACAACTTCAGGCATTAATGGTAAGGTTACAGCTGGTGGCGAAGATGTCATTGGCGCTACCATCACTGCCATTCACCAACCTTCTGGTACGCGTTATAATGCGGTAACCAATGATAAGGGGCGTTACTCCATTCAGGGTATGCGTGTAGGTGGTCCGTATACGATCACGATCTCTTATATTGGTTATAAGGATGAAGCATTTAATAATGTTTACCTGAACTTGGGTGAGGGTAGTGTCTATAATGCAGACATGAAAGAAGATGCCCGTCAGCTCGGGGAAGTCGTTGTCACCGGGCAGAAGGGGCTGAGCGCAACTCGGACAGGTGCCGCACAAAGTATCGATGCCCAGCAGATCGCCAACATGCCGAGTATTAACCACGGCATTGCTGACGTGGCACGTCTGAACCCACAATTGAGTACCTCTAACGCAGGGGCCATGTCTTTCGCCGGAGTCAACAACCGTTACAATTCTTTCCAGATTGATGGTGCCATGAACAATGACGTTTTTGGTCTGACAACTAACGGTTCCAACGGTGGTCAGGCAGGTACGCAGCCCGTATCTATGGAGACCATTGATCAGATCCAGGTCAGCGTCGCTCCGTTCGACGTACGCCAGAGTGGTTTCACGGGCGGTTCTATCAACGCCATTACCAAGAGCGGTACGAATGACTTCCACGGAAGTGCTTATTACTATGGTTACAACCAGAACCTTATCGGTAAGAAATACAAGATGAACGATGGCAACTATAGTAGCAAATACCAGAAAGAGCATGAGTATCAATTAGGGTTTACCTTGGGAGGCCCGATCATCAAGGATAAGTTGTTCTTCTTTGCCAACTATGAGAAGGCCGACAAGTCTTATCCTAACAACTATGGATTAGGTGCAGCTGGCTCTAAGGTCAATGGCGAAGAGGCTACGGCTATCTTGAATAAAGTGAAGGAGCTTGCTTCTCAGCAGGGTGTTACTTACAATGGGGGCTTCACTAATCCTGATATCTACACCAAGAGCGACAAGGCAGGTGTCAAGCTCGATTGGAATGTCAATGACAACAATAAGTTCACTTTCCGTTGGAGCTTGGTGAACGCAAAGCAGCTGAATTCAGCTGGTGGCATCTCATCCCTGAATACGGATGACTATAGCTATGACTTCAAGAGCCTTACTAACTCTTTCGTGGGTGAGTTGCAGAGTCGTTTCTCTGAGTCGCTTGCCAACGAGCTCCGTGCTTCTTACGTGGCTGTACGCGATAAGCGTGACCCGGGAAGTCCGTTCCCTATGATCACGATCTACAATGTAGGCAATGGAACGGTGAACATTGGTAATGAACGTTCTTCCATGGCGAACAGCTTGGACCAGAATATCTATACCATCGAGGATAACCTGACATGGTATAAGGGCAACCACACCTTCACCTTCGGTACTCATAATGAGTTCTACAATTTCGCTAATCTCTTCATCCAGGATGCGTATGGATCTTATTACTACAATTCCTATGATGACTTCATGAATGGTGTCATCAACCGTTACCGCTTTGGTCAGGCCAATACTGACGTGACGGGCGACGCTCGTTGGAAGGCTAAGTTCACGGCAGGGCAATTGGGATTCTATGCTCAGGACAAATGGGACTTGGTGGATAACTTCCAGTTGACCTATGGCTTGCGCTTCGACATACCTTTGTTCTTCGACACCCCAACAGCCAATGAAGGCTTCAACAAGTATGCAGAAGAGAAGGGATGGGGTGTGAAGACCGACCATAAGCTGTCAAGTTCTCCTTTGGTCAGCCCGCGCTTAGGCTTCCGTTGGGACATCAACAACGACCGTAAGTTTATCCTTCGTGGTGGTGTTGGTATCTTCACAGGTCGCCTGCCTTTCGTATGGTTGAGCAATAACTTCTCGAACACAGGTATCCAGTTGTCTACTTATGATACGAGATCTACGAAGGACCTGAACTTGATCCTCGACCCGAACAACCAGAAGGATAATGTCAGCAAGCTGACGGCTTCCGGCAACCAGACGGTCAATGTCTATGAGAAGGACTTTAAGTTCACGCAGAACCTCCGTTTCGATCTTGGCTTCGATGCCAATATTGGTGGAATCAACTGGACTTTGGAGGGTATTTACTCCAAGAACCTGAACGATATCTACTATAAGAACCTCGCTTATGATGCCACAGGCTCTACGGTGGGCCAGACTTATCCTTCATTGTCGTTTGACAATCGTCCGATGTTTAGCCGTGTCACCACCGGTCAGCCTTACGCTTATGTCTATGGACTGTACAATACGAGCAAGGGCTATACCTACAGCCTTTCTATCAAGGGCGAGAAGCACTTTGACTTCGGACTTGACTTGATGGCAAGCTATACCTTCACCAAGTCGAAGACCGTGAACAACGGTACCTCTTCCGTTGCACAGTCTAACTGGAACTACAACTATACCTACCAGAACCCGAATGATCCTGAGCTCGGTAACTCCGCGTTCAACATTCCTCATTCAGTGAAGGCTTCTGCTTACTATCATGTGAGCTACGGGCATCTGAAGGCATGGACCACGACCGTGGGCCTGATTTACCAGGCACAGAGCGGCGCTCCTTACTCTATCTATTATTACGGCGACCTGAACGGGGATAGTTCTAATGGCAACGACTTGTTCTTCATCCCAACAGATGATCAGATCGACAAGATGAGTTTTAAGGCTACGAAGGCTTATACGGTTGACCAGCAGCGTGCGAACATGAAGCAATGGATCGCCAATGATCCTTACATGAGCAAGCATCGTGGCGAATATTACAAGCGCTATGCGGATAACCTTCCGTTCGAACAGCACTTCGACTTGCACGTAGCACAGAAGTATCAGTTCAAGGTTGGTAAGATGACACATGCCTTGGAGATCTCCATGGACGTGATGAACTTGGCTAACCTCTTGAACAAGGATTGGGGCCATACCTATGGCAATGGCTTCGGCAATTACTATTCTCCTGTTACCTATAGCGGCAAAGGCGTATTCCAGTTCTTGCACCCGGGTGACTTTAGCATGTACAACTACAGTGACTACTACAGCCGTTGGCGGGGGCAGATTGGCGTGAAGTACACCTTCTAAGGCAGAACATTTATTGATTCGATATAAAAAAGATTTCCCTTCATTGTCGGAGGGAAATCTTTTTTTATGGCTTATGGTCCAGTGAATCAGTCCTTCGAGATTACTTTTTCTTTTTGCTGAATCGATAAATGACATGGAAAAGCACGTAGTTAGGCAGTACATTCCTCCATACTTCCGTGCGTCCTTGAGCGTTCATGGTTACACTGATATTGCTCAGTTGGTGGAGGATGTCGAATCCATCCATCATGAAGGTCAGCCCGAGCTTGGGCATTGCCTTGGAGAGACGGGCATTCCATACGACATCATTCGTGTTCGCACCTGAGTTGTCATATCCCCGGCGGCTGTAGACAGACAGGTCGGTAGACAGCTCGACCTTCCCTGGGAGCGTCGCCTTGAGCGTCGGACCATAATGGAAATCCCATGCCTTTTGCGTCTCAAAGCCATCTCTGTCGCTACTTGCCCTATTGAACAGCACATAACCAGTCAAGCCCACTTGCATCCCAGGTAACTTATAAGAAAGCTTCAGGTCTTCTGATGCCCATGTATTGTAGACGATGCTGCGTCCCGGCATGGACGCCATATCCTCTTGGGACGTTGTTATTACCGACATCAAGTCTACGTTCCTTGATGTGCTGAACCGAGTCTTGTTGTCGATCGACAATCGTTTCTGCTTGTCAAGGGGAGTGGCATAGTCCATTCCTGCCTGGAAGATCCTGTTGCCATTGACGCTAAAAGGCTTGTAGACCCTAACTCCGGTCGTGCGATTATATGTGTATCCCATCGCCAGAGCGTTCTCGTAGATCCATAGACGCGTCCAAGCATTGAACGAAATATCTGGATTCTTGCTGCTATCCCCATTGTACTCTAAATCGAGATAGTGGGTATGCGTGTTCTTTAGGTCGCCGTTACCCAACGTGATATTCAGTGGGTCGGCATCGCAGCGTACAGGGATGAAGCGCGCCAGGTCGGGTACTTCATGGCTGAGTGCGTACTTGAACGCTACGTACTTTTGTTGCTCGTCCCACATTTTCTTGATATAGAAGTATGGACTGAAGCTCCATACTTTCCGATGGAAAATGTCCTGATAGTTGGCTTGCCTATAGTCCATGCGATAATGGCTGCTCTCGAAAGGCAATTTCAACAAGACCAAGATGTCTTTGTCGTCTCCCTGGAACCTTGATATCTCTCCATTCAAGGTGAAGGTGTTGGTGATCCTGCGCTGCGTTCGCCAGGAACTGTTTTGCAGGTCTATCGTATTCTCGTATTCGCTCAGGGAGGGCAGGGTGCCTAATGGCTGTTCACCTGATGCCCCATAATCGCTCAGTTGATCTAAGCGGTATAGCGCATCATCATGGTGCAGGTGCTCTATCTCTACCTGATACTTAGGCATGATGAACATAATGTCATTGAGCCAATACATGAGTCCGGTGTTGAACCCATAGTTGGAAGTCCAGTTGGGATGGGCATGCTCGTAGCGGTTCCGGTAGTCGGTCGTGCTCCCTGTTACCGACGGATAGTCCAGGCTATATTGCGAGAAGAGGCGATTCGTCTTGGATTCATAGCCCACCCAAGCGGATGTTTCTATGGAGGTCATCATGTCTTCCGTGAGATTTTGCTCCATGTTCAGTTGGTTCTTGAATGACAGTTGGTCGCTCTTTTCCAAGATCCTGTTGAGCAATCTGTTGACTGCAATTTGCCGAAGAAGGGACCCAGCCTGAGGAGTGCTGATGGAATCAATCAGGGAGATGGCATCTGGTACATATCGTGAGGGTTCCTCGTTGAACGTTGCTGAGGCGAGGAAAGACCGCTTGCGGCGATGCTGCCAACTGAAAGTGGGCACCATCTCGACGGTCGTCATCCTGCTCGGCATCCATCTCCAAGTGTTGTCACTGCTGACGCTGAGCGTGTGGTTGGTGGCTTGCTGTTGGTAGCGTGTCCAAGTATTTTGCGCGCTGAGGTAGTTGATCGTGTTCTGTCTGGTCAGGCTGCTTTCATCGTTATGTGCCACGATGGCATTTCCTTGCAGCCTATATTTCGTGTCTTTCTGCTTGATAAGATAGTCAATCCCTGCCTGTCTTTGTGTCTTCTCGCCAGATGGCATCTTGTCGGGCGTCCATGTCGTCGACTCGCCCGGTCGGCGTTCATCGTTCAGGTTGTTGAGATTTCCGAACACAGACACGCGGGAATGATTCGTGAACCTAAGGGCAAAGAGGCGCGCCAGATATCGGTCATGGGTGCCGCCGCCCACTTCTGCGTTGGCAATCCATCCTGCATTGTATTCCCTTTTGAGGTGAACGTCCATGACATACGTTTCGTCACCCAATCTCTTATGGAGCATCTCTCCCTTCAAGCTCGCCTTGTCATACACTTTCACGTTCTTCACCATATAGGCAGGGAGGTTGTCGAGCACGATCTTATGGTCCTTGGAGAAGAAATCCTCACCGTTGAGCAACAAGCTCTCTACGTATTTTCCTTTGACGAAGATCCGTCCATCGTCCTTCAGTTCCACTCCAGGCAACTGACGGATCAGTCCATCGAGCATGCTACCCTGTGCGAGTTGGAAGGCATCGGCATTGAACACGAGCGTGTCACCCTTGTGGTAGAACTTCACTTTCGTTGCCTTTACTTCTACGCCCTGTAAGTTAACCGTCTTTGGCTTGCGCTTCACGAGCAGGTCGGGAGCATGCCTCACCCCAGAGCTTCCACGTGACTGAACCTTCTTAGCGGGTAGGGGATAGACTGCCGTCTCATAGCCGTCTGCTTCCACTTTGAGTAGCATCTCCGGCATGTCGCAGGTCTTGCTGATGACCCAATACACGGTGGTGAGGTTCATGGATGACTTGTTCCTGCTGGTCCTGCAGCTGTCCACGACGACGCTGTCCTTGGTCATCAGCGTCACCTTGGCACCTTCGATGAGCACATGGGTGAGGAAGTCCTTTACTTGTCCGATCACATAACAAGGCTTATCCTTCTGGGGAGCCGTTCGCAAAGCCGTGGAAGCAAAGAGTGGAGCCTTCGTCACGGCAAACAAGGATAAGAATAGGAAGACGACTCTTCCTCCATAGGTTAAGTTGATAAACTTCTTTACCATTTCCATTCTGTTTTCTGGTTTCTTATCAGAGTACGTAAGCAAACTGGTTTTGTGACATATTTTGGACAGAAAAGTGTCGGGTCAATCTGTTAAAAACCATTAATGAATCCACTGTATTGTACTGAATAAGTTGACACTTCATTAAAAAGAAGTAAAAGGAAAAAAAGTAATGAATCAGTACACTGAAGAAGAAAAACTTCTGTTATTAA
>ONBG01000040.1 GCA_900316015.1 uncultured Prevotella sp. | reverse complement strand
GCTCCTCATCCGCGCGGAACAGACCCGTGTCGAAGATGACATGGCGGACATACGTGACCGACTTGCGCAACCGCGCGGCAAGCAAACGCAAGGTCAGGTTGTTGAGACTGCCCACGCAGTTGGGCCTGCGGGAAAGGTACAGCAACAGGACAGCATAAGTGCCGAGAAACATGGCACCCTCCTTTTCCACCAAGCGACCGACGATCGGGTGTTCCAAGATTTCCTCGGGAATCTGAATAAACGGTTCTTTTTTCATGATCTTGAATAGTAATATAGTGATAAATCGTGGTTAAACAGCAGTTCTCCTGCCGTTTGCAGCGTTCTTGAACGCTACCCTACAAAGATACAAAATCTTTTTTAAACTTGCAAGAAAATACGGGAAAAAGTATATCCATCGCCATTCCGATAATTTGTGGCTAATCATCTGAGTATAAAAGCTAACGTTGCACGTCATCTTGACAACCGTGTAACGTTAGACCTTCTTTCTGCATATTTGTCAACGAATAATGTCAACCCAGTCTTTGTCAAAATGGATTGTATTCAGAATGTCCTCTTTTGTAAGCAAGGGTGGTCTTTTAATTCTAAACTTAACAGCGTTTTTGGGCACAGTGGAGTGAATAGTAAACTGTGAGCCATGAGGTTGCCATGTAAAACAGATTTCACCTGTTTCTATATTTTTTCCTATGAGGTTGCCGTTAGTATTGACTTCCCACAGGTATTCATTTGTTGCGTACCTGTGATTCTCTTCCTCGTAAATACAAAAGGAAAGCAAATCATTGGAGCGTATCAGCACGGAGGTTCGTAAGGGATTATAATGATCTTGCGCTATATTGATACGCTCATTCCAAATGCCCAGCACAGCAGTGCCTGTCTTTTGTATATCTTTGTGAGGGTCAGTGATGCCATACGAATAGTCGGGCGAGCAGCGTCCGCTAATCAGGCGTATCTTTTCTGCACAGAACGGATTGGCGTTTTTGACGGTCTTCATCGACCATGCCATTTTATCCAATACTACATCGGCAATACCGACGGGTGAATCTAAATGGGTACCGCCAATAGAGTTGGCAAAGGCATCTCCCCAGTCGCTGCCGGAAATGTCTTTCCTGCCGATATAAAGCAGATGTACCAAATATCCGCCAATGCTGACCAACAGGTTATCGGGCAGTTCGTTGATAGGGTACGGCTCAATAGTTTGCAGCCTCTTTCCATCCCTGAGCTTTGGGTGCTTCATTCTTGTGTTTTATTATTAGTCCATAAATTTTTTTCGCAACCATTCGGATCATCGGTATGGCTACTGAATTTCCTGTCTGTCGCCTGATATCTTGGTGAGAAACTACTATCCGGTACTTTTCCGGAAATCCTTGTAGCCGTAGCAACTCTCTGGAAGATGGGCGCCTAATGCCATTGACAAGCAGATAATTGTAGGACGCACCTGTCCTCAGCGCGCAGGAATAATCAAGTACAGAAATGTTTCCCGACTTGTTCTCGTGCCATATTGATGGATAAAAAATTGTCTTGTTCGCTGTCTTCTCTTTCCTCTTCTGTATAATATAGTCTGTAGCGAATAGCGATTGGTCTACATCATCGTCCGCCTCCAATATCTCATTCAAATTGTAAGGCTTTGGCGAGAAATCGAAATTGAACGCCTCATAGTCTTCCTTGTTTAGGAATCCGACAATGATCACGCGCTCACGTTTTTGTGGGAGTCCGAAATCCAAGGCGTTAAGGACCTGCCATTTGACATAATATCCCAGTTTTCCCAAATGGTCGAGAATGACTTTAAAGGTCCTCCCCTTGTCATGTCCTACTAACTGCTTGACATTCTCCAGCATGATATAAGGGGTTTGATGATGTTTGAGGATCCTCTCTATCTCAAAGAACATCGTGCCACGGGTGTCTGCGAAGCCAAGCATCTTGCCTATAATAGAAAAAGCTTGGCATGGAAAGCCGGCCAAAAGCAAATCATGGTGGGGAATCTCCTCTGCAGGGATCTTCGTGATGTCACCGTAGGGTACCACGCCGAAATTAGCAAAGTAAGTCTCACAGGCTTTTTTATCCCATTCAGAAGAAA
The DNA here is from genome assembly GCA_900316015.1 of uncultured Prevotella sp. Classification (GTDB taxonomy): domain Bacteria; phylum Bacteroidota; class Bacteroidia; order Bacteroidales; family Bacteroidaceae; genus Prevotella. The sequence goes on along the minus strand of ONBG01000040.1, from coordinate 25,314 downwards.
ACACGCATTTGCCACCAAGCTCGTCATAAGGTATCCTAATGCCACCAATACCCGCAAAGAGATCTATGAACGTAAACTTAGGATTCTTCGGAGAAGGAAATGGAACGGACATGTAATCTGTGAAAAGATTGCCTTCGATCATGTTGTCACAGACCATGTCCTTACAGTCGTGACGGTCTAACGGGTAACCCCAATCCAAAAGCCCAGAGGTGATTTTTTCTTTCACCTTTTCCCTTTCAATGCGACTCTTTTCATCATTACCGGCAAAAAAACCGTTGTGCAGCAAATGAGTCAGCAATGGTAACTGTCTTTCTATGTTGATGTTCTTTTCTTCTTTCATTATCTTGCAAAGATACTTTTTTTTCCTGAAAGCATCTTTGTTGCTCCGATATTTATTTCCTAAACTTGCAAGAAAAGTTCATTGGCACGTCAATTCTTCGGTCAATATTACCATCAGTCCTGAGTTTTTTATTCTTTCAGGACTGATGGATTCTATCTTCCATAACGACATGCTTGGTCATGATCGTTAAAGGAGCTATTTCTTCATATAGGGGTCAGTGCCGAGCACGGTCTTAGCCAGGCGCTTGGTCTTGTCGCGTAGGGCATTCATATCGCATCCTACCTTGTCGTAACATACGACGACGCCCATGCGTCGACCGACGTGAGCTACGGGCTTGCCGAAGATGCGAACACGGGCGTGATCCTCATGGCAGACGTCCTCTAAGTGGTAATCTAACGGTTGGTCAGACTCTACTGGAGAGAGGATGACGGCAGAGGCTCCGCTGTGTTCCAAATGGATCGCGGGGATGTCTAAACCCATCACGGCGCGGAAGTGCAGCTCAAACTCGCTGAAGTTCGTGCTGTGGCTCAGCGTGACCATGCCTGTGTCGTGCGGACGTGGACTAAGCTCGGAAAAGATCACTTCTCCCTGCTTGGTGAGAAAGAACTCCACTCCCCAGATACCATAACCTGTCAGGGCTTTCGTCACCTCGGCTGCGATATGCTGTGCCTGCTTCAAAGCGTCATCGCTGATGGCATAGGGTTGCCAGCTCTCCCGGTAATCCCCGCCTTTCTGGACATGTCCTATCGGAGGACAAAAGAGTGTAGGGCCCTTCTTCTGGGTGATGGTCAGCAAGGTGAACTCTGACTGGAAGTCGATGAACTCCTCGATGATCACCTCTTTCACGTCACCGCGCCCTTCCTCCATGGCATCCCGGTAAGCCGCTTCCAGTTCATCGTCGTTGTGGACATAGCTTTGTCCATGTCCACTGGAACTCATCAGGGGTTTGACCACACAAGGGAACCCGATCTCATCAGCTGCATTTTTGAACTCGTCATATGTCTTAGCGTAAAAGTATTTCGCAGTTCTCAACCCTAATTCTTTCGCTGCTAAGTCGCGGATGGCTCGGCGGTTCATGGTATAGTTGACAGCACGTGCGCTGGGGACTACTTGGATACCTTCCTTTTCGTAGTCAAACAGGCGTTCAGTCCGGATGGCTTCGATCTCAGGGACGATCAGGTCGGGATGGTGCTTCTTGACGGCTGCATCCATGGCATCCCCGTCCAACATGTTGAAAATCTCGCGTTCATCGGCAACCTGCATGGCAGGAGCGTTGTCATAACGGTCGCACGCGATGACATATTGCCCCGCGCGCTTGGCAGCGATCGCAAATTCCTTGCCCAGTTCTCCTGAGCCTAACAATAAAATCTTTTTCATTTTCTTCCTTATTTGATTCCTCGTGTCTTGGGATTGGCAAGGGCGATGACCTCACAGTCGGAGAATTTCTTTCCGTCGATCGTCAGTCGGACGATCGTGCGGTCGGTCTGCCATCCTTGTAATCCCGCAGCTCCGGGATTGACATGGAGCAAGTCCAACTCTTTGTCGTATTTGATCTTGAGAATATGGGAATGCCCACTGATGAACAATTGTGGGGGATCCTTGAGGATGGAATCCCGAATGGAAGGGTCATATTTCCCAGGATACCCTCCGATGTGTTTCATAAGCACATTGACATCCTCGCACCGAAAGCGCAGAACCTCGCTAAACCTGTGCCGGATATCTTCGCCATCAATATTGCCATAGACAGCCCGTAGGGGTCTGAATGCCGCTAATTGATCGGCTACCTCCATTGAGCCGATATCACCAGCATGCCAGATTTCGTCGCAAGGCTCAAAGTAGGTCAGGTATTTGTCATCCCAATAGCCATGGGTATCACTAATAATCCCTATCGTTTTCATTTTAAGTCAAATCTTTTCTTGATAAATTCTACAAGGAAGGTCTCCGTTTCCTCGATTCCGAGAAGGCTGGAGTTGACGCATAGGTCATAGCTGGAGCTATCTCCCCATTTCTTTCCTGTATAATAATTATAGTAAGAAGAGCGTTCGCTCTCTTTGTCATGAATATATTTCTTTGCCTGCTCTGGCTGTAGGTGATGTCGCTCTCCAACCGTTTTGATCCTATCTTCTATCTTAGCCGTGATGAAGATGTCTATAGTATTGTCAAAGTCGCGGAGAATGTAATCTGCGGTACGCCCTACAAAGACGCAGTTGCCTGCCGCGGCAGCTTTTCTGATGGCGTCGCTCTGGAACTGGAACAAGCTTTCTTGTGAGAAATTGTTCTGATAGAAGTTGTTGTCTCCCATCATGGGGATGTGGAAGTGGAAGAGCGATTGGGCGAACCCTTTCTGTTCGTCATGCTGTTCGAAGAACTTCTCGCAGAACCCACTTTCCTTGGCTGCAAGATTCAGGATTTCCTTGTCATAGAACTTGCATCCGAAGTCGTTGGCTAACATCTTGGCAATGGTCCGTCCGCCACTTCCGACTTGCCTGCCTATATTGATAATGATTCCTGGATTATTCATGGCTCAAATTGTTATGTTGACGTTTGAATTTTCTCATATATACAAACATGGTACCTGCTGTTATGATCGATGCCGTGGCATCAGACACAGGCATGGAAGCCCAGACCCCACCCAGTCCGAAGAATTTGGGCAGGACTGCTAATGCAGGGAGTAGGAACAGCAGCTGCCTGGATAGGGAAAGGAAAATGCTGACCTTGACTTTCCCAATGCATTGGAAGAAATTAGTGATCACCATCTGGAAACCAATGATGGGGAACATCATTGTGACGATCCGGAGTCCATCAATGGACAGCTTGATCAGCGTTTGGTTCGTGGTAAAGAGCCGCACGCAATAGTATGGGAAGAAAATGGCGATTAGCCACCCTGAGACCATGATGCAGGTTGCCGCGATGATCGACAGATTCAGGACTCTCATCATCCTGTCTAATTGCTGGGATCCATAGTTGTAACCTGCGATGGGTTGCATCCCTTGATTGACTCCCATGACAAACATGATGAAGATGAATGCGATCTTATTGGCAATGCCATAAGCGCCCACCGCCATGTCACCGCCATATCTTACCAATTGGTTGTTGATAAAAATAACAACAATGCAGGAACACACATTCATGGCAAATGGAGAAATGCCGATGCCAATGATATTCTTGACCAAGACACCCTTCAATTTGTAAATGCCTCGCCGGAAGTGCAATAGTTCCTGTGGGTTGGCAAAGATGCGGAGTTGCCATGCCAGGGCCAGGAGCTGAGCCAGGACCGTCGCGTAGGCTGCTCCTTGGATTCCCATGTGAAGGGGCCAGATAAAGATCGGGTCCAGGATAGCGTTGATGACAACGGTGAATATGGTGGCAAACATGGCCTGACGAGGCTTGCTCGCGGACCTGAGCACTGCGTTCAACCCAAAGTAAAGATGAGTCACCACATTGCCCACCAAGATGATCACCATATAGTCCCTGGCGTAGGGGATGGTTTGGTCGCTTGCGCCAAAGAACCTGAGGATAGGATCGAGGAAAAGCAAGCAGATGATACTGAAGGACAAACCGATCAAGATGTTCAAGGTGAGCGTGTTGCCTAAGATGTTTTCTGCCGTGTCATAGTCCCTTTGCCCTAATTTGACTGAAATGAAAGTGGAGGCACCCACGCCAATGGCAGCCCCAAAAGCACCGGAAAGGTTCATGAAAGGAAAGGTAATCGCTAATCCAGAGATCGCCATGGCACCCACGCCCTGTCCGATGAAGATGCTGTCCACCATGTTGTATAAGGAGGAGGCAGTCATCGCGATGATTGCTGGGATTGCATATTGCATCAGCAGTTTGCCTACCGGTTGGGTACCTAAAGCTAAGGTAGCTTGTTTATTATCCATAGATTCTCTCTTTTATGCATGCAAAATTAATAAAAATATCCGACTTCCTTGTCGATGCGCCATAAAAAGATGTTGATCATTTGGACTTTCCATCCATTTGTATTACTTTTGCATCCACGAAAGAAATCGGATGAAGAGGTATTTGCTTATATTACTAACCCTTGTCATGAGTGCGTCCATCTATGCAAACGTGAATGACGTACAGATGATCTCGTACCCCGGAGGCAGGTGCTATCTTTATCGTTTGTATCTGAAGGATAAGGTTGGATCGCCTTATTCTTTTAGCCATCCCCAGGATTTCCTTTCTGAGCGTTCCTTGTCGCGAAGGCAGCGCCAGCATCTGACCTTGGACAGCTCTGACCTTCCTGTTTCCAAGCTGTATTTGGATGCCATCGCGGATGCAGGATTGCAGGTCATCTGCAAGAGTAAATGGAACAATACCGTCTTAGTGCGCAGCCGGCATCAAGATGTGCCGGGGAAGGTGAGGCAGCTTCCCTTCGTCACGAAGGCGATGCTGGTGTTTTCTTCCCCAGACTCGATCAGTGCCAGCAAGCGGTCATCTTACCACAAGGAATTCAACCGTTGGGATAACGCTTCTACGGATGAGTATGGGATGGCAGCCGAGCAGGTGGCTTCCCTTGATGGCATAAGGTTGCATCATGCAGGATTTAGGGGCGAGGGGATGTGGATCGCCGTATTGGATGGAGGATTCATGAACGTGGACAAGATACCTGCTTTTCAAAATACGAAAATCTTGGGCACCAAGGATTTCGTTTATCCACGGTCGAAGGATATCTTCAAGGAGATGGACCATGGGACGATGGTTTTCTCGACCATGGCAGCGGATATCCCGAATGCTTATGTTGGCACAGCCCCTAAGGCATCCTATTTCCTGTTTCGTTGTGAGGATCATGATACGGAGAGCCAGGCAGAGGAAGACTATTGGGCAGCAGCAGTGGAATATGCAGATTCCATGGGTGTAGATCTCATCAATTCCTCCTTGGGGTACCATGATTTCGATGATAAGTCGACCAACCATCAATACAAGGAACTGGATGGAGAGCAAGCACTGATCTCTCATACTGCATCGATGCTGGCCCACAAGGGAATCATCTTGGTCAACAGTGCCGGGAATGATGGGATGGGTACTTGGAAGAAAATCAACTTCCCTGCAGATGCGCGAGATATCATTACCGTGGGCTCTATTAGTCCTAATGGGGTGAATGCGGCTTTCTCTGCGGTAGGGCCTACTGCCGATGGGAGGGTCAAGCCGGACGTGATGGCATACGGGAGCCCGGCTACTGTCATCACTGGAAGGGGAACGATGATTAATGACATGGGCACTTCTTTCTCTGCTCCCTTGGTGACAGGGTTGATTGCTTGCTTGTGGGAGGCTCTCCCGCATGAGACAGCACTTGATATCATCAATCTGGTACGCCAGTCGGGCAATCAATATACAACTCCAGATAATATCTATGGCTATGGCGTCCCCGATTTCTGGAAGGCTTATGTCGTAGGCAAGGCAAATGAACATCAAAGATGAGGAACGCTTTCACACTGTATGAACTGAACCAGATGGTCAGGCAAGTCCTGGAGACAGACATGCCTGATGAGTATTGGGTGGAGGCAGAACTGTCAGAGATCCGTGAGGTGCGTGGGCATTGTTATATGGAATTGATCCAGAAGGATGAGTACAATAACACGCCCATAGCAAGGGCATCTGCCAAATGCTGGAGTAGGCAGTGGATGGTCATTCAACCTTATTTCGAGCGGATCACAGGTCAGCGGTTGCATGCAGGCCTAAAGGTATTGCTGAAGGTCGTTGTCAACTTCCATGAGGCTTATGGGTTCTCGTGGATTGTCGTAGACATCGATCCCACCTATACTATGGGCGATATGGCCAGGAGAAGGCAGGAGATCATCCAGAAGCTAAAAGCGGAAGGCGTCTTTGACATGCAGAAGGAATTAGAGATCCCGATGTTTGCCCAGCGGATTGCCGTGATCTCCAGCGCGAATGCAGCAGGCTATGGGGATTTCCGCCATCAGCTATCGGACAATGATCATGGGTTCCAGTTCTCTACCCAACTCTTTCCCGCCATCATGCAGGGAGAGCAGGTTGAAGAGAGCGTGATCGCTGCTTTGAACCAGGTCAACCGGCAAATAGACCATTTTGACGTGGTGGTGATCATCCGGGGAGGAGGGGCGACGAGTGACCTAAGTGGTTTCGACACCTTTGACTTGGCAGAGAACGTGGCGAATTTTCCTTTGCCGATTCTCACAGGAATTGGGCATGAGCGTGACGAGAGCGTTCTCGACTTGGTTGCCAATACCTCTTTGAAAACACCGACTGCGGTTGCTGCATTCTTGATCGACCATTTGGAAACGGTGAACAGTAGGATAGAAGAGGCACTGCAGTCGATAGCGGAAATGGTCAAGCGTAAGATGGATACAGAAAAACTCCGCTTGGGTAGACTGGCAGAGAAAATTCCCTTGCTCTTTTCTGTCGTCAAGGCAAAGAGAACGAGTGAGGTAGATGCCTTGCTCGCAAAATTGATTCACCAGGCAGAAAGCAGGGTCTCTGATGAACAGCATCGTATCTACCAGCTACAGGGTAGGCTAAAGCCTGCCGTAGAAAGACGTTTGACGGAGCAGATGCACCGTGTTACCTTGTTGGGACAAAAGGTTTTTGACATGGACCCACGACGGTTATTGGAAAAAGGTTATAGTATCACCCTGTTCGAAGGGAAGGCGGTAAGAGATGCCGCTGCCCTGAAGAAGGGGGATGAGATCGTGACAAAGTTAAATAAAGGATCAGTAAAATCAATCATATCATGACAAAGGAGATAAAATATGAAGAGGCCATGCGCCAGTTAGAATCCATCGTCAACAAGATGGAAAATGGTGACTTGGATATTGACGAGATGGGAGAGCAGTTGAAAAAGGCACAACAGCTTGTCAAACTCCTGAAGGCAAAGCTTATCAAGACGGATCAGGAGATCCAGAAGATCCTTGATGAGGATGAGAAGTAAGGTCTCTTACTCACCTTTTGTAGAGAGAATGTCATGGAGAAAGAGCTCTTGACTACAATAAGAAGAATTGAAAAGTTTGCATTTTTAGGATGAAATAGTTGCAAATTAATAATATAATTAGTAATTTTGCGCTAAATTATAATTATAACATTTAAAGTATTAGTTATGAAAGACTTAGATTGGGCGAACTTATCATTCGGCTATCAAAGGACGGATTATAATGTTCGCTGTTACTATCGTGATGGGAAATGGGGCGAGGTAGAAGTTTGCTCCGAAGAATATCTGATGTTGCACATGGCAGCTACTTGCCTGCATTACGGTCAGGAAGCTTTCGAAGGGTTGAAGGCTTATCGTTGTCCGGACGGGAAGGTACGCATTTTCCGGGTTGAGGACAATGCGGCACGGTTGCAGAGCACCTGCCGGGGGATCGTTATGCCAGAAGTGCCCACTGAGCTTTTTGTCGAGATGGTCAAGAAGGTGGTTCGCTTGAATCAGGAATGGATCCCTACCTATGAGAGTGGGGCAACCTTATATATTCGCCCATTGCTGATTGGTACCAGTGCCCAGGTTGGTGTGCACCCCTCTAAGGATTATTGTTTCCTGATCTTTGTCACTCCGGTTGGTCCCTATTTTAAGGGCGGTTTCGCTTGCAATAAGTATGCGATCATTCGTGATTACGACCGTGCTGCTCCCTTAGGAACAGGTATCTACAAGGTGGGTGGAAACTATGCTGCTTCGTTGAAAGCCCATACCATCGCTGCCAGCAAGGGATATGGCAGTGAGTTCTATCTTGATTCCAAGGAGAAAAAATATGTGGATGAGTGTGGCGCAGCCAACTTTTTCGGCATCAAGAACAATACATACGTAACGCCAAAGTCAACTTCTATTCTGCCTTCCATCACCAATAAGAGCCTGATGCAAATCGCAGAGGACTTAGGCTTGAAGGTAGAGCGTCGCCAGATCCCTGTCACAGAGCTTTCTACCTTTGAGGAAGCAGGTGCCTGTGGTACGGCTGCTGTGATCTCACCGATATCAGAGCTTGATGACCTTGATACGGGTGAGAAGTACAGATTCGGCGACCAGCCAGGACCTTGGTCGACCAAACTGTACCATACGCTGCGTGGAATCCAGTATGGAACCATTGAGGATAAGCATGGATGGACGACTGTCGTGATCGAGTAAGGATCCTTTCTATCCATCGAAAAAGAATACCCGTCGACGCATAATCGGCGGGTATTCTTTTTGTCCTTTGAAATTTATTCCTTACTTTTGCAAGTAAATTCAAGTAAGATGAGCAAAGGAAAATTACAGAAGTTCGCTGAAATGGAGACCTTCAGCAATGTGTTTCAATATCCTTTTTCCGTGATCGACAATGTCCCCTTTACCATGCAAGGGCATTGGCGCGAAACCTATTTCCAGAACGACCATCCGATTGTCTTGGAATTAGGGTGCGGGAAAGGCGAGTATACGGTGGGACTTGCAAGGCTTTACCCCCAGGTGAACTTTATCGGCGTAGATATCAAAGGTGCCAGGATGTATACGGGCGCCAAGCAGGCCTTGGAGGAAGGACTGGGAAACGTGGCTTTCTTGCGAACGAATATTGAAATCATCGACCGTTTTTTCTCTGAAGATGAAGTTCAGGAAATATGGCTTACTTTCAGCGACCCTCAGATGAAAAACGCGCATAAGCGCCTGACCAGTACTTTCTTTATGGATCGCTATCGCCATTTCCTGGTGGATGGAGGGCTGATCCATCTGAAAACGGACAGTAATTTTCTCTTTACATACACTTCCTATATGGTGGAGAAGAACCATCTCCCTCTCTTGTTCCAAACTCAAGATTTGTACCATTCCCCATTATCAGAAGTGGACAGCCGCTTGTTGACGATCCAGACTTACTATGAGTCGATGTGGATGGAGCGTGGACTGAATATCAAATACATGAAGTTCCAGTTACCAAAGGAAGGACAGTTGGCAGAGCCGGAAGTCGATATTCCCCTTGATGACTATCGCAGTTATCATCGCCCCAAACGGAGTGGACTCTCAACCAGCAGGTAGGCTCGTCCCTGCGCAATCCTTGATGGGCAGTAACATGCTCCGGTCCAGGGGAAGAAAGGGCGATATTCCTTTTCCCTATAAGGCTGACTGAATGGGGAATATGTAGAATGGTCGGTCGGGGTTGAAGTCTATCATCCACTGGTCGACGATTATATGGTCGTCCAAAGCCTTGATCGTCAGTTGGTGATCTCCTCTTGTTAAGTTTACCATCGAGTTCTTTACAGCCTGTCCCCTGAGGACGTTGAGTTTCCATTGTTCCGACCGGAAGGGTTCTTTCAGCGAGAAAATGATGGGCTTCTGTCCGTCAATGCTCACTGCAATCCTGAGGTCCCCACTGTCATTGGGCTGTGTAGGGATCAGTGCTGTACGAAGCATGGCAGTACCTTCTTGGTCGACATGGAACCTGTAGGTAAGGCTGTCGTTTTTCGGAAGCGCGATGGCCTTCATGCTATGACCTAACATCTCAATGGCTTTTACCCCAGCTGAAGCCGATTGGTAATTGCATGCGTTGCCCACGACACAGTTGTCCTTCGGATGTTGGATCTCATCATCAAAAATGTCCTCGTCTCCATATTTCTTGATTTCCTCTTCTGATAGCTTGTCAGGAAGGGTAGGGTAACGGAAAACGGGGAGGTCCCTTGGCGCAAAGCTCATCAGGTCCCTCCATTTTCCCCCGGACATTTGTTGGTTGTAATACTCCGTCATCGACTGGATCTCCCGGAAAGCCTTGATACTCTTTGCTGCAGACACTAAGGCTTCCTTGTCATGATGGAACGACTGAGGACGGGCAATATGTCGGGCTTCCTGCGACTCCAGCTCTTTCATCGCCATGTCCGCCGCCATGAAGACCGGGTATTTGACGGCTGCATAGAAGGCATCCTTCAAGGCCGGTCTTACGGTCTTTTCCGCTTCTTCTACTTTCGACTTTAATCCTTCATAGTCTGCAAGATATTCTTCTAATTCATTTCCAAAAGCATCTGGATTAAATTCCGTGTCTTGGATCGGGGTGATGCCGTCCTTAGCCTTCTTCTTATCAACCTCAACTTGTGACCATCCCATGAACTCAGGTTTGCGAATGGCTGTCAGCCGATAGTATTCAGTCATGATCGGCAATAGCCTTTCTCCGGTGGTAGTGCCAAATTGCTGGCACAACCAATTACGAAGGTGCTTTTGGACGGTGTTGGCTGATACGGAATTGATATTCCATGCCATGTCTAAGAAGAGTGACAGTCCATAGGCGGCAACCTTAGGATCATGAACATTCACGATCCACATTCTACGGGCCTGATGGTCATAAGCAGTTCTCATCTCGTGGTAGATCAAACCGGGTTGCGTTGTGGTCAACCAGAGGTAATCGTGGGGCCGTCCCCAATAGCTCAGATGGTAGTAGACGCCACTGCCTCCTTGTCGTTTTTGCTGTTCTTGATCAGACAAGCGGGTAAGGTATCCATAGTTGTCATCACACCACATCAGCATGACATCGTCGGGAACTTTCAATCCATTTTCATAGATTTGCAATACTTCTTTGTAAGGAACGAATATTTGGGGAATCTTTTTCAAGTTCTTGTTGACATAAGTATGCAGAAGCTTTCTCTGGTCGTTGATGACTTGCTGCAAAGCCTTTGTTTTCTCGTCTAATGTGTGGACACCTTCCATGCTATCGTCATGGATTCCTCGCATGCCGAGCGTGTATATAGCATCGATGCCTTGGGTCTCTTTCAATCGTTCTGCCCAGTATTCCTGAATGTTTTTCTTGTTGGTGATATAGTTGAAAGGTCCGCGCTGCTTTACATCCCATTCTCCTACATTGTTTCTGAGGAGAGGCTCGCAATGGGAGGTCCCAATATACATTCCACAGCTGTCAGCCACTTGTAGGTTTCCTTTTACCGCGAAGAACGGCGTCGTGCCGGGATGCATGGCAGGCCATATTGTGTTTGCCCGAAGGCGAAGAAGCAACTCAAATATCTTTTTGTAAGTCTTCGGTCCAATGGAACCTTCTCGTAGGTGCTTGTCCATCATCGTATGGATCCAGCGTCGAGTGCTCCAGTCTTCGTCATTGAGGAAGATTCCCCGATATCTTACGGAAGGCCATTGCATGGAAACAAATCCTTGTTTGAGGGCGAGGCGATTCTTGTGTGCTGGTCGGATGTCTCCCCACCAAATCCAGGGCGAAACGCCTGCAAGCCGTGACAATTCCAGAATCCCGTATGCTGTGCCTCTGCCATTACTTCCAACGATCCCAATCTTGCCTTGATAGGTTCCAATATAGAAAGCATCTTCGCGCGTGATGATCTTCTGGTAGGGAAGCCCTGTCTTCTCTAATGCCTTGAAAGACTTGTTATCGAGTTGATCTAATTGGAAGACTTGGATGGTACCACTATGATGGGAATTTGCTTTCTTCCCCGTGACCGCTTTCATGTCGTTGGAAAACATGTCTAAAGCAATGTCGACGACAGGTGAACACTTTCCAACTACTTGATAGGTAACATGTCCAGTCCCATTGTACCATACTATATCTGATGCTCTCAAGCAAACAGAGCAACACAAGAGAACCGATGTGATAAGATATTTTGATTTCATGAATGCCATAGATTGTTTTTTGCAACGGTAAAGGTACATAATAAAATTGAGCTAATCGATATAAATAACATTTTATTTGTGATTTTATTAAATTATAGCTAATTTTGCAGCAAGATAAAACAAAAAACATGATGACATTATATCCTAAATTGATAACAGATGCATTGGCAACCGTCATTTATCCAGGCACGAAAAAGAGTCTGGTAGAGAGTGAGATGGTTGCCGACAATATTCGCATAGATGGAATGAGCGTGTCTTTTTCCCTGATTTTCCCGAGGGATACGGATCCATTTCTCAAGTCGACGGTGAAAGCCGCTGAGGCTGCCATTCATTATCACGTCAGCAAAGACGTAGAAGTGCATATTGCATTGGACTATAAGTCTGCTCCCCGCCCAGCTGTGGGAAAGCTTCTGCCTCATGTGAAAAATATCATTGCCGTCAGTTCTGGAAAAGGTGGGGTTGGTAAGAGCACGGTGGCAGCGAACTTAGCAATTGCCTTGGCAAAGTTAGGCTATCATGTGGGCTTGTTGGATGCAGATATTTTCGGTCCTTCTGTTCCCAAGATGTTCCATGTGGAAGGGGAACGTCCTTATGCGGTTACTGTAGACGGTAGGGACCTGATTGAGCCCATTGAGAAATATGGTATCAAATTGTTGAGTATCGGCTTTTTCGTTGATCCTGATACGGCTACCTTGTGGCGAGGAGGGATGGCATCGAATGCCTTGAAGCAATTGATAGCGGATGCAGATTGGGGCGACCTGGATTATTTCATTCTTGATACACCTCCAGGCACGAGCGATATTCATTTGACCTTGCTCCAAACCCTTGCGATCACGGGCGCGGTGATAGTCAGTACCCCTCAGAAAGTTGCTTTGGCAGATGCCCGTAAGGGCATTGACATGTATCGCAATGATAAGGTGAACGTTCCTATCCTGGGATTGGTAGAGAATATGGCGTGGTTCACTCCTGCGGAGTTGCCTGACCATAAGTATTATATCTTTGGCAAGGATGGATGCCGTAACTTAGCGAAAGAGATGGATTGTCCCTTATTGGCCCAGATTCCTATTGTCCAAAGTATTTGTGAGAGCGGTGATGCCGGAGAGCCTGCAGCCTTGGATGTCAATACAGTGACAGGTCAGGCTTTCTTGAGCTTGGCACAGTCTGTGGTGACTGTTGTCAATCGTAGGAACAAAGAACAGGCACCTACCAAAATTGTGGAGATTACAGAAAAGTAGTTGATATTATAAAGAACGGATGAGCTCGTCAAATTGGCGGGCTCCTCCTGTTTGGTGGAACATCTTGTTGAGCAGGCGAACACGGATATTCGTGATGGATTGAGGCGATGAATCTGTGAGGACAGATATTTCTGATGGAATAAACCTCAGTCGGATGAGCATGCAGACATTCATCTCTTTATCGTTGAGATTGCCTTTGGATAATAGGTTAGTGAAGAATGCTGGATGGATTCGATGGAGGACCTGCCGCAGTTCTTGCCAATCAGGACGGGCAGCTTCTTTTCCTCGGGAGGCAAGGCTGTGCAAGTGAATGACTATCTCTGCATCCATGAGATTCTCTTCCATATTCCATTGGTCAGGCTTCTGCCTGTCATCTTGGTATTCTGAGAGCTTCTCCTGCAAGTGGGCGATCTCTTTGACCTTTTCCGTGATTAGGAGTTGGTTCTGTTGCCGTTCGCTTTGCAATTGGGAAAGCTCAGCCTTCATATTTCGGTATGTCCTCAGGTCGGAGATGTACTGGGTGTTAATCTTTTCAATGAGATGATGATATTTCCGAATCCTCTTTTTGTGGACAAGGATGAACAAGAGGATCAGAAAGGCTAATACTCCAATCGTGCCCAATAGGAAGATCATTTTGTGACGATTCTGCTGATGGTTGATTTCCTCATCATAGTCTGATTGGAATTTAGTCAATTGGGTCGCATCTACATCACTCTTATGCTCGTATGTCACATTCAGCCTATCAATTAAATCGATGAGTGTCTTGGTATTTCCTTGGCTCCGAAAGTACTTAATGAGTTTTTGATAACAATGGATATTGTTCGTATACGTCTTGGATCCGAGGGCATCGTACCAATAGCGGACCGCCAAAGCCTCCTTGCCTTCCGTTTCATATAGGTCTCCGAGTAACATGGAGGTTTCTGGTAGGTATTTTGTTTTCTCTGCTTTCTTCAAGCAGGAAAGGGCTTCTTTCTTTCTATTGTTTTCTAAAAGGAATCTCCCCAAGTTATTCAGGATTTCCGCTTTGGCATCCGTCTTGTCCATCAGGGGAATGCACTGCATGACGTAGTGTTGGAAGCTATCTGTTTTCCCTATATGATAATAAATGGTAGCTAAGAAGTTAAGATCCCTGCCATAATGATTCATGTTATTTGACTGCTTGCTGATTTCTATAGCTTTCTGTGCGTATTTCAAGGCAAATTCGTTAATCCCAGCAATCATGTTGGCGGCACTTAGATTTGTATAGATTTCGCGAAGGATATTTTTATCTTTCTCCTTCAAAGCTAAGGATTCCGCCTTCTTTAGGTATAGGACCGCTTCTTGTTCATTGTCAAAGTCGAGATATGTGATACCATGGTGCAGATAGGCAAGTATGAGATTTTTCTTATCATCCGTGTCTTCAAAATATTTTTCGCTTATCCGGATCATGGAATCATTCTCCGTGTATAGTCCTATTCGGTGCAGGGCTTCTACATAGTAAAGATTATAAAAGGCAGAGTCACCTCTTGTCTCTAATTCGTAAGGAGAAAGGCTATCCAAAATAAGGAAGACAGAATACGGGTCATTAGCGATGGCATTCTGTGCCATCGCTAACTTAGTCTCTATCGGTCTTCGTTGAGAACAACCAATAAGGCAAAAGCTAATGGAGAGTATCAAGGGCAATACTTTCATTCTCGGTCCTTATTTCAGACGGAATCTGATGGGAATGTGATAAGATACGCGGACCGGTTTTCCTTTCATCGTTCCGGGAGTCCATTTTCCCATGGACTTTATAACCCTCATAGCCTCGGCGTCTAAAACGGGATGTACTGCCTGGGCGACTTTAACATTAGAGACAGATCCATCTTTCCCAATGATAAATTGGATGGTAACCGTTCCTTGTATTTTCTTCTTTTGGGCTTCTTCTGGGTATCTCACATTTTCGCAAAGGTATTTCATGAGATCCTGCATACCGTTCTTAAATTTGGGCATGACTTCTACTACATCATATACACGATCTTTCGATTGTTCGAGAAATATGGGAGATATTGCTCCCTTGGCTTGGACATAAACAGATGGCAAGGATAATAATACCATCATTGCCACCATCATCATTTTCGCTTTCATACTTCTTGTTGTTTTAATGTTCGACATGTTATCTTATCCGGACATTGCAAAAATAGAAAAGTATGGGCAAAGTCACAAGCGATTCTTTACATGAAATTACACGGATGCTCCAATTTTCCACAAAGGACCCTGGAAAGCCTATTCCCCGGTCGTTGTTGGCAGAACAGTCGTCGCCCCAGTGACTTTCTTGGCAGCTTTTGCCCTTTCTGCCTTTTCCCTCAAGGAGTGGATATGATCCAATGCATGCTTCTTTGCCATGTTCAATTGGAAACGGTATACGGCACATGTCAATAGGAAGTAGACCAGCGTTTGTATCCAAAGAGCTTGGTATTCAACCTGTACGTCGCTGAGGCTGGCACCCATCGTGTTCAACCGTATGAATGCCCTCATGCCGAATGTGGATGGGAAGAAATAGGCGACAGCTTGCCAAACCCCAGGCATATTTGCCTGTGGCCAGGAAACGCCAGACATGAACAAGAGGGGTACAGAGGTGAACACAACAAGCAACATGACATTTTCACGATAGCGGATGGTACAAGAGAGCATCATCCCAAAGAAAATGGTGGCT
Source organism: uncultured Prevotella sp. (assembly GCA_900316015.1). GTDB lineage: Bacteria > Bacteroidota > Bacteroidia > Bacteroidales > Bacteroidaceae > Prevotella. The sequence continues at coordinate 9,517 of ONBG01000040.1, read as the reverse complement.
AAAAGGAATGGTACCATGATCGCAACACATTCGCGGAGAGAGATTAAATGGACAAACCCAAATAGCTTAGGAATGGCCATGACAACCCATGCTGCGATGATGCAGTAGATCATGAAATAGCACATCGACTTTCCGATCACGATACGGAATAATCCATTATAATGCTTGCTTGTAGGTATCAAATCTTGATACCGGTTATTCTCTCGTGCCGTACCTGCTGCAAGACCAATCCCTAACAGTAATGTCTGATGCAGAATCAAAATGAGCACTCCGGGTATGATAAAGTCACCATACCCTGTCGTACTGTTGAAAATTGGAACGTCATCGTAGTCGAGCGGCTTTGTGGTGACAGCATCTTCATGGTCGGTGAAATTCCGGGACTGGGCAATTTGGATGTGGGCATTCATACCTGTGGAGACCGCAACAGTGGTCTGGTAAACCGCCTTGTAATAGAGCATGATCGCCATGTCGCAATAGACACTGACTACAGCCTGCTCATGGCGAGCCACCTTGCTTTGGAAATCCCCAGGAATATAGACGATGCCTTTAACCACTTGCTTCCCGACTAAGTCCTTGGCTTCCTCTAAGTTATTGCAATGATAAGCCACCTTGACATCAGGAGATGCATCGACTTTGCGTATAAATTCACGACTCATCTCACTCTTTGATTGGTCAATGACTGCCACGGGTACGTTCCTTACCACCTGATTATTATAGATCCAAGAATAAAGGAGAGGATAGAAGATAGGTACGAGAATAAAGAAAATCAGCACGCCTTCATCTTTGAAGGAGTCCCTCATTTCGCGCGCCCAGATATAACAACTATCTTGGATGCCTTCCTTGATTTTATATAATAAACTATCTTTTTCCATCTCTTATCATGGGATATAGATATATTCAAGCATTGCTTTTCGAATGCGGTGTAATACTAATAGTGGAAGGAATGTGAAAATGATCAGTGCTGCGATATTAACCCATGCGTCCATGAGCGGATAGCCATTGAACACACATATTTGATAAACCATGAAGTAATGGCGCATCGGAAAGAGCTGAGCAATCGCTTCTATTTCCGGATCCATAGCGGTAATGGGAAAGGCAGAACCCATGATAGAAAAGCTCAAGGCTGCCCACAGAGAACAGATACTCATGGACATTCGCAGGGATGGCATCAGACCAAAGGCGAAGATTCCAAATCCTTCACCGGCAGTGACCGCTAAGAGACCCAATAATAACACCGTGTCTACACCTCCGTAGTGCGGGAATCCTTCTATCTGATAAATGTAAAACTGGTAGAAGTAGAATATCGTTAATAGGACCAGAAACTGTGGCAGCATCTTTCCCACTAATGCTACGACAACATTGTTGTCAGCCATCTTCATCCACTCTTTAGAACGGTTAAACTTCAGTTCAGTGCCAATGGAATACGCAGTAATCAAGAAAACGAATAACATGAGGATGGCAGGGCACAAAGCACAGGTCAGGTACACGTTATAGTTGATTTCCGGGTTATTTAATGGATGGAGGTCTATGGAGATGGGTTGAAGAAAAGTCTTAATCTCATCAGGCGTTTTCCCTAAGGCAGAGAGCTTCGCCGACCCTACGGCTGCCGACCCTAAGGTGGATATTGTTTTCAAGTCCCTAAACAACAGTGAACCAGAGGTGATAGATGCATCACTATAATAGAAAGAAATCTTAGGTTGGCGGTTGGCTAACAATTCATCAGTCGTATGTTTGGGGAAATAGATGAAAGCATAGATCTCATTCCGCTGGATTGCTTCGCGGGCTTCATTCATATTCGTATAATGCCCAACAATTCTCGTAGTTTGGAAAGCATCCAACTTCCTGATCAGAGCCCGCGTCGTTGTCGTATTGTCTAAATCAACAACTCCTACGGGCATATTTTCTGGTTGTCCTTCTTTCATCAATGAAGTGAAGAAAACCATGACGATGATCGGGAAGACCACCATGCAGAATAGGTATATAGGATTGTGCATCAATATACCACATTCCCTTTGGGCTATGCTCAGTATCTGTTTGAAGACCTTCATTCAGCCTATTCTTTGACTATCAATGACATTCCAGGGCGAAGACCTTCAAACTTCTTCAACGGGCGGGCTTTCACCTCAAAGGTCTTCAAGTCATACTGACCATTTGCCTTCGTAGCCTTCCACACCGCATATGCACCTTCATCCTTGATATAGTAGACTTTCATCTTTAAATCCTTATTGAATGCCGGACAGAATGCCGTAAAGGTGTCGCCTACCTTTAGGCCATTCAGCTGATCCTCCCGAACATTGAATGTGCCCCACATATCATCAAGAACAGAAATGCTCATAATGGGGGATCCCATCCCAACCAATTCCCCAACTTTGGGGTAGATGTCACTGACCTCTCCTTCCATGGTAGCGACTTGCACGGTTTCCTTCAGAAGGGATTTGACTACATCGACAGCACTTTTCGCTGCTTGTGCCTGTTTGGCTGCGGCTTCCTTTTCTTCGGTACGGGCTCCATTCTTCGCCATCTCATATTGGCTTTGAGCCGCTTTCACTTGTGCTTCCGCCGCTTTGTAGGCAGCAAATGCCTCGTCTCGTTTCTGAGCCGTCATCACGCCTTCATTGAACAAGTTTTGGATACGGTTGTATGATTTCTTTGCGATGTCTCGTGCAGCCATTGCCTGTTGTACCAATTGATAGGCACTTTGGATTTGTTCTTTCCGAGCTCCTTTGTCTGTCAGTTCACTCACGGCTTTAGCTGCCCCTTCCGTGGCCTCTGCCGCTTTTTGTTGGGCTGCTACTTCCGGAACCTCAAGAATGGCAAGGGTATCCCCCACGTGGACATAATCGCCTTCTTTGACGCGGAGCTCAACAATACGTCCCGGCAACTTGCTGGATACACGATATTCGGTTACATCGACTTCACCTTGAATGATCTCATCTTCTTTTCCAAGCGTGAAAAATCCAATGACGCCTACAATGGCTACTACTGCAGCGAATCCTATTACTGCAAGCAGAATGTTTGTATGTTGTGATTTTGCTGACATAATCTTAATATGATAATGTTCCAAGGGCCTTTTGGAGGTTCACCTGGCTTAGTTTAACATCTATTTCTGCATCTATCTTTTGTGTCATTGACTCGACCCAGGCAGTCTGGGCGGCTATTACTTCCGTGGCTTGCATGACACCTTCCTTAAACCCTAGGTTCGCACAGCGGAGGTTTTCTTCTGCACTCTGTGTGTTTTTACGTGCCATAGCCAATTTCTTATTAGCTTCTTTTACTTTAAACGCATTCTGGCTGACTTGCAGTTGTACCTTGTCACGGGCATCACTTAATTCCATCTCTGCAATTGTGGAGGCTGCTTTTGTCGCGGCAATCTTGTATTTTCCCTCTGACCAGTTCCATACGGGAACAGTCACGGCAACCCCAATATGGAAATATCCACTAAATTTCCGTTCATAACCATTCAAGACATTTGGATTGGAGATGAGGTATCCGCCTATGGCAGCAACTTTAGGGAGATACTCAGCGCGTATCAGCCTGGTGTTCTGTCGACTAATATCGACTGTGTTTTGAAGCATTTTCAGTTCAGGACGATTGTCAATGGCAGTCTTTGCATCCACTTGATATAGTCCATCGGATGTAGCAAGGTCTTGACGATTCTCATCTGCAAGGGTAATATCCTCGTCCAAGGGAAGACCACAAAGCTGACACAAGAGCATCTTGGAGAGCACGACACCATCCTCAGCCTGTGTCTTTTGCATTTCAGCCTTATTGACTTCGACGTCCACTCGTAACTTCTCTGCCTTGGTAGCAACGCCTTGCTTCAGCATCTTCTCAACATCCTCATCGAATTTCTTAACGAGCTTTAGGTAATTGTCTGCAAGCTTTTTCTTCTGCTGGACAGATACAACTAACCAATATGCTTGGTCAATGTCGTATAAAGTGGATTGAGTCTTTCTTTCTATATTATTGTCGGCAAGGTCTTCATTGATCTCTGCGATCTTGTTTGCAGCTGTAATCGCACCCCCCATGTAAATAGGTTGGCGAACCAAAACATTTGCGACGAAAATATTACGCGTGTCAGTTCGGAAGGCATCACGCACTTTCTGCCCAGCCGCATTCAGAGCAGAACTCATCGATGTTCCCGCTTGGTTCAGGATATTACCCAAGAGTTGTGCCTGTCCTACCGTAATAATTCCTTTTTGTGCAAGATCAGTAATAATAGGTCCCAGATCATTGCTGATCTGCCCGCCTACATTTGAGCCGAAGTTGCTGAGGGCATTTTTCTGCTCTTTGCTCAAGAGAGAGACTTCCCGGCTTGTAAATTGATAGGCACCGGATGCGTCTACCTTTGGCAGATATTTAGTCTTTACAGCTTTCCTGGTGTTGATCGCAACTTCTTTGTTCAATTTGGATACATTGAGCTGCTTGTTGTTGCGCAACGCCAAAGCCCGGCAACTGTCGAGGCTCAAGACACGTTGTGCTTCGATTGGCACAACAGTACCCATTAGTATGAAAATTGTGAATAGTTTCTTCATTATTTAAATGCAAAACTTCTTGATCCTATCATATTGCCATCGGCGAAGATACTCACCTGGTATGTTCCCTCAACAAGAGCCTGGGAGACATTCCAATACATGGTCACAGGAGTCTCCTGACCATCATATTCAATTCTCTTCATCATGGAACATTGCAACGAGCGGTTCTCATAGGTGAAAGATCCGCCTCCGCCCAAGAGTGTGCCTGTCGGGGACATGATCCTAACATAAATGGTCTTCATCCCACTGGCAGCCGTCACGTTCTTTGTCAAGCTGAAATTCACTTGAATGCTCTTGCACTTGCTCATATCATGTGTCTTCTTGCCGCGCTTGTTCATGGCGGTCATGCTAATGCCTGTGGCATCCAATTGAGCTGCGATGGCTACTTTCTGGGCTAATCCTGCTTTCTCGCTGTTCAATCCTTCGATTTGTCGGGTTGCTGCTTCATATTGACCTTTCACCCTTGTATTCTCCGCCGTCAGGTTCTGGTTGAGACGATTCAGGGAGTCAATCTCCATGACATAACTGCGCAACACAGCACGGACTGTAGCAAGCTCTTTCTTTAATCTGGTAATCTCTGCTGCATCCGTGCTCTTGACATGTCTGAGCTCTTCCAATAAACGCTGGGTCTTATTCTGCTCGTTTGTCAACTGTGCCACGATAGAGTCGTTGTTGATCTGAGTCTTCATCTCGCTATACTGGTTGGCAAATTGCTGATATTCATTCTCCATTTCTTTCTTGTCAAGTTCAGCAAGTTCCTGCATAGCTTTGTTCTCTTTCTTTTGCTTGTCAAGATTAAGCTTCAGATAAACTACTCCTCCTATTAACAATAGGGCGAGAATAGTTAAAGGGATTATTATTTTCTTGTTCATATTCATTGCAATCGTGCTCGTTTTAAACAGTTGCAAATTTAGAGTTTTTATCTCAAATGGCAAAAGAAAATAGGACAGTAAACCTTTATAAACTTAAAATTTAGCATTTTTATGGAAAAATAGGACAACATTTAATTTATTTTCTTATATTTGTAGCCGAAAACTTTAATTCCATGAATAAGAGTAGTTTTGTCTATCGTGTATTTGACCTATATTATGATGGCTTTCGTCACATGACGATAGGGAAGACGCTATGGCTAATCATCGCAGTGAAAATCGTTATTATATTTGCTATATTGAAGGTTTTCTTCTTCCCGAATTTCCTGAAAGAAAAGGCTCCCAAGGGAGAGGAAGCGCAATATGTCTCAACAGAATTAGAACGGAGGGCTTTGCCATGAACGTTGAATCATAAATACTTTATTATATGCTTAACCAATTATTAGACATTAGTGCAGGAACGGTCGACTGGTCAAGAGCCCAGTTCGCACTCACCGCCATTTATCATTGGCTTTTCGTCCCATTGACTTTGGGACTGGCTGTGATCATGGGGATCATTGAAACTTGTTATTATCGTACGAAAAAACGCTTTTGGAAAGATGCTTCACGTTTCTGGCAGAAGCTTTTTGGTATCAACTTTGCCATGGGCGTTGCCACAGGAATCATCCTTGAATTTGAGTTTGGTACAAATTGGAGCAATTATTCTTGGTTTGTAGGTGATATCTTTGGGGCTCCTTTGGCGATTGAGGGCATTGTGGCCTTTTTCATGGAATCCACATTCGTGGCGGTCATGTTTTTCGGTTGGAAGAAAGTATCACCAGGATTCCATCTTGCTTCCACATGGTTGACAGGATTGGGCGCGACAATTTCTGCGTGGTGGATTTTGGTAGCCAATGCTTGGATGCAATATCCTGTTGGTTGTGAATTTAATCCGGATACCATGAGGAATGAAATGGTTTCTTTTGCGGATGTGGCCCTTTCTCCTTATGCCATTGATAAATTTTTCCATACCGTCACTTCTTCATGGATTATTGGCGCGATCTTTACGGTTGCGGTGAGTTGTTGGTATTTGCTCAAGAAGAGAGAACAGAAGCTGGCTGTGGAAAGCATCAAGGTTGGGTCTGTCGTTGGTATCATCGCTTCTTTGCTTGCAGCCTTTTCTGGGGATAATTCTGCCTACATGGTGTCTAAGGTGCAGCCCATGAAATTGGCAGCTATGGAAGCTTTATATAATGGAGGAACGGACCAGAGCTTAACAGGCATTGCCTTGTTGAATCCTTTTGCCCAGCCTGATTATCGAACAGAAAAAGAGCCTCCATTGAAAGTAGGTATACCTTATGGGTTATCTATATTAGCCACCCATCAACTCCATGGCTATGTTCCTGGCGTCAATGACATTCTTGGCGGATATACAAAGCCTGATGGTACCAAAGAACTTTCAGCTCAGGAAAAAATCGCAAGGGGTAAGAAAGCCATCGTCGCTTTGTCTGCTTATCACAAGGCAAAAACTCCTGAACAGAAGTCGGCTGCGTTGGCAGTCCTGAAACCTAATATGAAATATTTTGGATATGGATACATAAAAAACGTAAATGAATTGGTTCCGAATATTCCTTTATGTTTTTATGCTTTTAGGGTTATGGTTGGCTTAGGGTGCTTGTTCATCCTTTTCTTCCTCGTCTCACTATTCTTGGTCTACAAGAAAGATATATCAAAATATAGATGGTTCTTAGTCTTGTCTTTGGTCTTAGTCCCATTGGCATATATTGGAAGTGAATCAGGATGGCTGGTTGCTGAAATGGGGCGACAGCCATGGACCATTCAAGACATGCTCCCAGTGGGTGCTGCCATTTCAGACATCCGGGCTGGAAGTGTCGCTTTGACCTTCTTTATCTTTTTGGTGTTATTCTCGACAATGCTTGCCGTGGAGATTAATATCTTGTGCAAACAAATCAAAAAGGGACCTGAGCATTCGATGGTCGATTCCTCATCAGAAAGTCAAATTTCTCAATAGTTCGTTTATCCCATAAACACTTAAAATCATGACATATAGTTTTTTACAGCAATATTGGTGGTTCCTGATCTCGTTATTAGGTGCCTTACTCGTTTTCTTGATGTTCGTGCAAGGGGCTAATTCCTTGATCTTCGAGATTGGTAAGTCTCCTGAGGAACGAAGGATCGTTATCAATAGTACGGGCAGGAAATGGGAAGTGACTTTTACTACCTTAGTTACTTTTGGAGGAGCATTCTTTGCATCCTTCCCGCTTTTCTATAGCACGAGCTTTGGAGGGGCATATTGGCTTTGGATGATTATCTTGTTCTCTTTTGTCCTTCAGGCTGTTAGTTATGAATTCCAGAATAAATTGGGTAACCTGTTGGGCACGAAAACCTTTCAAGTGTTCTTGGTTATCAATGGAATCATCGGTCCGTTGCTTTTGGGAGGTGCTGTGGCTACATTCTTTGATGGGAGTAATTTTCTCGTGGAAAAGCAGAATCTTACGGATGGTATGCAACCTGTAATTAGCAGATGGGCTAATGCCAGTAACGGATTGGATGCACTATTGGATTTTTATAATATCCTTTTCGGTCTGTCAGTATTCTTCCTTGCTCGGATTTTAGGTATCTTCTACATAATTAATAATGTGAATGATGAGAAAATTCGAACCCAGGCGCGTAGTCGGCTTATCTTTTCTACTGTAGCTTTCCTGTTCACTTTCCTTTGGTTCTTCATTCGTACACTCCTGAAAGATGGTTTTGCTTATGACCCCCAAACGAGTCATGTCTACATGGAGCCTATGAAATACTTGAATAATCTTGGTGATATGTGGTATCTTTCTATTGCTTTTGTGGTAGGTGTTGGACTGCTTTTATTTGCTATTGTTCGCACGCTTTCCAAAAAAGATTATATCCGAGGAATTTGGCCTGCGGGCATTGGAGTCGTTTTGGTGGTGTTAGTCCTCTTCCTTTGCGCAGGATGGAATCATACAGCTTATTATCCTTCTAATGTGGATATGCAGAGTTCTCTGACTATTGCAAATAGTTGTAGCAGTGAGTTCACTTTGCGGACAATGGCTATTGTGAGTCTGCTGATTCCATTCGTTTTAGCTTATATTGTATACGCATGGTATTCAATAGATAAGAAAAAGATCGATAGAGATGAAATTTCTCATGGAGACGCATACTAACCGTTTTGACATGAAAAAAATATTTTTAGCAATCTTGTTGCTTGTGGCTCAGCTACCACTCGTAGCCCAAGAAGATACCCTTCGCCACGAGGTGTTGTTAGAGACAACCAAGGGGAATATCCTTCTTGCCCTTTATAATGAGACACCTAAGCATCGGGATAATTTCTTGAAATTGACAAGAGAAGGTTTTTATGATGGCGTCCTCTTCCATCGTGTTATCCAGAATTTTATGATTCAGTCCGGTGATTCCGCCAGCAGGCATGCACAACCAGGGCAGCTATTGGGTGATAGTAAAGAAAACTATCAAATACCTGCAGAGATCCTTTACCCTAAACTCTTCCATAAGCGGGGAGCGTTGGCTGCGGCTCGTGAAGGGAATGATGTTAATCCTCAGAGAGAAAGCTCAATGTCCCAGTTTTATATTGTTTATGGTAGAAGGTATACTGATGAGATGCTGGATAAGATGCAGGCTCGTTTGGATACGACCTCGCATGTGGTAATGTCCCCAGAGATTCGAGATGCATATAAAAAATATGGAGGAACACCTCATTTGGACAATGAATACACTGTGTTTGGAGAAGTTTTAGAGGGTATGGATGTCGTACGTGAGATACAGTGGGTTGACACTGACAAGAATGATCGTCCCAAAGAAGATGTCAGGATTCTAAAAGCCACGGTCGTTAAATGATGCCAAACCAGAGAGAGGTAGATGAATATATCTGGAAATTCGAGGGTACATCAAAATTCTGATGTATCCTCTTATCTTTATTGTTGAATCGCATGGCTACAGCTTTCGCAGACCAAAGGTCTTCCATGTAGGTTCCTTTTCCTGAACGTTTTCGTTAAGCCAGATGAGCAGAGCCGAGCTTGCTTGAGCTGTGCCATGGCGAGAAAACGAAGGATGAAATCCAACGTTTTCGTTAAGCCAGAT
>ONBG01000026.1 GCA_900316015.1 uncultured Prevotella sp. | reverse complement strand
GAACAAAGTCCTCACTAAATGTTCTGTGTCTCGATTTTTTACTTCCCATCTTAATTTTAAATGTTAAAACGGTGTAAAGTAAATCTGTTATAAGTCACTATGATGGATTATGAATATTTTTAGGGAATTAAAAAACGGATAGAGGTCCGGTCCCACACCGGACCTCTATCGTTTGAAGGGAGAGTTAATCATCATTTGAGAACAATGGATCTTCAGGCATGACCATGAGAGGTTTCTGCTCGAACATTTTTTGAAGGTTCTCTGGAACATATTTCTTGTCTACAACCAATCGGAACATGTACTCGCGGAACCAGCGATCGGTCATGATCAAGCATCCTTGTTGTCCCCAGCTCGCACCCCAACTATTCTCTACTTTCCATTTGTTAGCCTTGCCGTTGGCATCGGTGTTCACAGCCGTAAGGGTCATGGCGTGAGTACTTCCACTATCGAAGGTCTCAATGCGTTGTGCCTTGTCCATTCCGAAAGTCGTGCCGAAAAGCGATCCATAGTCAAAGTTCTCTGTGTCTGCATAGCCCCGCTTGCGGTCAAGGAATTTGCCTACGTCATACGAACTGTACATCTTGCGCCCGTCTTTCAATGAGGAGATGGCAAGCTGTTCAATATCATCCATCGGCAGGTTCAGGTACTTCCAGTTATGTCCATCATAGGTATGGCGGTCGTATTCCACCTCGTAAGTCTTGTAATAAGGACGCCGTGGGTCGTTCATCACCATGATAAAGCTGCCTTCTAAGGGTGCTCCTACAACTTCCTGATAGAATTGTTGTGGGGTATATTCCTTGACTTGGGTTACCGTTTTGCCCTTGCTGTTCTTGAAAGCATAGGTAAACTTGGTGGGAGGAACGCCTATGGTATATTCTAACATCTTGTATATCTGTGCGAGCATTTGTGTCTTGGCAGCCTGGATGTCAGTCGTTTTCTTTCCTTTGTTGACCATGTCCCGCAGTTGCAGTCCATATTCGCGCAGTTTCGACTTGATAAGGCTGGATGCCTTGCTGGTGCTGTTTGAGGAATAGGATTCTGGCATGACTTCCTTGGGAACCAGACCATACTTGGCGGTCAAGTCGGCAATACCGCAGAAGGTACCACCGTCATTGATGGGACTCTTGAAGAAGAATTGAACGCGGTTGTCATCAATAGGCTTCTTGGCTGTGTCGATGACGCCTTGCAGCATGAGGTTTGCTTTCTCCAATTGGTCATAGAAGAACAGATAAGCCTGTGAGAACTCAATCCCAAGTGAGTCGCTCTTGAGGGCGAATTTGTTGCGCAGCACGTTCAATCCACTGAACATCCAGCAACGACCGGAGCTTTTTTGGTCCGTAATACTTTGCTTACGGGTCTCAATATTAAAGTAAGTGTCGAGCTCTGCATCGTTGTCATGGTTGACGGCGAGGTTGTCGATACTGTTGTTGGCAATCGCATTGCTCAGTGCTTTGTCGGCTATGGACATCTTTTGAGATGATCTCCATTGGTTGAGCATCTGCGTAGTGATACCGCCCCCTTTTGTCTGGGCGTAGATGCCAGAGGACATAGAGATGCCTAAGGCGAATAGAATAATGGTCGTTTTCATGTTAATTTATTTTCATTCCACCGCAAAGGTAAGTAAAAAAGTTCAATTATTCGAGGATATCCCCACAATTGTTGCGATAAGCGTGGTAAGATGCGAGCCATAGGATTCGGTACCCCTCTATTCCACGGGGTGCTGTAGGCTTGCAGAGCCTAAAGCAGTTATTCTTTTGGTGGTTCCTGCTGTTCTGGTTGGACGATATCTCCTGCTTCCGGATAAGTCTCTTTAGGCGTGACAACCTCTTCCTCCTTAGGCTTCTCCTTGTGCCTGACCGGAGGAAGGGAATCCTTCTTTTCCTTGGTCTTGGGTACAGGAGGGGTATAGGGCAGGATATTCATAGTCCTCGTGTCCAGTTTGAAGGACGCCAAGGAGTAGTTGCCCTCCGTCTCGTCATCGGGGGCCATGGTCACTGCGGTGAGGATCAAATACTGCTGGTCTGGGGAAAGCTTGGCAGAGATGATGCCAGTTGTATCCACATGGTCGTCGTAGTAAATCTTGACGTTCGTGTTCAGGTCGTTGAGATTGACCTCGTCTAACATCTTGGATTTCGCGTCGAACTTCATCAGATGCCCACTGTTCAAGTAATAAAGAGCATGCCTGTCATCGGTGAATTTTGCAATGATCCTTGATCCTTCCGGTAACTGTTCGGCAACGCTGTCAAGAGCCTCGTTCGTGTCCAATTCTGGCTGTACGATGATATGATGGCTTTCCCCCGTGTGGAAACCCGTGAGGAATCCCAAGCCAAAGATGAGAATGACGATTCCCATCCTGACCAAGTTCTTTTGGCTGAAGAGAGTCTTTAAGTTTCGTTTAGAGTCCATATTCGTTTCTGGCATACGTGAGATCGAAATGTTGTTCTAGGTATTCTGATTGCAAAGTTAATAAAAATTTGCGTAAAATGCAAATATTTTGCTCATATAATGTATCTTTATTCTCCTCAGGAGTAGGTATTTGTGGAATTACCATGATTTAGGTATTGCATGGATTGGGATAATCCACTATCTTTGCACTCGTTATTGAGCGTTAGAATATAAATGAGAATTCGTTGGAAATAAAATTTTGTTCGCAAATAATAGATTCATAATGTTTTTGTACAATCCTAAAAGCCCCGCTGTGAAGCGAGGCTTTTTAGTGATAGGATGTTGCAGACTTGTCTTTGGTCTCCTTAGTTTTCTTTGAGAATAGGTGTCATTATTCCTTGAGGATCAGTGTCATCCCTGGGCGCAGTCCATCATGTTTGCTGACGGGTCGAGCCTTCACCTCGAACGTATGGAGATCGTATTGGTGATAAGCTTTCTTCGCTTTCCAAGTGGTATATTCCCCCAATTCCTTGATATAGTACACCTTCATGGTGTAGTCCTTGTCGAAGGCTGGTGACTGGGCTGTGAACACATCGCCCGTCTTCAAGCCTTTCAGATGGTCCTCCCGGATATTGAAGGTAGCCCACATGTCAGAGAGCAGGGTAATGTCCATGATGGTAGAGCCTGTGCTTACCAGTTCCCCGACATGGGCGTACACCTCGTCCACTTCCCCGTCCATGGTTGCTACCTGTACGGACTCCCTCAACAAGGACTTGACGATGTTCACGGAGCTCTTTGCTGCCTTAGCCCGTTCCGATGCCGCTTTCTTCTCTTCGCTCCTCGCTCCATTGCGTGCCATCTCGTATTGGCTTTGTGCTGCCTTCACCTGTGCGCTCGAAGCCTGGTAAGCAGCCAATGCCTCATCCCGCTTTTGTGCGGAAGCCACCCCTTCGTCATACAGGTTCTGTACCCTTTGGTAAGTCTTCCGCGCAATATCGCGGGCAGCGACTGCCTGATTGACCAATTGCTGTGCCGTGCGGATCTGTTCCTGTCGGGTACCATTGTCCGTCATCTCGCTGATCGCCTGAGCCGCGCCTTCCGTAGCCTTGGCAGCCTGCTCCTGTGCGGATACCTCAGGCATTTCGAGGATCGCCAACGTATCGCCAGCGTGGACATAATCACCTTCCTTGACGCAGATCTCCACGATACGTCCTGGGATCTTGCAGGCGACGCGATACTGTCCCGCTTCCACTTGTCCCTGAATGTTCTCCTCTTCATCGCCGAAGGCATAATAACCAATGGCAGCCACACCTAAGACCACTGTAATAAAACCTATTACAGCCATCATTACACTTGTATGTTCTGATTTGATTGACATGATATACTTGTTTTTATTTTATTCATGAAGCGTACCCAATGCCTTCTCCAAGTTGACATGGCTCATCTTCACGTCGATTTCTGCATCTATTTTCTGCGACCGCGCGTTCATCCATGCTGTTTGTGCGGCCATCACATCCGTGGTCTGCATCACTCCTTCCCTGAATCCAACCTGGGCGCACCTGAGGTTTTCCTCCGCGCTCTGTTGGTTGCGGGCAGCCATAACCAGCTTCTTGTTGGCTTCCTTGATGCGGAAGTTGCTTTGGCTTGCCTGCAGTTGCATTTTCTCCCGTGCGTCCGCAAGTTCCATTTCCGCTATGGTGGTCGCAGCTTTTGTCGCGCGTGTCTTATATCTTCCCTCATGCCAGCTCCAAACAGGGACCCTGACTGCCACGCCAATGTGGAACAACCCTGAGAACTTATGTTCGAAGCCATTCAGCAAGTTGGGGTTGGACATAAAATAACCTCCTACGGCTGCCACCTGAGGGAGATAGGCTGCGCGGGTGACGATAGTGTTCTGTCGACTGATATCGATGGTGTTCTGCAACATCTTCAGTTCCGGTCGGTTGTCTACGTCCATCCTTCCACTCTCCTGATAATGGCGGTCGGGCAAGTCGAGGTCGTTCCGGTCCTCATCTTCTAATTGGATGGTCTCGTTCAAGTCGAGCCCACACAGTTGGCAGAGGTGCATCTTCGCGAGAACCAGTCCATCATCCACTTGTGTCTTCGTCATTTCAGCCTCATTCACGCGCACAGCCACCCTCAGTTCGTCAGCCTTCGTGGTGACCCCTTGCTTGAGCATCTTCAGGACATCATCATCAAATTTCTTCACCAGCTCCAGATATTGATCGGTCAACATCTGCTTTTGCCGCAAGCTCACCACCAGCCAATATGCTTGGTCGATGTCGAAGAGTGTAGCCTGTCGTTTGCCTTCGATATTGTTCTCAGCCAAGTCAATGTTGATCTTGGCAATGCGGTTGGCTGCCGTGATGGCTCCACCCATGTAGATAGGTTGTCTGACCAAGACATCGGCTGCGAAGAGATTACGCGTGTTCGTCCTGAAAGCGTCCTTCACTTTACTGCCTGCCTCGTTCAAGGCCGAGGTCATGGATGTCCCTGCTTGTTGAAGCACGCCCCCGAGCGTCTGTGCCTGCGATGGCGTGATGATGCCTTTTTGTGCCAGTTCCGTAATGATGGGCGAGAGGTCGTTGCCAACTTGCGTGCCCACGTTCGACCCGAAATTGTCCAAGGCATTCTTCTGATTCTTGTTCAAGACGGAAATCTCACGGCTTGTCAATTGGTAGGTGCCCGTGGCATCCACCTTCGGCAAGTACTTGGTATGGGCAGCCTTCTTCACGTTCTCTGCTGCGTAGCGGTTTACGCGCGAGATATTCAACTGTTTGTTATTCCTTAGCGCCAGTGAGCGACAGGAATCGAGCGATAACACCCTCTGTGCCTGTGCTGACAGGACGATACAGAGTAGCATGAGTATGTTTATTATTCTTTTCATTGATTCTGATTGGATAGATGACTATAGATCATTTTGCGGATATTGCTTCGGTAGACCATGCATGAGGTGATGAAGTAGATGATGACCTGAAGCCAGATTCCCCAGTACAGCGGTCGGATGTCATCTAAGTTGCACCCCATGGACATGATTCTCACATACGCATTCATTCCCAAGGATGACGGGAACATATAGGAGAAATATTTCCAGAACATCGGCATGTTGGACGAGGGCCATGAGACACCTGACAGGAACACCATTGGGACGGACATGAAGACGAAGATCAGGATACAGTCTTCCCTTCTGTAGATCAGCGAAGAGAGGGTAATACCAAAGAAAATGCACGACAGGATATAAGGGATGATGAAGGCAATCAGGGTCCAGTAATGTCCCAATTGTGGCAATCCGAAGGAACGGTTGACAAAAGTAAACATATACATCGCCATGACGAAGTAGATCATCAGGTAGAACAGGGCCTTTCCTCCTATGATGGGGAAGATGTGCTTGTAATGCCGGTCGAAGGGGATGACGCATCCGTTGTACTTCTCCCTGGTGCTACCCATCTCCATGCCGATTCCCAACAATAAAGTCTGTTGGATGATCAGCATCAGGACAGGAGGGATCAGGAAGGCAGCGAACCCCGACTGGGGGTTATATAGGCATTGGTGCTCATAGAGGATGGGCATCTTCGTCACTTCCTCGTCCCTTACGGTCGTGGCTCCTACGTGCTCAACCTTGATATCGTTGTTGATGTCGAGGGATGCGTCCGTACAAGCGAGGAGCAATCCTTTGTAATACAACATACTGCTCATGTCGCAGTATAGTCCCACATGGGTTTGCTCTCCATGTTCTAAGTCGCGGTTAAAGCTGTCTGGGATCCTGATGATGCCGTACGCCTTGTGCTCCTTGATCATCTGCTGCGCCTCTTCCATCGAATTGAACGTTCCTATGATCTTCACGTCAGGGGTGGCATCGATCTTGCGCAACAGTTCCCTGCTCAGGGGTGAGTCGCAGTCGTCGACCACGGCGGCGGGCACGTCCCTGACCACCTCGTTGGTGTAGACATACGAGTAGAGCAGAGGATAGCAAAGGGGAACGAATAGGATAAAGATCATGATGCCTTTATCGCGCAGCACAGTCCTCACCTCGTCATACCATATATATAATAGGTCTTTCATATTTATTGCAGATATTTGAATTTGAGAAATGCCTTCCGGTAGCGAGGCAAAACTAAGATAGGTAACATGCAAAAGCCGAAGAGTACCATCACAGATGGCCATACATACAGGAGAGAGTAGCCGTTAAGGGCAAGATCTACATAGATTAAGTAGTAATGCCTCAAAGGGAACCATGCCGAGAGGAACCGCAAGAAAGGATCCATAGCAGTGACTGGATAGGTGAAACCTGCCACGGAAAATGACAGGATGCCCCACAGCGCACAAATGCACATAGCGAGACGCATCTCTCCTGCCATCAGCCCGAACAGGAAAACGCCAAAACCTTGCGAGGCAATGACAGTCAGGATACTAAGCCCGATCATCATGGGAAGTCCACTGTTGCAAGGAAATCCTAAGTACTTATAGAACCAGATGTCCATGAAGGTCAGGATCGTACAGTAGATAACGGTCTGAGGGAGCAATTTCCCAAGTAGGGCGATCGATTGAGATTGCCCTGCCATGGCATAGAGAATTTTCTGATTCTCGAACTTCCATTCCAGTCCGATGGTATAAGTCGTGGTGAGTAAGATCAGTATAATGATGATTCCTGGTACGAGCATGTTGCTCAGATAGACAGAATAGTTGAGAAAGGAATTCTTCAAGGGATGAGCTTCAATGACGATCGGCTGCAGGATACCCCATACGTCGTGGTCCGATACACCGTGTCCCCATAAGCTTGACCGGGTGAGTGCCAGTCCTGCTAGCACCGAACTGGTTTTCATGTCTTTCATTAACAAGTTGGCAGGGACTAAATAGCAATCGTTGGTATAGAAAGAAATGGTAGGTCGCCTGCTCGACTCACACTTAGCAGTCATTCCTTTCGGAATATAGAAGAAGGCATAAATCTCGCCTCGTTGCATGGCCTTGCGCGCATCATGGAAGTGAGGGTACACAGCCTTGATATCTGTTCCTTCAAAAGCATCGATCACCCGGCAGGCAATTCGGGATACGTGGGTGTTGTCTTCATCCACGATAGCGGCAGGTAGTCGGGTAGGGAGCCCTTTCATCATCAATGTCGTAAAGAAGAAGATGCACAGTAAGGGAGCAATGATCATGCAGAATAGGAACACCGGTCGACGGGAGTACATCTTGATCTCTCGCCTGGCAATATGGTGTATCCTGATTTGAATGGAATGATAATATGTATTGTATTTCATATAGGTTCAATCTTTGATGAGCAATGCAGATTCACCCTCATGGGAATTTTCCATTTTCTTCAATGGGCGCGCCCTTACCTCAAAGACCTTGAGGTCGACGTCGTCTAAAGCCCGGGTGGCCTTCCATGCAGCGAAGTTGCCTAAGTTGTTGATGCGGGTGATGCGGGCTTGCACGGTATCGTCTGATGCCGGAAGGTAAATCTTCACATGCTGTCCATACTTGATTCCTGGAAGCTTGTTCTCCGTAACGTTGAAGATAAACCAACTGTCATCCGTACCTACGTTGATGATAGGGGCTCCTGTGCCCACCACCTCGCCGGGTTCCACGAACACTTCGGTCACATATCCGTCCTGCGGAGCTGTGAGCACAGTTTCCTTAACGAGTGCTTTCACCTCTTGAATCTTGGCTTGGGCATTCCTCACCACAGCGTCGGAAGCCTTCTTCTCCTCATACCTAGCTCCGTTCTTCGCTTGTTGGTATTGGGCAAAGATAGCTTGTTCGGCTGACACAGCAGCATCATAGGCAGCTTTAGCCTCGTCCCTACGTTGTTCTGAGATGACTCCTTCCATGAAGAGCGATTCCATACGCTCGTATGTTTTCCGGGCAATGGTCCGATGGGCAATGGCTTGCTGCCAACGGTCGTAGGTGCTGCTGATGATTTCCTTTCGCGTCCCTTTGTGGATAAGCTCGTCCATGGCACTGGTCGCGTCCTTGTTTGCGATGGCTCCTTGTTCTAATGCGTTTATCTCTGGTGCGGAAAGAATAGCCAGTGTATCACCTTTGTGAACACGCTGACCTTCTTCTACACATATTCTTACTACACGACTGGGTACTTTGGTGGATACTCTGTAGTCTGTAGTATCTACCTGACCTTGAATGGTATCTTTGTGTTTTGGCAGAAACAAGCCAATGACGATCAATAAACAGTCAGCAGATAAGAGAATGACAGCTGTCAACAAAATCCTGTTATGGAATATGATTTGAAATATCTTTTTTCTCATGTCTTATTCGTTTTCGATTGCAAAGATCTGTAGAAATCTGACATTTCAAGTGTCTAAAATTACTATCTAATTTTATAATATCGGAACTACTTTCGATATTGTACATTGTTTTAGTCATAATAAACACCAAAATAGTAGAATTTTTCCGATATTTGCAATCAAATCATACTTAAAATGAAAAAGAACAAAATCATACTAAAGGAAATCGACCTGAAGGATTTGGACAGTAAGACTGACCGTCTCGACTACTACGATGGCGATATTGCGATTATTGACAACATCAGCGACCTGACGAATGTTGCTCCTTTCTATGCCAAGATGAACTTTATTGTCTTATGCGTTAAGGGTAAGATCCAGTTTAATATCAACGACCTTCCTCTCATGCTGAGGGAAGGGGAGGTATTGCTGAGTGCTCCGAATGTGATACTCGACAACTATCTGATCAGTGTTGACTTTGCCTGCAAGATCCTTTGTCTCTCTGACGATATCATTCAGGCTTTGTTAGGAGACCATATTGATACCTGGAATCTTTCTGTCTATAATCGTCATACTTATGTGGTGCAATTGCCAGAGGAAGACCGGGAGCAGTTCGCTTATTATTACGAACTCATTAAGTTTAAGATGGAACATCAGAACCGGGAATACCGTACGATGGTCATGCAGTCTATTATTAAAGCGATGCTGTATGATGTTTGTAGCATGTTGGAAGAGCCAGAGGAAGTCGTACCTACTTGTGCTTCCCATGGGAAAAGCCTTTTCAACCAGTTCCTGAAGAAATTGTCAAATAATAAAATCAAACGCCAACCTGTGGAGCAATATGCCAGTGAAATGAATATTACTCCGAAATACCTTTCTATGCTATGTATAAAATACAGTGGTAAACCAGCTTCCGATTGGATCGCCCAGTACACGAAGGAGGATATTCGATATCATCTCTGCCATACTGATCTCTCAGTCAAAGAGATTAGCAACAAGTTGGGATTTACGAACATCTCTTTCTTCGGAAGCTATGTGCGCCATCATTTTGGGATGTCCCCAACGAAGTTGAGAAACAGTGCGGTGAAATGATTAATGATCTGAGTAGCCGTCTTTCTCTTCGAATCTGAAATAGAAATGACAAATGTGTTAAATAATGTGATGATGTATACAATCTATCGAAATATTTTATATATTTGCGATTGAATGAAAGCACAAAGATGCAGTCTCAGCATCTATGTTAACATAAAGTGGCTTGAAGAGACTATATAGCCGCGGGAGGATTTACTATGAAACAGTTGAAAGAGTCTCATGACCAAGAGAGTTATGAGTTGGATAACATTTACAATGAGGATGACGATCGTTATTCCTTCACGGAAACCTCGATTTGGTATAGTTAAAGAAATATATATCTACTGATAGAAGAAAGGGTGACCTACGGGTTACCCTTTTTTCGTGTAAGGCTGGAGGTGGGCTTTAGCATACAGATATGTCCTTTTATACCCATCTATCATGTATCTTCTTTCTCTTGCTTACAGAGGTGGGCTATTATCTTTCAACATGATCAGTAATTTGGTTAAGCCATGTTAAAGTTGCTTTGTGGAGAGTTTGTAAGTATCCCAACTCAATATCTTTTTCGTACATTTGTGCCGAGATCTTTAAAAAGGGGAGCTTTTCCTATGCAAGGGATTACTTTTGCCGATGCCGTCAGGTAGGTTTCCCATTCTATGGGGTGGGATGGATTCGGAAAGAAAACAGGTCACCCTTTACCATTCAATAACAAATAGAAGAAATGAAAAGAATCATGCTTGTGATGGGCGTTGCCTTGCTGCTGACAGCTTGTGGCAACAAGAAAGTCCCATCGACGACGAATGTCGACTCAACTGCGGTGGCACAGACCGATTCTGTTGCTACTGACACTTCCTATTGTGGGACTTATCGTGGAACGCTCCCGGCTGCTGATGGTCCGGGCATCAAGACCGTGCTTACCATTAGCTCAGACAGTACATACAATTTGTCCAGCGATTACATCGGCAAGAAAGACGGATCGTTCGTCACCAGTGGCGTTTACCATGTCAAGGACGGCAAGTTGATCGAGCTTGTTACGCCTTCATCTGGTGAGAAGACATATTATAAGGTGAAGGATGCACGGTCGATTGTCATGACAGATTCCTTAGGCACAGAGCCTGAGGGCGAAACTGCCAAGCTGTATGTGCTGACCAAAGAGTAGGGTCGAGCTACTTGCCTTGCCAAAGGTTTTCGCATGAGGTGGGGACAGAAAAAGATAAAGCCAGTGCGTTGGAGTACGTACTGGCTTTATGTTGGATCGTGATGGGAGAGTGATCCCATCATGAGATGTTTCAATTATCTTTCCAAGTGTCTTCGTCGACAGCTGTATTCTCTTTTGCCCGTCCACCGCCATCGGCAGTTCCTATGTTGCTGTACGTAAAAGTTCCGTCATCCATCATGTCGTTGGAACAATTCAAGTTGACTACTTCAGCGGCAGGCTTTGTATATTCTTTTTTCATCATTTTCTATTTTATGGTTTGTATTATTGGTTCTTAACCCTAAATTTCTTTCCGTTCCTGATGTAGATGCCATTGGGTAAATTGGTAAAGTCTGTGCCCACATAGCGTCCATCGATGGAGTAGATCCGTGCGTTTCCGTGGAGCAACGAGTTCGCGTCGATGGTACTGATGCTTGTCGTTCCGCTCGGAGTATTGATGATCATCTCAACGATATAGGGCTTGGCAGAAGCCGTCGTGGTGCGGGCGTCAGACACGAAGCTGCGGAACCTGCCGATATAGCCAGCCGTGGCACTTGAGCTGATCTTTCCCCAAGTCTGGTCGCTGCGGATGTTATAGCCTTTATAATAAGTGGAAGCAGAGTCGTTGGGGATGTCCTCTGTGGTGCCCCAGAATAAAGCCTTGGTTGCGGCATCGCTACTCAGGTAAGTATTTGCAGAAGGATGCACGCTCTTGGGGATCGTGAGACCGGGACTGGCAGTGACCACCTGCGCGATGGTGACGTTGCTGCTATTACTATTATATAATAGGTATGGGGTGTTCGCTTTCATCGCTGTGCCCCTGACTTCCGTGAAGCTGAACACGGTTTTCCCTTCTGAAGTGGTGGAAAGCAAGTTATCGCTGGCTTGGTAAGCCTTGCATCCGTCTGGCAACTTCCAGTCGAAGGGCAGATAAGTGGTGACCCATCCCGTGGGGAATGACCGGTTGTAGTCGCAGCTGTCGGCATCGAAGGCGATCGGCACCCAATAGTCGTAGGATCCTTTCGCGTTGTTCTTGCCTGTGACAGAAGTGTTGTCATACACGTAGAAGTGATAGCAGTGGGGGATAGAGTCACTGTTTACCACGTCACCCGTCGTAATGATATTATAGCCGCCCACGCTCTTGTCGAGATAGGTATAGCTTTTGTTGAATGTGTTGGGAGCATAGACCAGCACATGCGTTGGGATGCTTTGCATCAAGCGTTGGTATTGTGCTTTCACGCTTGTGGTCGTTGTGTCGACACTGGCTTTGGCAAGTTCTTTCTTGAAATTCTCAATGTCCCGCGAGAGCATCATGTTCTCACTGCCTATCGCGAGGTATCTGAACGTGACGTACTCCATGTTGTCGCAGTTCTCGAACACGTTGTTGCCCAAGTTCTGGATGGCATGGTTGACGACAAGACTCCGAATGCCGGAGTTGGCGAAGGCACTGTCCTGCAGCTGCGTGAGCGATGTGGGCACTGCCACGGCATGGTCGTCGGATGCAGAGATAGGATAGAGCTTGAGGTTCGTAGCCCCCTTGAAGGCATTGCTTCCGATATACCACAAGTTTGTGTTGCCGTTAAAGTCGAGCCCGTAGAGGTTCGTGCAACCCTTCAGGTCGTTTTCATTATTCGAATTGTTTACTCGGAAAGCGTTCGCCATAATCACTTGAATATTGGAGCCTAAGACAAGCTTCACGGGCACGCCCAATGTGTTCAAGGCATCGCCAATATGCCAGAAATAATTGTCAGACCATTGCGTTGAACCTAACCGGGTAATCTTAACATTGGAGATGGTTCCGGATCCATCGTTCAATGTGAGTGTAACCTCGTCGGGTACTGTAAGCGTAAGTGGGTTGGCTTCTGTGCCGGAAACCGTCGTAGTGCTGTTGGCAGTGATGTTGTAGACCGTAGCCATAGCTCCCGCACTCTCCACAGTATAGGAGAGGTTGTGTGTCTCCGTCTTGCCATTTGCCGTCTTGGAGTAAGTATAGGTAGAGGCAGTCGAGGGAGCATTCTCGAACACGAAGACGGTGGGAAGGGCATAATTCGTACCATTGACGGTCGCTTGGATCGTGGTGACTGCAGTTGTCCATGTCGGCGCAGTCACTGTGCTTGCCCCAAGATAACACTTCGCGTAGTACTCGTTGTCGTTGAAGTACAAATACCACGTAAACTTTCCATCGTTGTAATACCCCATGTGTGTGGCCTGCAACTGTCCGCTTTCTGTTGCGGTTGCCACGTTGCTCATGCCCAATAGCCCGGCAATGAGCAATAAAACTAAATAAAATCTCTTCATTTCCCTTATTTTTACTACCCTGATTAAAGTGATATGTCCCTTCAGGAACTTGGTCCTGAATTCTTATAATTGATATTTCTCTCTTGTCGACGCTGCAAAATTACAAATATTACAAATACATTGCAATTTCGTCCTCCCCAGTTTTAAAAAAGTTTGAATAAAGTTAACAAATGACAGTGTTCGTTAACCAAATTGTAAAAGGTTATCTTTCAGGAGCTCTTAGATGACCTATTGAGCCCTGATAGATAACCTTTTAGCGCGTGATAGATGGTCTTTTAGCGTGTGAAAGATAATCTATTGGAAATTGCTTTCAGATCACATCAAAACTTCTACTTTATGTATACCTTTCGCAGCCGGAATGACCTGTCCTTGGATATATTCCCCATCAACGCGGATCTCCTTCACTCCTTTTTGATGACCCTCCGGATTCTTGACAACAATATCATATTCCCCTCCGCGGAAACGCCGCTTCACATGGTATTCCCGGGCTGTATGCGGCAGGCAAGGATCGATCCGCAGTCCATTGTACTCAGGTCGAATGCCGAGGATATACTCGCTGATCGTATACCACATCCACGCCGCCGTCCCCGTCAGCCAACTGTTTTTGCCTTCTCCCGGTCTTGCAGCCTCTTTCCCGGCAACCATCTGGCAGTTGACATACGGTTCTACCTTATGCAGTGTCTGGTATTTCTCTTCCACGTAACTGGGCAGGATCTTCCGGTAGTGTTCCCACGCATCATCTCCTCTTCCGGCGATAGTCTCCCCGATGATCACCCATGGATTGTTATGGCAGAAGATGCCTCCGTTCTCCTTGTATCCTTCTGGATAGGAGCTGATCTCGCCCATCTCGACATGATAAGTGGAATAGGCGGGATAGTTCAGGACGATCCCATAATCACAGTCCATCATCTTCTTGACTGAGTCGAGTGCCTGGTCACAGAGTCCTTCGCGGGCTCCGATTCCAGCCATGGTGCACCAGCCCTGGCTTTCAATGAAGATCTTGCCCTCTTCGTTCTCATGGCTCCCGATCTTATGGTCGAAGAAATCATAAGCGCGGAGGAACCATTGTCCGTCCCATCCATATTGGCGGGTGGCGTCGATCATGGCATTCACGTGGCTTTCCGCACGTTGCGCTTCTTTCTCCTTGCCAAGATACCGGCAGAGCTCGACATAGTCCCTCCCTGTCACAACGAACAATCCGGCGATCATCAACGACTCAGCCTGAGAGCCTTCGCTCTTGTTCTCTGTTGTTTGGAAACTCTCGTTAGGATCCCAGGAGAAGCAGTTCAGGTTGAGGCAGTCGTTCCAGTCAGCGCGTCCGATCAAGGGCAGTCGATGTGGACCGAGGTTCTGTATGACATGATTGAAGGATATCGTCAGGTGATCGAATAACGAGTGTTCGGAACCAGGTCGATTATCAAAGGGTACCTGTTCGTCGAGGATGGAGAAATCCCCGGTCTCCTTGATGTAAGCTACTGTTCCAAAGATCAGCCAACAGGGGTCATCATTGAATCCCCCGCCAATATCATTGTTCCCTCTTTTTGTCAACGGTTGGTATTGGTGGTAGCATCCTCCGTCGGGAAATTGGGTCGAGGCGATGTCGATGATACGCTGACGAGCCCTCTTGGGGATCTGATGCACGAAACCGACAAGGTCCTGGTTGGAGTCGCGGAACCCCATCCCGCGTCCGATGCCACTTTCGAAGAAGCTGGCGGAGCGGCTCATGCAGAAGGTCACCATGCACTGGTACTGGTTCCAGATATTGACCATTCGGTCGAGCTTGTCATTCCCCGACTTGAGGACGAACACATCCAACAGCCTGTCCCAATACGATTGCAGTTCCCGGAAAGCTTTATCCACCTTGTCTGTGGTATCGAAAGCGGCCATCAGAGCATGTGCCTTCTCCTTGTTGATGACATGCTTGGCTGTAAATTTCTTGTCCTGCTCATTTTCTACATACCCAAGGAGGAAGATGAAATCACGACTCTCTCCAGGCTGAAGGTCCACATTCATATAATGTGAGGCGATGGGGCTCCATCCATGTGCAACGCTGTTGCGTGCCCTTCCCTGCAGGACAGCCTCTGGTTCGCTCATCTCTTGGTAGAGTCCCATGAAGGTCTCGCGGTCGGTGTCGTATCCGTCAACCTTGCAGTTGACTGTGTAGAAGGCATAGTGGTTGCGCCGCTCCCTGTACTCCGTCTTATGGTAGATGGTCGGGCCTTCCACTTCCACCTCCCCAGTGGAAAGGTTTCGTTGGAAGTTCTCCATGTCTGTGGCTGCGTTCCATAGGCACCATTCCTGGAAGGAGAACAGTTTCAGGTGCTTGACCTTATCTCCCTCGTTGGTAATCGTCATCTTTTGCACTTCCGCCCATTGGTGGAGAGGGACGAAGAACAAGACACTTGCGCTGATGCCGCCCTTCTTGCCCGTGATGCGGGTATAGTTCATGCCATGCCTGCACTCATAAAAGTCAAGCGGAGTCTTGCAGGGCTTCCATCCCGGATTCCATATCGCCTCCCCGTCCTTGATATAAAAGTACCTGCCCCCGTTATCCATGGGCACGCCATTGTAACGATAACGCGTGATCCTTCGGAACTTCGCGTCTTTGTAGAAGCTGTAACCACCCGCAGTGTTGGAGATCAATGAGAAGAAGTCCTCATTGCCGAGATAGTTGATCCAAGGCCAAGGCGTCTTTGGATCGGTGATGACATACTCGCGGTGAGCGTCATCAAAATGACCGTAGCGTTTGTTTTCCATTCCTTTGAATTTAATCTATATTTCATGTAGAGCACAAATTTAGCGTTTTTTCCCGTAAGTAGAATGGCTTTTCCCAACTAATTTTCAAATTTGCAGGATAGTGTTATCATTGGCTAAGAAAGTATCATCCTTTTAGGGAGGAATGTCTTATCTTTGCAACGTGATTGCGAGAATATCCAACTAAAAACAGAAATCTATAATGAAAAGAATCGCATTGTTGTGGCTATGTATGGTGATGTTATTGCCCATGAGTGCCCAGATTCGTGGAAACAATATCGTCATCTCCGTTCAGCCTGACCATAAGGACTGGAATTATAAAATTGGTGAGAAAGCAACCTTTACTGTGAGCGTGTTGAAATCCAACACCTTATTAGATCATGTCCAGGTAGATTTAGAGGCGGGTCCTGTCATGTATCCAGACATACGGAAAAAGGATATAACCTTGAAAGAGGGTACTTTGACATGGTCGGGAACCCTGCGCACCCCAGGCTTTTATCGTCTCAAGGTGACAGCGCATGTAGATGGCAAGGACTATGAAGGCTTGTGCACCGTTGGGTTTAATCCTGAGCGTATCCAGTCGAAAGTCGTCAACCCGTCAGATTTTGATACATTTTGGCAGGGTGCTCTGGACCAAGCTCGGCTCGTCGACTTGGATCCTACCCGCACTTTGATTTCGGAGCGTTGCACGAAAGATGTCAATGTCTATGAGGTCAGCTTCCGGAATGGCAACCAGGGTCGCGTGTTCGGCATCCTCTGCATGCCCGTGAAAGCTGGCAAGTATCCAGCTTTGTTGCGCGTACCCGGCGCTGGCGTACGCCCCTATAGCGGTGACATCTGGACCGCATCACAAGGAGCCATCACGCTCGAGATCGGCATCCATGAGATCCCAGTCACTCTGCCACACTCAGTATATGACCGCTTGCAGGAAGGAGCTCTTAATGGCTATTGGGCTTTCAATATCGACGATCGTGACCAATGCTATTACAAGCATGTCTTTACGGGTGCAATCCGGGCCATTGACTATATCGCGTCGTTGCCAGAGTGGAATGGAACGAGCTTGGGAGTGACCGGGTCTTCGCAAGGAGGTATGCTTTCCTTGGTCTGTGGTGCACTTGACAAACGTGTTACCTTTATTGGCGTGGTGCATGATGCCATGTGCGACCATACGGCTTCTTTGGAAGGCGTAGCATGCGGATGGCCCCATTACTTCTATCAAGTGAAGCATCCCGACCCCAAGAAGGTGGAAACATCACGGTATTACGACGGTATCAACTTTGCTAAGCGTGTGAAATGCCCGGGATGGTATTCGTTTGGATATAATGATGAGGTCGTTCCTCCAACCAGCTCCTATGCCACCTACAATTCAGTGACCGCTCCCAAGACCTTGAGCGTTTATCCGCAGACTGGCCATTACTGGTATCAAGAGCAATGGGATGAATGGGAAAACTGGTTGCTGAAACAAATGAGATTGAGATAAAAATGTAAAACAATCATGATGGGTATCATCAGTATGAAGAGACTGACTATTCTTTTGTTGGCATTCCTGACAGCCATAGGAGTGACTGCGGGACAGAAATCGCCTGCACGGCAGTTGCTCGAACGATTGAAGAAACTGCAGAAGCGGGGCGTGATGATGGGACATCAGGATGACCCCTTTTATGGGACTACCTGGAAATGGGACTATGGAAAAAGCGATGTGAAAGCCGTTTGTGGGCAGTATCCTGCTGTGATGGGGTTCGAATTGGGAAAGATCGAGCTCGGCTCGGACAAGAACCTCGATGGGGTACCCTTTGACAGAGAACGCGAAGAAATACGCAATCATTACCGGCGAGGGGGCATCATTACTATCAGTTGGCATCCTACGAACCCTGTGACGGGTGGGAGCGCGTGGGATCCCCAAGGGAATGCGGTCGCAGCAGTGCTGCCTGGAGGTGCGCAACATGTCAAAATGCAACAATGGTTGGATACTGTCATCGCCTTCTTGAAATCTTTGACCACCACGGATGGGAAGCCCATCCCCGTCATCTTCCGTCCTTGGCATGAAATGACAGGCAATTGGTTCTGGTGGGGAAGCAATTCTTGCACGCCTGCACAATATCAACAACTGTATAGGATGACCGTGGAAAGGATCCGGCAAGCAGGTCTGACGAACATCGTCTATAGCTATTCCCCCGGTGCGGATGCAAAGGAAAGCTTAGAACGGTATGGTAGGTATTATCCCGGTGATGATGTCGTAGACATCTTGGGGACAGATATCTACCAATATGGAACGAACCAAGAGTTTATCGATCATATGCAATTGGAACTGAAGGTGATGACAGAGTTTGCTAAAAGCCATCACAAGTTAGTGAGCGTTTCTGAGACCGGATACCGGAATACGCCCGATCCCCAATGGTTTACGGGCACGCTTCTGCCTGCCATTCGTGGCTATCGGTTCACCTATTTCCTGCTATGGCGCAACGCTTGGGACCAGAAAGAAGAGAATTTCGGTCCTGCTCCCGATAAGAGTTGTGCGGCCGACTTTCAGAAATTAGCAGCGGAGAAGCGCATACTTCTCATCCGTGACATTCAATGAACTTAATGAAAAAAATATAGGTTATGACAGATTTTGAAAAGAAAGTAAAGGATTTGCATCTTCACCATGAAGAACTCCTGAACCGTCCCAACCAACCTTTAGCGTGGGGAAATGGGATCTATACCAAGTATCAGTACCCGATTTTGACGGCAGACCATACTCCATTGGAATGGCGGTATGACTTCAATGAGGAAGACAATCCCTATTTAGAACAGCGTATCATGATGAATGCGACTCTGAACAGTGGTGCCATCAAATGGAATGGCAAATATGTCCTTGTGGTACGTGTGGAAGGAGCTGACCGGAAAAGTTTCTTTGCCGTGGCTGAAAGTCCGAATGGCATCGACCACTTCCGCTTTTGGGAGGAGCCGATAACCATGCCTGATGATGTCATACCAGCCACGAATGTCTACGATATGCGATTGACGCAACATGAAGACGGTTGGGTATATGGCGTTTTTTGTGCAGAACGGCATGATGACTCACAGCCCGGTGACCTCTCGGCAGCCACCGCTACCGCAGCCATTGCCCGTACCCATGACCTGATCCATTGGGATCGTTTGCCCGACTTGAAGAGCAAGAGCCAACAGCGTAATGTCGTGCTCCATCCTGAGTTCGTACAAGGAAAGTATGCATTCTATACCCGCCCACAAGATGGTTTCATAGATACAGGCTCTGGTGGCGGTATCGGATGGGCCTTGGTAGATGATATCACGCATGCTGAAGTCAAGGAAGAAAAGATCATCTACCCTCGCCATTACCATACCATCACAGAAGTAAAGAACGGCGAGGGACCACATCCTATTAAAACCCCGAAGGGTTGGCTGCACCTGGCCCATGGCGTCCGTGGCACTGCCTCCGGACTACGTTATGTCCTTTATATGTATATGACGGCGCTTGATGATCCCACAAAAGTCATTGCTAAGCCTGGTGGCTATTTCTTGGTACCCGAAGGTCAAGAATATATTGGAGACGTGATGAATGTCGTCTTCACCAATGGCTGGATTGCAGATGATGATGGAAAGGTGTTCATCTATTATGCCTCTTCGGATACCCGCATGCATGTCGCAACCTCTACTGTCGACCGATTGATCGACTACTGCATGAACACACCGGAAGATGGATACCTTACGGCGGCATCCGTGGAAACGATTAAGAAGCTCATTGCCAAGAACAGGGGTGCGCGGCTGAAATGAACTTTTCTCTAAGAGGATCCATAAGAAATCGTGCTGATAAGTAAGGAATTTCGCAAAAATTCCTTACTTTTGCACGTAACTTACACATTCTATTACAATTATCAAATCATGGCAAAGTCAAAATTGATTGAGAAAATAGGTTATGCGATGGGTGATGCAGCCGCCGGAGGTATCACGTGGAAAATCATGTCCATAGCCTTCCCCTTGTTTTTTACCAATGTCTTCGGACTGTCTTTCGCGGATGCGGCTATCCTGATGCTTGTTGCCCGTATGTTCGATGTGGTTACCGATCCTATTATGGGAGCGTTGGCAGATCGTACACAAAGTCGTTGGGGTACTTATCGCCCATGGATTATCTTTGGCGCGATCCCTTTGGGAACCGTCTTTGCATTCTTGCTCTATACCCCAGACTTTGGTCCTACGGGGAAACGGATCTATGCCTATACCTTATATATATTGATGATGGCTGTCTACACCATGGTGAACGTGCCTTATGGCTCATTGCTTGGCGTGATGACAGATGACGATAATGAGAAGAACCAATTCTCCTCCTATCGAATGGTAGGAGCTTATGCGATGGGCTTTATCACCTTGCTGTCCTTTCCTTACCTGCAGAAGTTTGTTGGAGGTACGGATGCGCATCAATATGCAGTGTTAGGCGCTTTCTTCGGGATCTTGGCTGCCTGCATGACCTTGGGCTGCGGCTTGCTGACACGTGAGCGTTTGAAACCCGTTCGCGCGGAGAAATTCTCCATGCATCAGTTTGTCGACTTGGTGAAGAACGTGCCTTGGCTGTATATGACAGGTATTGCGATCTGCACAAATTTCTTTAATGGGTTCAGATATGCTGTGGCAGGCTATATGTTCTCTTATTGTATGGGTGGGGATATCACCATCAGTGGCCTGATCATCAACTATACCGTATTCATGGCATTTGGTGAGGTGACTTGCATGATCTTTGGTGGATTGTCACCGAAGGTGACACGTTGGATCGGATCCAAGCGCAGGACCTTCATGGCATCAGCAGTCTTCTGTATCGTGACATCCGTCTTGTTCTTCTTCATTCCTATGAAACCATCCTCCATCTGGATGATGATTGTCGTGTCAATCTTGACTTCAGCCGGTATTGGTATCTACTCACCGCTGATGTGGTCTATGTATGCGGATGTGGCTGATTATGCCACCCAAAAGAACGGAACTTCCTCTACGGGCTTGATTTTCTCATCTGGCACCATGTCCCAGAAGTTCGGTACCGCCATCTCAGGCTCTTTGATTGCCATGTTCTTGGGGTTAGCTGGTGCCCGGATGATCCCAGATCAATTCGGAAACTCCGTGATTGACCCAGCTTCCATCACGGATTCTGTCCTCAATATGGTATGGTCATTGTTCTCTCTCTTCCCGGCATTCATTGCCCTTATCATGTTATTCTTTGCATACAAGTACCCGATAAAAAAATAGAAAGTATCAACTTTATCATATTCATGATGTATGTTTGACTCTAAAAGCTTAAAACAAGAAATGCGGGATGTCCTGGACCATAACATCCTGAACTATTGGATCGACCATGTGACAGACCATGAGGATGGGGGTTACTATGGCGAGATCGATGGTCATGACCATCTGGTGCCAGGAGCGGAGAAGGGAGCCATCCTCAATGCCCGCATCCTTTGGGCATTCTCTGCCGCCTATCGCGTGACAGGAAATAAGGAATATCTGAAAGCTGCCGATCGTGCTAAAGCCTATATTCTCGACTATTTCATCGACAGGCAATATGGAGGCGTTTATTGGAGCGTGGATGCCAAAGGGAATCCACTTGATACCAAGAAGCAAACCTATGCGATTGGCTTTACCATCTATGGAATGAGTGAGTATGCCCGTGCAACTGGTGACAAGGAAGCGTTGAAGTGTGCTATCGCCTTATACCATGATATAGAAGACCATGCTTATGATGCGCGGAACAATGGTTATATCGAAGCACTTACGCGTGAATGGCAACCGATCTCCGACATGCGATTGAGCGACAAGGACGAGAATGGCAGTCGCACGATGAATACCCACCTTCATATCATTGAGCCCTATACTAATCTCTATCGCATTTGGAAAGATGCGTCACTTGAAAAGCAAATTCGTAACCTGCTTCAAATCTTCACAACGACTATCTTTCATCCTTCCTCTTATCATTTAGACCTTTTCTTCGATGACCAATGGAAGGGAAAGCGTAACATCCAAAGCTTTGGACACGACATCGAAGCATCATGGCTATTGCATGAATCCGCATTGACCTTAGGCGATTCCTCTTTGCTTACTCAAATCCAACCCATTGTAAAGGAGATCGCCAAGGCAGCAGATGAAGGTCTGCAACCAGATGGGTCTATGATTTATGAAAGATGGATGGACACGGGGAATATAGACAGGCAGCGCCAATGGTGGGTGATGTGTGAGACCATTATAGGTCATATTAATCTGTTCCAATATTTCAACGATGCAGAGGCTCTTGACATTGCATTGAAATGTTGGGAATTTACAAAGTCCCATCTCATTGACTACGATCATGGGGAATGGCATTGGAGTATTGACGATAACGGAGTAGTCAATCTAAAGGATGATAAAGCCGGTTTTTGGAAGTGTCCCTATCATAATAGCAGAATGTGTCTTGAGCTGATAGAAAGGAACTTTTAAAGTTAAATAAATATAATTCTGCGGACATGAAGAATATTATGTCCAAAAAAATCCTATATTTGCGTATTGATTTATAACCATACGAAAGTATAGGATTTTTTTATATATGGAAGGTGGAAAATCATTATCATGAGTTTTGATGGAGATGGATGCCCTTGTTCTCCATCAACGAGGATGATTTGTGGCAAATGATTGCCGGTCATATACTCAATAGGCATCAACATACAGACTGGCAGGGTGGAGCGTTATTCTCTGGAAGAAGTTCCACCTTTTTCCCTTTCCTATCTATAAAGATTCTTTTTTGAATGACGATGAGATATTTTTCCATTTTGTTTAGTGGACTTTACAAAATTATTGTTACCTTTGCAGGGTCTATAGACAAGACCACGTTTAAGTCAAGCAATCATTATAATTATAATAAAGTAATATGACTTTTTCAATTTTATTAATTACCGTTTTGTTAACGGCGGTTACCTTGGTAGTGGCAGCTTATGTCATTGCAAAGTTGATCGGGCCTCGTTCTTACAATCCGGTGAAAGGCGAGCCGTTTGAATGCGGTATCCCGACTCGTGGCTCCTCTTGGATGCCTGCGCATTTGGGCTATTACCTCTTTGCTCTTCTTTTCCTGATGTTTGATATCGAGACTGTTCTTCTTTATCCTTGGGCAGTTGTCGTTAGGCAGTTTGGGCCGATGGCTCTTGTCAGCATCGGCTTCTTCCTGTTGGTACTGGTATTTGGGCTAGCGTATGCATGGCGGAAAGGAGCGTTGGAATGGATGTAAAGAAAAGAGCTCATATCAAGAGCTTTCCTTATGAAGAGTTCAAGGACAACGAGACCCTTGAGAAACTGGCTGATGAGTTGAATGAAGGCGGTGTTAACGTCGTGATTGGCTCTTTGGATGCAGCGATTAACTGGGGACGCTCCAACTCTCCTTGGTCGTTGACGTTCGGTACGTCTTGTTGTGGTATTGAGTTCATGGCTATTGGATGCGCCCGTTATGATATGGCTCGCTTTGGTTGGGAGGTGACCCGTAACTCTCCACGTCAGGCTGACCTGATCATGTGCGCAGGGACCATCACCAATAAGATGGCACCGGTATTCAAGCGCCTCTATGATGAGATGGCTGAACCGAAATATGTGGTTGCCGTGGGTGGCTGCACTATTTCTGGCGGTCCTTTCAAAAAGAGTTATAGCGTTGTCCGTGGTATCCAGGAGCTTGTGCCTGTTGATGTCTTTATCCCAGGTTGTCCTCCACGGCCAGAAGCTATCATCTATGGCATGATGCAACTACAGCGAAAGATCAAAATAGAGAAATTCTTTGGCGGTGCCAATCATAAGATGACTGATGAACAGCGTGAAGAGTCGTTAGCAAAAGGTGGCTTGCACGGATTGAGCAATGAAAATTATTCCTTTGTCGAGAAACAGCGAGAGAAGGCTCCTATTATCGTGACCGATGTTCCTGCTGATTTTGACCCCAAGGAAGGATTGAAAGAAGATGTGACAACAGATTAAATCAGGTAAGTAGAGTATGAAACTGAATAATATAGAGCTCACATTTGACAACTTTTCCACAGAGATGGAAAGGCTGAAAAACGAGAAACATTTCGATTATCTGGTTACGATTGTCGGTGAAGATTTTGGCGAAGAAGGTTTGGGTTGCATATATATCTTGGAGAATACCCAAACCCATGAACGTACATCTGCCCGTTGTATTGCCAAGCAAGTAGGAGAGGATTATGTGCTTCCTACGACGATTCATCTGTGGCATGCGGCAGATCTGCTGGAACGTGAGGTGTTCGATTTCCTGGGCATTAAGTTCTTAGGACACCCGGATATGCGCCGTCTTTTCTTGCGTACAGATTTCCAAGGTTATCCCCTCCGCAAGGACTTTGACATGAGTCCTGAGAAAAATAGGTTCCCTCAAACGGATGAGCCTGAAGATGATTATACCGTAGAGTATAGCCTCAACAAGAATGGGGAGTTGGTCGCAACCCGTAAGCGTCGTATCGGAGAAGATGAGTATGTGATCAATATCGGACCTAACCACCCTTCTACTCATGGCGTGCTTCGCCTGCAGACTGTTGTCAATGGTGAGTATGTGAAAAGAGTTTATCCTCATTTAGGGTATATCCATCGTGGAATAGAAAAGATATGTGAGGCAGACACCTATCCTCAGACCCTTGCCTTCATGGATCGTCTGAACTATCTTTCCGCCATGATGCATCGCCATGCGTTAGTTGGAGTTATCGAGGAAGGCATGGGTATAGAACTTTCCGACCGTATCCATTACATCCGCACGATTATGGATGAACTGCAGCGTATTGACAGTCACTTGTTGTATTGTGGTTGTACGGCGCAGGACTTAGGTGCTTTGACTGCATTCCTCTATTGTATGCGTGATCGTGAGCATGTGCTGAATGTCATGGAAGAGACCACGGGAGGTCGCTTGATCCAGAACTATTATAGAATAGGTGGATGTCAGGAAGATATAGATCCGAATTTCGTGAAGAACTGTCATGACCTGATTGACTACCTGAAACCTGTCATTCAAGAGTATTTGGATGTCTTTGGGGATAACCTGATTACCCATAACCGTCTTGAGGGTGTGGGTCCGATGAATCTTGAGGATTGTATCAATTATGCAGTGACAGGTCCTGCTGGACGTGCAGCAGGATGGCATAATGATACCCGTAAAAATCATCCTTACGATTGCTATGACAAAGTGCAGTGGGAGGAGATTACCATGACTGGTGCTGATTCTATGGATCGTTATTATTGCCATATCAAGGAGATCTATGAGAGCATCAAGATTATTGAGCAGCTTATTGACAATATTCCTGAAGGTGAATACTATATCAAGCAGAAGCCTATTATCAAGGTGCCAGAGGGACAGTGGTATTTCTCCGTTGAAGGTGCCAGTGGTGAATTTGGCGTTTATCTTGATTCTCATGGTGACAAGAGCCCGTATCGTCTGAAGCTCCGTCCGATGGGACTGACACTGACAGGTGCCCTCGATAAGATGTTGCGTGGGCAGAAGATTGCCGACTTGATTTCGACCGGTGCTGCCATCGATTTTGTAATTCCTGATATTGATAGATAATTATGTTTGATTTTAGTATAGTAACAAAATGGTTCGACGCACTTCTCCGTCAGACCTTAGGGTTAGGAGATTTTTGGTCGATACTGATAGAGTGCGTGCTCATCGGCGTTATTATCCTTACGATGTATGCCTTGATTGCTATCGTGCTCATTTTCATGGAGCGTAAGGTCTGTGCTTATTTCCAATGTCGTCTCGGACCCGTTCGTGTAGGGCCTTGGGGAATTTTCCAAGTCTTCGCCGATGTGGTCAAGATGCTGATCAAGGAAATTTTCGGCATGGATCATTCTGACAAACTTCTTTATTGCATTGCCCCGTTCTTGGTGATCATTGCTTCTGTAGGTACTTTCTCTTTCCTTCCCTGGAATAAAGGTGCTGGCATTCTTGACTTTAATGTCGGAGTGTTTCTGATTACCGCCATTTCTTCAATAGGCGTACTGGGCATTTTCCTGGCAGGTTGGTCAAGTAATAATAAATATTCAGTTACCAGTGCGATGCGTGGTGCTGTGCAGATGATTTCCTATGAGATGTCATTAGGCTTATGCCTCGTTACAGCTGTTGCCCTGACAGGCACTATGCAGGTAAGTGGTATCGTAGATGCCCAAACCGGTCCTTGGCAGTGGCTGATTGTCAAGGGGCATATCCCGGCGATCGTGGCTTTCCTCGTTTTCTGTGTCGCAGGTAATGCAGAGGCAAACCGTGGTCCATTCGACCTTGCAGAAGCCGAGTCGGAGTTGACGGCAGGTTACCATACAGAATATTCTGGTATGGGATTCGGATTTTATTATTT
This sequence comes from uncultured Prevotella sp., assembly GCA_900316015.1. Lineage (GTDB taxonomy): Bacteria > Bacteroidota > Bacteroidia > Bacteroidales > Bacteroidaceae > Prevotella. The sequence continues at coordinate 19,541 of ONBG01000026.1, read as the reverse complement.
GGCTGAATACTTGAATCTCTTTGTCATCTCTGGGATTGCCACCACCGTTTTCTTAGGTGGTTGGGCTCCCTTAAATATAGGTATCAGTGGTTTTGATACCGTGATGAATTATATCCCAGGGTTTATATGGTTCTTTGGTAAGACATTCTTTGTCGTATGGCTGCTCATGTGGGTCAAGTGGACATTCCCTCGCCTTCGTATTGATCAGATATTGAAGTTGGAGTGGAAATATCTTATGCCCCTTGCCTTATTGAATCTGGTCATCATGACCGTTTGTGTGGCTTTTGGACTTCACTTTTAATTAAGGAGAAATGGAAAATAAAGATAAATCATATTTCCAGGGTATTGCAGACGGGGTGAAAACACTCGCAGTCGGTATGAAGACAACGCTGAAGGAATATTTTACGGCGAAGTCTACAGAACAGTATCCTGAGAATCGCAAGACTACGCTGCATGTCAGCGCACGCCATCGTGGGCGTCTTGTATTCAAGCGCGTGACTGAAGAGGAGTTGCAAAACGACCCGAAATTGCAGGCACGTGGATTGAAAGTAGGCGACTACAAGTGTACAGCATGCACCATGTGTGAGAAGGCATGTCCTAATGGCACGATTAAGATCACGTCTCATTTTGAGACGGACGAGGCTACGGGACGCAAGAAAAAGGTATTGGATGATTATCTGTATGATCTTGGCGACTGCATGTTTTGTCAATTGTGCACCAATGCATGCAACTTTGATGCAATTCAATTCGTGAATGATTTCGAGCATGCAGTCTTCGATCGTTCCAAACTTGTCCTTCATCTTGACAAGGAGGTATATGATGGTGGATCCCTGCCTCATATTCTTGACGGTGGAGCTCCTCTCAAGATCGGCACATTCAACACCAAGACGAAATAAGGAGGATTTGAAATATATGGCAAATTTAATCATGTTTATCATATTGGCAGTAGTCATCCTTGGCTCGGCCATCTTGTGTGTTACGACAACAAAGATCATGCGTGCCGCTACTTTCTTGTTGTTCGTGCTTTTCGGAGTGGCAGGAATCTACTTCCTGTTGGATTATACTTACCTTGGCGCTGCCCAGATTGCAGTGTATGCAGGTGGTATCACGGTTTTGTATGTCTTTGCCATCAACTTGGTGTCGAAGCGTACGTTGCAAGGACTTGTGGAACGGATGAAAGGTAGCCGTGTCGTGGGTGCAGCTCTTGTTGCCCTAATAGGCTTAGCTACAGTTGTCGTTGTATTAATTAAAAATAAGTTTATTGACATGGCTGCGAGTGTTGCTGACGTTGAAGTCCCCATGGATCAGGTGGGACAGCAGCTTGTTGGTTCTGGTGAGAATGGATATGTACTCCCCTTTGAGTTTATTTCTGTCTTCTTACTGGCATGTATCATTGGTGCTATTGTCATTGCAAGAAAGGAGGATAAGAAATGATTCCAGTTTGGTGTTTTTTCGTGCTAAGCGCACTATTGTTCTTTATCGGTTTCTTCGGCTTTGTAACCCGTCGTAACCTGATTGCAATGCTTATCTCTATTGAATTGATACTGAACTCTGCGGATTTGAACTTTGCGGTGTTCAATCGTATCCTGTACCCTGGTCAGCTTGAAGGTGTGTTCTTCACCTTGTTCTCCATCGGGGTAAGTGCTGCAGAGACAGCTGTAGCCATTGCTATTATTATTAATGTTTACCGCAATTTCCATAGTGATCAGGTGAACAGTATCGAAAACATGAAATTATAAGTGACAATGGAATACAATTATGCATTTTTGATACTTCTTCTCCCGTTCTTGAGCTTCCTTTTGCTCGGGCTTGCGGGTATGAAGATGAAAGAGAAAGTTGCAGGTCTTATCGGTACGACGATCTTGGGAGTGTTGTTCTTCCTGTCTTGTTATACAGCTTATAAATACTTCTTCCAGATAGGAAGGGGTGCTGATGGTATGTATCCGATAGTGACCGCCTTTAATTTCACATGGCTGAAGTTTACAACGGCTCTGACCTTTAATATCGGCTTCCGTCTGACGCCAATTAGCGTGATGATGTTAGTCGTCATTACGACAGTCAGTTTCATGGTACATATTTACTCGTTCGGTTATATGGCAGAACGGGATGACCATTATAAGAAAATAGGTTATGAGAAAGGATTCCAGCGTTTTTATGCGTTCCTGTCTCTGTTTACCATGTCTATGTTGGGATTGGTCGTTGCTACCAATATCTTCCAAATGTACTTGTTCTGGGAATTGGTGGGAGTTTGTTCTTATCTGCTCATCGGGTTCTATTATCCCAAGCATGCAGCAGTACATGCCTCGAAGAAAGCATTCATCGTAACTCGTTTTGCCGACCTCTTCTTCTTGATTGGTATACTGTTCTTCAGTTACTATGTAGGGACTTTCAACTATGATCTGAACGCTTCGGTGAATCCGGGACTTGCTGCTCAAGTAGGTAATGCAGCTGGTGAGTATGGTTGGCTGATGCCAACAGCACTCTTCTTGATGTTTATCGGTGGTGCAGGCAAGAGTGCCATGTTCCCATTGCACATCTGGTTGCCGGATGCGATGGAGGGTCCCACGCCGGTTTCTGCATTGATCCATGCTGCTACAATGGTCGTAGCCGGTGTATATCAAGTAGCATCTCTGTTCCCTATCTGGATCCAGTATGCTCCTAATACGTTGCATTACGTTGCTTATATAGCTGCTTTCACTGCGTTCTATGCCGCTGTCGTAGCTTGCTGTCAGCGTGATATCAAGCGTGGTCTGGCCTTTTCTACGATTTCTCAGATTGCCTATATGCTTGTTGCGTTGGGCGTTTGTTTCGTTGCACCGGAGGGGCTTGATAACGAGATAGGTGGACTAGGGTATATGGCTTCCATGTTCCACCTGTTTACACATGCAATGTTCAAAGCCCTGTTGTTCCTTTGCTCAGGTGCCATTATCGTTATCATTGGCTCCAACTTCAAGGAATACATGGGTGGCTTGCATAAATATATGCCGATAACGAACATCTGTTTCCTGATCGGGACAATTGCCATCAGCGGCTTCTGGCCTTTGGCAGGGTTCTTCTCAAAGGATGAGATCGTTGACGCATGTTTCCAGTTCTCACCGTTCATGGGTTATTTCATGACCTTAGTTTCTGGGCTTACGGCATTTTATATGTTCCGCTTGTATTACGTTATTTTCTGGGGACAGAGCTATTATGAGTTAGATCCAGAGCATCGTAAGAAACCTGCAGAAGTGCCTTTCGTCATGTGGGGGCCATTGGTGTTCCTCGCTGTCATCTCATGTGTGGCAGGTTGGATTCCATTTGGTCATTTCGTTTCTGCTACTGGGGCTTCTGCCGAGATTGGATTACAGCATTTCGAGTTCGGGCCTACCGCCTGGTTGAGCCTGAGCGTAGCTTGTATCGGCTTTGCGCTTGCAACATGGATGTATGCACCCAAGCACAATCCTGTACCAGATCAGTTGGCGAAGGCAATGCCGAAATTGCATCAGGCAGCCCTCAACCGTTTTTATATTGATGATGCTTGGCAGTTCTTCTGTCATAAAATCGTATTCGGTTTGTTCTCCAAGCCTATCGCTTGGTTTGACCGTTACGTGATCGACGGAACGTTCAATTTCCTGGCATGGGGTACGAGTGAAGCAGGTCAGACCCTGCGTCCATGGCAGAGTGGGGATGTCCGCTCTTATGCTGTTTGGTTCCTGACAGGTGCTGTCGCCCTAACTTTAGTACTTCTTAGTCTCCTCTAATCATTAACGGAAAAGAAAATGACATACTTAATATTATTTGTAGTAGTCCCTGTACTGATGTTGTTCGGCCTGTGGTTAGCAGGCAATGACAAGCAGGTACGTGGGGTGATGGTTACCGGTGCCAGCATTCTGCTTGCCCTATCCATCTATCTGGTCTTTGATTTTATTGGAGCGCGTCATGCAGGAAATACTGACCCGATGCTTTTCGGTGCCAGCATCGACTGGTTCCGTCCGCTTCACATTAAATTTGCCACAGGCGTGGATGGTATTTCAGTCGTGATGATCCTTCTTTCTGCCGTGATTGTTTTCACTGGGACATTCGCTTCCTGGCAGATGGAGCCTATGAAGAAAGAGTACTTCTTATGGTTCACGCTGTTATCCTCCGGTGTCTTTGGGTTCTTTATCTCCCGTGACATGTTTACGATGTTCATGTTCTATGAGGTAGCCCTCATTCCTATGTACCTCTTAATTGGAGTTTGGGGTACGGGTCCGAAGGAATACGCAGCTATGAAGCTTACCTTAATGTTGATGGGTGGTTCTGCTTTGCTGATTATTGGCATCCTTGGCATCTACTATTTTGCTGGTGGAAATACAATGGACGTGATAGACATCGCCCATCACCAGAATGGTGCCCATGCGATTCCTGTTGCCATTCAGAATGTGTTCTTCCCATTCATCTTTATCGGTTTTGGAGTACTTGGTGCTTTGTTCCCCTTCCACACATGGTCTCCTGATGGTCATGCTTCAGCCCCGACAGCAGTGTCGATGTTGCATGCAGGTGTATTGATGAAGTTGGGAGGTTATGGATGCTTCCGTATCGCTATGTTCTTGCTTCCTGCAGCAGCCACGGGTTACTGGACGAAGGTCTTCCTGATTCTTACGACGATCTCTGTTGTCTACGGTGCCCTTTCTGCTTGTGTGCAGACAGACTTGAAATATATCAATGCCTATTCATCCGTTTCCCATTGCGGAATGGTGCTCTTCGCATTGTTGATGCTCAATGAGACAGCAGCGACCGGAGCTATCCTGCAGATGCTTTCTCATGGATTGATGACAGCCCTATTCTTTGCTGTTATCGGTATGATCTACCATCGTGCGGGTACGCGTGACGTCCGCTATCTTGGTGGCTTGATGAAGGTGGTTCCTTTCCTTGCAGTGGGCTATGTGGTAGCTGGTTTGGCAAACCTTGGCTTGCCTGGCTTCTCGGGCTTCGTGGCTGAGATGACCATCTTCGTAGGTGCATTCCAAAATGCAGATCTCTTCCATCGTGTCTGCACCATTGTGGCTTGTACCTCTATTGTGATTACCGCTGTGTATATCCTCCGTGTCGTTGGTAAGATCTGTTATGAGAAAGTGGCAAGCGAGGCTGTAGCCCGTATGCATGATGCAACCTGGGATGAGCGCGTTGCCGTATGTGGCTTGATCTTCTGTGTAGCATTGCTGGGTATTGCTCCTTTGTTCGCAGAGGATATCATCACTGATGCTGTTCACCCTATCATGACCGTTATCACCGGAATGTAAAAAGTAAAGTAGATTATGAATATCGATTATAGTCAATTTTTGAATATGGTTCCGGAGGTTACATTAATGGCCATCCTGGTAATCACGTTTATAGCCGATTTCTGCAGTGCAAAGAAAGTGGAGCGAAAATGGTTCAATCCTCTTGTTTGTGCTCTGTTGGCTATCCATCTGATCATTAATATTTTCCCCATTGGGTCTGCTGAAGCCTTTGGTGGTATGTATTATACCAATGCATCTGTAGGAGTCATCAAGACGATACTCGCATTGGGTACCCTTATCGTCCTTATCCAAAGTCGGGAGTGGATGCAACGTCCAGACACTTCTTTCAAGGAAGGTGAGTTCTATATGCTTACGATCTCCACGCTTTTGGGTATGAACATGATGGTCAGTGCCAACCACTTCCTATTGTTCTTCTTAGGACTTGAGATGGCTTCTGTCCCCATGGCTTGTTTGGTTGGCCTGGATAAATACCGCCATAATTCTGCTGAGGCAGCGGCAAAATTCGTCTTGACGGCTACGTTTTCAAGTGCTGTGATGATCTATGGCATCAGCTTTGTCTATGGTGCTACTGGATCATTGTATTTCGATAAAGTAGCTCAGGTCATCACCGTTACGCCTCTGACTGTGATGGGAATGGTATTCTTCTTTAGTGGACTGGGCTTTAAGATCTCTCTTGTTCCCTTCCATTTCTGGACAGCAGATACATATCAAGGTGCCCCGACCACGGTTACTGGTTACCTGAGTGTCGTTTCTAAGGGCGCCGCAGCTTTTGCCTTGTGTGCTATCTTCATGAAGGTGTTTGCCCCAATGACGGAATTATGGTCGTATCTGTTAATGATCGTTGTTGTCCTTTCTATCACCGTTGCCAACTTGTTTGCTATCCATCAGAAGGACTTGAAGCGTTTCATGGCGTTCAGTTCCATCTCACAGGCGGGATATATCGTATTGGCCGTGATTGGTGACACAGCGTTCAGCACGGTAGCCTTGAGTTATTATGTGTTGATATATGTAGTTGCCAACATGGCAGTCTTTACGATTATCAGTGCTATTGAGGAACACAATGGCGGTACAGTGGACATGGACAGTTACAATGGCTTATACCGGACAAACCCGCGTTTGGCTTTCCTGATGACACTCGCCCTGTTCTCTTTAGGTGGCATTCCACCTTTTGCCGGGATGTTCAGCAAGTTCTTTGTCTTCATGGCAGCTGTAAAGGGCGCAGAAGTGAGCACAACAATAGGTGCTTGCGCCTATGCAGTGGTATTTATTGCTTTGGTGAACACGGTGATCAGTCTTTACTACTATCTGCTGATTGTGAAGGCAATGTACATCAAGAATAGTGAGACTCCGCTCCCGACGTTCCAGTCGGCGACAAGTACGAAACTGGCACTTGCGATCTGTACTGTAGGCATCCTACTCTTTGGAGTTTGCTCTTGTGTATATGATTGGATTGCTGCGGCAGCATCGCTATAATTTGATGTGAGGGAATACCCATTCAATTAGAACGCGGACAGGGAGTCATCCTTGTCCGCGTTTTGATTGATAGGCAATGCCGTAGCTTGCCTGATAGGGTTCTTTAGACAGATTGTAGCGGAAGAGAAGTCCTTCTTCTGTTAAATCCTTCGGCACATAGCGTGGCATTTCAGGATTTTATTCGTAATTTTGCAGCTGATGATCACAAGTATGGATAAGGATATTCTTCGGTTGGCCATCCCCAGCATTGTTTCCAATGTGACGGTACCTTTGTTGGGGCTTGTTGACCTGACCATTGTTGGGCACATGGGAAATGCAGCTTGTATAGGCGCTATTGCTGTGGGCTCAATGGTCTTCAATGTCATTTATTGGCTTTTTGGCTTTTTGCGGATGGGAACGAGTGGCATGACTTCACAAGCGTATGGACAGGATGATCAAGTGAACCTGCAACGGTTATTAGTGCGCTCGATGTGCGTTGCCTTCGCAATAGGTCTGCTGTTCGTGATCTTTCAGATTCCTATTCGGGCATTGGCGATATGGGCCATGAAACCTTCTGATGAAGTGTCACCGCTCGTGATAACCTATTTCAACATCTGTATTTGGGGGGCTCCTGCCATTTTTGCGTTGAATAGCTTGAATGGATGGTTCATTGGCATGCAGAACACACGTATTCCCATGGTAGTCTCCATCTTACAGAATATCATCAATATCATGGCGTCTTGCTTCTTTGTTTTTGTCCTTGGGATGCAGATTGAGGGAGTGGCTTTGGGTACATTGGTAGCCCAATGGAGTGGGGTGTTCCTTTCCGTGTACATGAAAGGAATGGTATATTCCGGTCGCTATCCTTTGACGGTCTTTCCTGCTGGAACTTTTGATCGGACAGAGATGAGCCGTTTTTTTGAAGTGAACCGTGATATTTTCTTACGAACCTTCTTTCTGGTGGCAGTCAATCTGTTCTTTACGGCGGCCGGATCCCGTCAAGGAACCCTGATCGTGTCTGTGAATGCGATGTTATTAACATTCTATACCCTTTTCTCTTATGTGATGGATGGGTTTGCCTATGCAGGCGAGGCATTGAGTGGTAAATATTTTGGTGCTCATGATCAGGTGGGCTTCCATCTGGTATGCCGCCGGTTGGCAGTATGGGGAGCCATCATGGTTGTTGTCTTTACCATTGCTTATGGTTGGGGCGGACAGTCTTTCTTATATCTTCTTACGAGCCATGTTTCTGTGATTACAGAGGCAAAACCGTATTTGATTTGGACGCTTTTGATACCGATTGCAGGCGTGGCAGCCTTTCTTTTTGATGGTATTTTCATCGGCATAACAGCCACACGAGGTATGCTATGGTCTTCTGCGATAGCAGCTGTTCTGTTCTTTCTTCTCTTCTTTTTGTTAGAGGGAACTCTTCACAATCATGCGCTATGGATTGCTCTCCTTGTGTATATGGTAACCCGCGGGGTCGTACAATATTTCTGGTTTAGGTTACGTTTGGCTTTCTGAGCCTTTTTATTCTTTTTTAAGTCTTTGCTGATCATCTTTCTTGGATTTTGCAGTAACTTTGCAGCCGAAAGGTTTAAGAGACGATTCAGGTCCTTGTTTTCATGGAGAGAAGAAATAGCTGGGCAATCATAGCAATGGCATTGCTGTTCCTATTGGGTACGATAGGAATCAATGTGGAGATTCACTACTGTGGTGGTGAATATATAGGCTATGATGTCAATGGCGTGGCAGTCCCCAATGAGATGGGAGCGATGATGCCGGATTGCATGCAGCCAGTGGGAGACCATTGTGGTCATTGCAAGACAGTGGCACATACTTATCGGTTGACCAATCAGTATTTGCAAGGTAGTGAGACTTCCCTTCATCCAGGTTGTACCTTGTTGCCTGCCCCCGTCTCTTATGCTTTACCTATCTTTTTATATGATTCAATGACCGTAGAGGAGGACGGCTGTGACAGGTTCATCTTCTACCATTCACCTTACCATCCTGTAAAGGTGGGGTCTCAGCGTACCTTGAGAGCTCCACCAGTTTTAGCATAACCCTATTTGAGATATGTTATGTTAAAACTTTATGTAAAAGGATGAAATGATTCAAACCATTATCAAATTTTTCCTTAAGAACAGGATTATTACGACCATCCTGCTCTTAGCCATCCTTGTGGGTGGACTTGCTACTGCTCCTTTTAATTGGCATGGAGGACTCATCCCGAGGGATCCTGTTGCAGTGGATGCAGTTCCTGATATCGGTGATAACCAGCAGATTATTGCTACTGACTGGATGGGGCATTCCCCGAAGGATATCCAAGAACAGATTACTTATCCCTTGTCTACTGCCCTGTTAGGTATTCCAGGCGTGAAGACCATCCGGTCATCATCGATGTTTGGCATGTCTTTTATCTATGTGATTTTCAAGGAAAACGTAGAATTTTATTGGAGTCGTAGCAGAATCTTAGAGAAGTTAAACTCCCTGCCTTCTGGATTGTTGCCAGAAGGTGTCAAACCGATCCTCGGACCCGACGCTACTGCTTTAGGGCAGATCTTCTGGTACACCCTCGAAGGGCGCAATCCTAAGACAGGTAAACCTACTGGAGGATGGGACCCCCAGGAATTGCGTACCTTGCAGGATTACTATGTACGTTATCAACTGAGCTCTGCAGATGGCGTGAGCGAGGTAGCGTCGGTGGGTGGATACGTGAAAGAATACCAAGTAGACCTTGATCCGGAGGCGATGCGTTCTTATGGACTCAACTTGGTAGAGGTGATGAAAGCCGTCAAGAACTCCAATATTGATGTGGGGGCAGGCACAATGGAGATCAATCGTGCGGAATACCTTATTCGTGGATTAGGCTATATCAAGAAACTGAAGGATCTTGAGGATGCGGCTGTCACCAGTGTGAATGGCGTTCCTGTCAGGATAAAGGATGTGGCAAAGGTCACTTTTGGTCCTGCTGACCGGCGTGGAGGACTGGATAAGGAAGGCCAGGAGGCTGTTGGAGGTGTCGTCGTCGCCCGTTACGGCAGTAATCCAATGCAGGTGATCAATAATGTCAAGCAGAAAATCGCTGAGATGGAGAAAGGCATGCCTGAGAAAACCTTAAGGGATGGGACGGTAAGCAAGGTCACCGTGGTGCCTTTCTATGACCGTACCCAACTCATTAAGGAGACTATTGGGACCTTGGAAAGCTCTCTCTCGCACGAGGTCCTTATCTGTATCATCGTCGTTCTTATCTTGGTGCTTAATTTGCGGGCATCAGTCGTCATTGCCACCATGTTGCCTCTTGCCGTCCTCTGTACTTTCATCATCATGAAGTTGACGGGAATAGAGGCGAATATTGTTGCCCTTTCAGGCATTGCCATTGCGATTGGCGTTATGGTTGACGTGGGCGTTGTCTTTATGGAGAATGTGGTTCGGCATTTGCAATTGAAATATGGTGAGGGACGTTATCCCATAGGTAGTGAACTGGAAGATGTGATCTTGGAGTCGATCCACGAAGTAAGCTCAGCCGTGATGACCGGTATGGCAACTACCATCATCTCCTTCTTGCCGGTGTTCGCCATGCAAGCCCAAGAGGGAAAGATGTTCCATCCCTTGGCATTTACGAAGACCTTTGCCTTGTTGTCGGCCCTGATCCTCGGCCTGTTGATCCTTCCTACCTTGGCGTATTGGATCTTCTCCCTGAGATGGCCACGTCGTTGGGCATTCCGCATTTTCAAGCGTGATCTTACTAAAGAAAACCAACCGTTCCGTACCATTCGGTTCTATCATTGGGAAATCCGCCTCAATTACGTGATCATAGCCTTGGTTGTACTGATCGCGATGTACTTATTGGCTTCCATGTGGCTTCCCTTAGGACCGGAGAATGGCATGTTCCTCAACCTGCTTTTCGTGATCGGTATCGTGGGCGTTGTCTTAGCCATGCTCTGGCTGTTAGTGGTCAAGTACGAACAGATCCTTCGCTGGTGCTTAAGCCATCGGTGGCAGTTCATGACATTGCCCATTGCCACCATTCTGGCAGGTGCTTGGATTTGGAGTAGAACCGGGAGCGAGTTCATGCCCACATTGGATGAAGGCACTTTCATGCTTATGCCGACTTCTATGCCGCACAGTGGCGTGGAGGAGAATATCCGGTATTGCAAGATCATCGACCAGCGCTTGAAAGCCATCCCAGAGGTAGAGTCTGCGGTTGGGAAGTGGGGGCGTGTAGAGAGTGCCCTTGACCCGGCGCCCATCCAGATGTACGAGACAACCATTAACTACAAGCCAGAATATAAGTTGGATGAGAACGGGCAACGCGCCCGCGATAAGCATGGCAACTATATCCGTCTCTGGCGGGATAAGATCCGCAGTGAGGATGATATCTGGGAGGAAATCGTTAAGGCGACCAACCTTCCCGGCTTGACAGGCTCTCCGAAACTCCAGCCTATTGCTACCCGACAGGTGATGCTTTCCACAGGAATGAAAGCACCCATGGGATTGAAGGTCTTCGGACCTGATTTGGAAAGCATCGAGAAAGCAGGCTTGCAGATGGAGAAAGCCTTGAAGGAAGTACCGGATATCAATGCTAACTCTGTCTACTACGACCGTGCAGAAGGAGCTCCTTACATAGAGATACAACCTGACCGGGAGAAGTTAGGAAGGTATGGGATCCAAATGGGAACCGTACAGAGCGTGATCGAAACCGCCATTGGAGGCATGAAAGAGGGGTATACCGTTGAAGGACGTGAGCGTTTCCCGATTCGGGTACGGTATGCCCGGGAGTTGCGCGATGACCCTGATGTGCTGCGGAATATCCTTGTCCCAGCCAGTGATGGTACTCAGATTCCTTTAGGACAGTTGGCATCCTTCCATTTTGTGAAAGGCGCGACGATGATCCAAAGCGAGAATACCTTCTTGGTAGGCTATGTCACCTTTGATAAGACAGGCAACCAAGCTGAAGTCTCTGTGGTGAACAAGGCTCGTGAGCATATTGACCATTTAGTTGCAAACGGCAAGATCCAGTTGCCTAAAGGGGTTAGCTATCAGTTTACGGGTAGCTACGAACAGCAGATCCATGCTGCCAAGCGATTGCAGGTCGTCATTCCCGTAGCCTTGGTACTCATCTTGCTGATCCTTTATTTCCAGTTCCGCAGTGTTACCGCCTCTTTGATTCACTTCAGTGGGGTGTTTGTCGCCTTTGCCGGAGGCTTCCTGCTGATGTGGGCGTATGGTCAACCGTGGTTTATGAATTTCGATATCGCCGGTGTCAACATGAGGTCTTTGTTTGGAATGGGCAATATCAACCTAAGCGTTGCCGTATGGGTGGGCTTCATCGCCCTGTTCGGTGTCTCTACAGATGATGGGGTGCTGATGGGGACTTATATCCACCAGACCTTCATGAAACGGCATCCCGATACTCGGGAAGGTATCCGCGAGGCTGTGGTCGAGGCTGGTAAGAAACGTGTGCGCCCAGCAGTTATGACGACAGCCACGACCCTGATAGCCCTGTTACCCGTACTCTCCAGTACGGGAAAGGGATCGGATATCATGGTGCCGATGAGTATTCCTACTTTCGGAGGGATGCTCATCCAGACCATGACGATGTTTGTTGTGCCCGTCTTCCAATGTTGGTGGCGGGAAAGTGCATTGAAAAAACATAAGAAAGTATGAAAAGATTCATATTATATATGGTAATCAGTATCTGTGCCACGGCATCGGTCATGGCTCAGGATGATAGTTTGGCAACTTATATCGAGGCAGCCGTTCGCAATAATCCTGCTGTGCTGAGTGCGTATCAGGCTTATCAGGCAAAGGTGACGGGTGCTTGTGGGGCGGGGACGCTCAACGATCCCGAACTATCGGTGGGCATCTTTCCCAAGTCCATGCAGCATGTGAACGGCAAACAACTCGCCACGTTCTCTGTCATGCAGATGTTCCCGTGGTTCGGTACCCTCAAGGCGGGTCGGCAACAGATGGAGTATCAGGCTGAGGCTGCCTACCAGAAGTTTCGCGCTGATGGCATCGCCCTAGCCTTCGATATGCAAAAGCAGTGGTATCAGATGCTGTCCACCCAGGAGCAGATCAAGGCGATCGACAGTAAGATCAAGCTCTTGAAAGATATCAAGAAAGTGGCGGTCTATCAGTACAAGACGCTTTCAATGGGCAAGAACTCCAGAATGAGCGACCAATTACGATTGGAAGCCGAGGAAGCCCGCTTGCAGGAACAAAAGGCTTCCTTGCAGGATCGATTGCAACTGCAGCGGCAACAGTTCAATCTCACCATGCATCGTGATGCCAACAGTGACTTGTTCCTTCCTGATACCATTGTCTTGAAGGCGATGCCTGTGATCGATTGGAACAGCATAGAGTCGAAAGACCCCACCATTGCACAACTCGAAGCCCAGGGCAAGGCATATGATGCCCAGGACCTGCATGCCCGTGGGATGGGAAAACCCATGATCGGGGTGGGACTGGAATATATGCTCAACGGGAAAGTGGACATGCCCATGATGGCGAACATGAACGGACAGGACATGCTGATGCCTATGGTGAAGATCTCCTTGCCCATTTACCGAAAGAAGATCAACAGTGAGCGAAGGAGTGCGCAACTGTTGAAGCAAAGCACGCAATCGGGTATCCTCAGGCAGCGTGATGTCCTTCGAAGCGAATATCTCTCTATTGGACAACGTGCAGAGGAGGTGATGCGCAAGCTTGCTTTGTATGACAAGGAAGTGGAGATCCTTGACCATACCCTGCAACTGATGCAGCGTGAGTATGTTTCAGCTACCACCACCCTGACGGATATTCTCTCCACGACCCGTGAGCAGATCGACTATGCCTTGAAAAAGGCAGAGGCACGTGCCCAATACAATACGCTCGTGGCGGAGTATGAGAAGATGATCTCAAGGTATGACTTCGCTGAGCGGATGGTAGTCAAATAGTAAATGGTTTCTAATAGACAATAAAGTTATGATACAATTGATCAAAAAACATATTGCATTATCCCTGGCAGTTACCTTGCTTGTCGGTCTGCTGTTAGGTTATTTCTTCTTCCGGGGCGGCAGTTCCTCTGTAAGCGGCCATGATCATGGTGATGGCAAGACTTGGTATACTTGCTCTATGCATCCGCAAGTGAAGCAGGACCATCCTGGAAAATGCCCGATCTGTGGCATGGATCTTATTCCCGCCAAAGATGCGAAGAAGGTTAGTCAGGACCATGATCCTGATGCCGTGATGATGAGCGATGAGGCTGTGGCACTGGCGAATATCCAGACACAGGTAGTAGGTTCTGGGTCTGCGAATAAAGAAGTTAGGCTCTTTGGGAAAATACAACCTGATGAGCGGTTGCAACAGACACAGGCCGCATATGTTGAGGGACGTATCGAACGTCTCTTTGTTAATGCTGTTGGCGATCGAGTCGGGAGAGGACAAACCCTTGCCGTTATCTATTCCCCATCGTTATATACTGCTGGACAGGAGTTAGTGGCAGCTCTCAACTTCCCCGATGTCATACAGCGCAAGGCGATGGTTGAGGCTGCCGTGGAGAAGCTACGACTGCAAAATATCACACAGGCCCAAATCAACCAGATCATTCGGACCAAGAAGGCATCACCGTACATGCAGTTGAAAGCGAATACTTCGGGTACGGTTGTGGAGAAGGATGTCAGTCAGGGGGATTATGTCAAGCAGGGACAGCCTTTGCTGAAGATCGCGAACCTCAGTACGGTATGGGCTGTTTTCCAGGCTTATGAGGGTGACCTGCCCTTTTTGCATCGTGGGGAACGGATCCAGTTTACGTCGGAAGCGCTTCCGGGAAAAGTGTTCTCAGGGACGGTCGACTTTATCGATCCCATCTTAGACGCGAAGAGTCGTACAGCCGGAGTACGGGTGGTCATGAATAATGGAAGCGGTCTCTTTAAGCCAGAGATGATCCTCACAGGCAATGCTGTTGCCCGGTTGAACACTGCCGGTTCCCAGATCGTGGTACCCAAGAGTGCAGTGCTGTGGACTGGACAGCGTAGCGTTGTCTATGTGAAAGATGACATGGAAGACCAACCGACCTTCCATCTTCGTCAGGTGGTATTAGGACCTTCCCTTCCAGATGGATATGTGATCGATGATGGTCTTGCAGAAGGTGAGGAAGTCGTTACTAACGGTGCCTTCGCGATCGATGCCAGTGCCCAGTTGGAGGGGAAGCGATCGATGATGAATCAATAAAGGAAAATAGAATCTGATATATTTAGTTTAGTCTTTAAAAGAAAGGAAAAGAACATGAAAAAGATGATGTTGGTTTTGGCAGCCGTGCTCATGGTGGGCGGTGCCAGTGCAAAGACAGTGAAAAAAGTGATCAAGGTGAATGGAGAATGCGAGATGTGTGAGCAGCGCATTGAGAACGCTGCGAAAAGCGTGAAGGGTGTCCTCTCTGCCAACTGGAACGTGAAGTCGAAGAAGATGGCTATCGTCTTTGATGACAAGCAGACTTCCCTGAAGGCGATTGAGGCAAAGATTGCCGCAGCCGGTCATGACACACAGGATGTGAAGGCGACCACCAAGGCTTACAATTCATTGCCGGGTTGCTGTAAATACCGCAGTACGGGAGCCAAGCGGCATGGCAGTTGCTGATGCCGTTCATGCGCCCCGGTGAAGATCGGGGATATGATCGATGAAACAAAGACAGGGAGAGCGTGCGTTGGGCAGCCCTCCCTGTATGCTTTACGGGCCTACTTAATGTCTTAGCTTGGTAGGATCGTAGTCGTCGGTATGGTATCTCTTGTACCTGCGGATGGCCCACTTGATGAAGAAATAGCCCAGTCCTAAGGCTACGAGGAGCATGATGATCACCTTGATATATTCTCCATATTCCAGGATCTTGTCGTTGAGTTGGTCTTCATTGACAAAGGAATGGAGGTACCATCCCAAACCCGCTAAGATACAATTCCATACACCTGCGCCGATGGTAGTATAGAGAAGGAACTGCCAATATTTCATCTTTGCCAGTCCGGCAGGGATGGAAATCAAATGGCGGATGCCTGGTATGAGTCGCCCCGTGAGAGTTGCGGCAATACCATGGTCATCAAAGTATTTCTCACTCTTTTCCACTTTCTCTTGGTTGAGCATGCACAGCCTTCCTAAAGTACTGTTGGCAAACTTATATACCAAGGGTCGACCGACGTAATAGGATACGACATAGTTGATGGTCGCTCCGCAGTCAGCACCTAAAGTAGCGGCAATGATGACGAGGACGATATGCACATTGCCTCCTGCCGCATGGTATGCTGCAGGTGCCACGACCAACTCTGAGGGTACAGGGATGACGGTACTCTCCAATAGCATCAAGAAAAAGATAGTACCATAGTTGAGGTTGGAGAGTAGGGATGATAATGAAAACATCTATTCGTTCTTTAAATAAAGATAATAATCAGCGACGTCAACGCCCTTAGGGACGATATCGCTCAACACATTCTCTGCTTCTTGTGGGTTGACTTCCAAGGCCTTCTTGACTGCTTTTAGGCATTCCTCTTTCTTGCCTAAGGCATGGCAACATACGGCCAGGTAGGAATAGCCCTCGCTCCATTTCTCATCGACAGCACCCAACAGTGCCGTGAACATCCTGTATGCTAGTTCAATATAGCCGTTATCGTAGACGGAGACAGCAATCCTCAGGAAGATATGGGGTGAGGAGTTGGAGTGATGGATGGCTTTCTGGAAGCATTCCTGCGCCTTTTCCTGTTGGTCATGCTCTAAATAAAGATGCCCTCTGAGCACCATCATTTCATCTTTGTCCGACTCTGTCAGGGCTTCTGCCTTGCTCACGTAGTCGAGGGCTTCTTCCAAATGCCCCAATCGGGAGAGTGTGAATGCCATTTCCTGGTCGATCTCGATGAGGTTGGGGGAGTTGCTGTCAGCTATCTTCTCTGCCTCCTTGAGGTGGATGAGAGCCTCCTGCAGCCTGTTCATGTTGAGAAGCGTCGTGGCGTAGTATAATTCTCCTGTCTCATCCTTGGGGCACAGACGGATATATCGCTTGTAATATTCGAGGGCTTCCTCGTAATTCCCTAACCGATACAGACCGTTGGCCTTGTTGAGGATAGCCTCTTCGTCATGGGGATTGATGGCAATGGAGAACTCACTGCTGGCGATGGAATCCTTAATGTCATTGCGTTGGAACTGGGATGTAGCCAACTGGTTCCAGTAAGGGCTGGAGTAGGGGTTCTTGTCAATCAGGTCGTTGAAGATCTTTTCACACGCCTCAAAGTTGCCCTGTTCCATCTGGATACGACCTAACAGTTCCTGATAGTCGTCGTCCTCCTTCTCTTCCGACCGTTCCAGCCACTTGCTTGCTTGTGCCGGCATGTCATAGTCAGCATACAGGTCGGCGATATCAATGACGAAGTCCCTCTTATCCTCATCTTCCAACTGGGCATAATGCCCTTCTAAGTATCGGTTGGCTTCCTCCATTCTGTTGTCCACGATCATGATCTCGGCTTGCACGTAAATATATTCCATCTCACTCTTGTCTTCGATCTGATCTGCGTATTGCTGTGCCTTGGCGATGTCATGTTCACGGTACAGAGCCAGTCTGGACAGGAAAGCCAAGGGACTGGTCGATCCTGGAAACAAGCAAGCTGCATATTCTGCGGCTGTCTGTGCTTCTTTCCAATTCCCTTTTGAATGATAATATTCGGCGATGTCTGTGAGGTCATCGGGCTCCATGTAGATGAAATCCCCCTGCTTACGGGCTGTTTCGTATTTCAAAAGGTTGTCTTTGAATTCCTTTGAACTAAGATAGTCGTCGTAATATTCCATTATATTTCCTCATAGGGTACTGTGGCAGGTCATTGACCCGCCACAGTTGACTATTTTACTTGTTTTGTTTGGCCCATGTATCCTTGAGTCCTACGGTCTTGTTGTAGACAGGATGCTCCAGAGTGGAGTCTGGGTCCGCCATGAAATATCCAATCCGCTGGAACTGCAGGTATTCTCCGGGCTTCTTGCCTGCCGCGTACTCTTCTACATAGCAATCCGTATGGACATGCAATGAGTCTGGGTTCAGCAGTTCATGGAAATCCCTTTCGTCAGCGGATGGGTTCTCGACATAGAACAATCTGTCGTACTCCCGGACCTCAGCCTTGACGCAATGGTCGGCAGAAACCCAGTGCAAGGTTCCTTTCACTTTCCGGTTGGCTCCTTCCATGCCACTCTTGCTCAAGGGATCGTATTCTGCCTGGATCTCGGTGATGCGCCCATCTGCGTCTTTCGTGCATCCGGTACATTTCACGATATAGGCATTTTTCAGTCGCACTTCCTTCCCCGGTGTCATGCGGAAGAACTTTTTCGGAGCGTCCTCCATGAAGTCGGCACGTTCTATCCATAGGTTCTTGGAGAAGGTAATCGTATGTGTGCCGTCAGCTTCGTTCTCTGGGTTGTTGATGGCGGTCAGCGTCTCTGTCTGTCCATCGGGATAATTGGTGATGACCAACCTTACCGGGTCAAGGACTGCTGATACCCTGCAGGCACGTTTGTTCAGGTCTTCGCGAACGGCAGCCTCCAAGAGGGCGACATCATTCAGGGCATCGTATTTCGTATAGCCAATTGACTTGATGAACTCGCGAATGCTTTCTGGGGAGTATCCTCTCCTCCTCATGCCGCAGAGAGTCGGCATTCGGGGATCGTCCCACCCGTTGACGAGCTTCTCATCCACTAAGGTATGGAGCTTTCGCTTGCTCATCACGGTGTAGGTGAGGTTCAGGCGGTTAAACTCGATCTGCCTGGGGCGATTGTCGTGGAGGTTGTCAGCCGTTCCGTCCATTTCCTTCAGGAAGTCGATGAACTTGTCATAGAGCGGACGGTGCGGGACGAATTCCAAGGTACAGATGGAGTGGGTGACCCCTTCGAAGTAGTCACTTTGCCCATGCGCGAAATCGTACATCGGGTAGCAATGCCACTTCGTGCCTGTCCGGTGATGCGGGGTTTGGATGATCCGGTAGATGATGGGATCACGGAAGTGCATGTTCGGGTTGGCCATGTCCAATTTCGCACGGAGCACCATGCTGCCTTCGACAGCCTCAGGTGTGTTCATCTTCTTGAACAGGGCCAGGTTCTCTTCGATGGGACGGTCGCGATAGGGAGAAGGCGTGCCAGGTTCCGTAGGCGTTCCCTTCTGCTCTGCGATCTGCTCTGAGGTCTGTTCGTCAACATAGGCATGGCCTTGCTGGATCATCCAGATGGCAAAATCCCATAGTTTCTGGAAGTAATCCGATGCATAATAAATGTTCCCCCATTGGAATCCGAGCCACTTGATGTCGTTGAGGATATTCTCAACGTATTCCGTGTTCTCCTTGCTGGGGTTGGTATCATCGAAACGCAGGTTACAAACGCCATGGTATTTTTCTGCGACGCCAAAGTCCATGCAGATGGCCTTGGCATGTCCGATATGCAGGTATCCATTCGGCTCTGGCGGGAAACGCGTCTGGATGCGCCCGCCGTTCTTGCCTTCTGCGAGATCTTCTTCAACGAGTTGTTCTACAAAGCTGACACTCTTTTTCTCTTCGTTCGTGTTCTCTTCAATTGCCATAGTGCATATACATAATTATTAATAGGATACAAAGATACAGCAATTCACGCGAAATACAAAAAGAAATCTTCCTTTTTTCATTTTCTCTTTCCCGCTTCTATCTCGGCTTCCCGCTTGTGGATAGGGATGCAGGGCAACGGTCCGAGCCCCCATGGTATGTATTGTACTGAATAAGTTGACACTTCATTAAAAAGAAGTAAAAGGAAAAAAAGTAATGAATCAGTACACTGAAGAAGAAAAACTTCTGTTATTAA
>ONBG01000025.1 GCA_900316015.1 uncultured Prevotella sp. | reverse complement strand
CCTTGGCGCTGTACTGATGATTCTTGGCTGTGCGGGACTCATCCTGCCTAATTTCGTGGAGGCTCTTGCGTCTGTCCGGCTATATAGTCTTATCATATCTCCGTTTGTACTGCTTGGTGGCGTTTTACTGGTTTTGCCCAAACAAGGCTACAAGTTCTACGAATGCACAGAATGTGGCAAAGTGTTTAAGAAATGATAACCAAGAAACATAATTTGCACTATCTTTGAATAACTATGCCTACAACAACTCCATCGAAGATGCCGATGCCCAATTCCATTTCCGTATGGTGGACAGCAAGCTTCTCAAAACCTTTGTAGAAGAAATGCCCGAGTGGGCTAAAACCATATTAAAAGGAACGCACTGCGTTCCCAATTCCTATATCACCACACTCACCGTCGTGGGCCCTTCCGGACAACTGTCGAAGTGGACATTGGCACCAATCAGACCGGCAAAACGGCGCACTACGGCAAGGCCAAGACCGAAGCCCTTGACCTGCTGATGGCCTGTGGAGATAGAGCGATAGAACTTGTCGAAGACTTTTTCACACTCCTCCGTGGGGATGCCACGACCGGTATTGGAGAAGACGATGAGCGTGTGACCGTCCTGACGACGTGCCGAAAGGCGTATCTCCCCACCCTCGTCGCAGTATTTCGTGGCATTGGAGATGAGGTTGCTCACAATGATGCCCAAGGCGTTGCGGTCCGTGTGCAGGGTGATGTCCTCAGGCGTAATATTCATCTCTATGTGTATGCCGCGCTGGACGATCTGATTGGAATAAGCACTGCACGTCTCATTGAGCAGTTCACGAATGCTCACGTCAGTGGGATGCAACTGGAAATGGGAACTGTCTGCACGTGTGAGCATGAGCATGTTGTCCACCATGCGGTTCATATTGTCCACCACACCGATGTTTTCCTTAATCTTCTTCTCATATTCTTCTTGCGTCCGTGGTTTGCGGATGAGCACTTCCAGCGAGCCTTTGATGACTGCCAACGGAGTGCGCAGCTCGTGCGAGGCGTAGCTGGTGAACTGCCGTTCACGGGCCAAAGCTTCCTGCAAGGGCTTGATGCTCTGACGCGCCACATCACGCGCAATGAGGTAAAGACAATAGAAGATAATGATAGAAGCGATGATCTGCACCACCAGCAATCCTATTTCCCAAAACAGAGGATGCCCCATCCTGCCAGTGGTAAGCATGTGAAAGGTAAAGAGACTCAATGCCGCATAAAGGATACAGGGAATGATTGCGCACAGACTGCCCTGCACTGTGATTTTACGCGCAATGGCATCCTGCAAGGCTTCTTGCTTCTTCTGTTCGATATCGTTGGTCATTATTTTCTATCTTTTAGGAGAGTTATTTGTCTGTGGCGATGAATCCTACACCACGGATCGTCTTGATATATCCGTCGGACTTCATGCCAAGTTTCTTGCGCAGGGCGTTCATAAACACATCGATGACCCCCGTGTCGTATTGGAAGTCGATGCCCCACACGTTCTTGATGATGTCCTCGCGTGAGCAGACACGGTCTTTGTGACGGATGAAATAAGTGAGCAAGTCAAACTCACGGCTCGTGAGCTGCACGTCCTTATCGTGGGCCTGCACCTGATGTGTGGTGAGGTTGACGACAATCTCACCTAACCGCAGGATGTCGTCGTGCTGCCGGTTGCGGAAGTGAATCTTGATACGTTCCACGAGTTCCTCAAAGGAGAACGGCTTCTTAATGTAGTCGTTGGCTCCTGTGCGCAGTCCTTTGATGGTATCCTCCACGCCATCCTTGGCAGTGAGGAAGAGCACGGGTGTCGCCTCGTCGGTCTCGCGAATGCGCTGGCACACCTCGATGCCGTCCATTGTAGGCAGCATCCAGTCGAGCAGCACCAGGTCGGGATGCCACTCTTCGAAGTCGTGAAGGGCTTCATAGCCATCATCGGCTACAAGTGTTTCATAGCCCTCATCGGCAAGTCCTTCTTGAAGAAAGGTGTAGATGCCGGGTTCGTCCTCTACAATAAGTATCTTGGTCATGTCTTATTTGCAATAGATGTGATCGATGACAATGTTGAAGATATAGCCGGGATAAACCTTGCGGATGGCCTGAAGGAGTTGGAAATGGAAGGCGTTGTCATCGTGAACGCTGTCGTCTGGCACAACGTCGAAAGTGACCGTGCGCTTCTCTTCCAGATAGAAGTATCCATGCACCTGCTCGATGTGGGGATAGTCCTTCAGGAAAGCCATCACGCCCTTTTGTAGTTCGGACTCTTTTCCGTGGTCACAAACGGCATAGATTCCTACCGTGACAATGATGTGGTACTTGTCGTAAAGCAGCTTGGTGATAGACCGGGTAAGACCATGGATGCGATTGGCCGTCATGGATTCGGGCACACTAACATGGAGCGAACCGATGATGGCATTGGGACCATAGTAGTTGAGAATGATGTCGTAGATTCCGAGCACACCGGCAAACTGCTTCACATCACTCTTGATGTTTGACATCATCTCCTTCGAAATGCTCTCGCCAAGCAGTTGACCGACAGGTGCTCCGATCATCTCTACTCCTGCCTTGATGATGACGAGCGAGATAATCGAACCGAGAATACCATCGAGGTTGAGCCCCGTGAAGAGCATGATGCCAGCAGAGACAAGTGTGGAGAGCGTCACCACGGCATCGAAGGTAGCATCAGCGCCACTGGCCTCCAAGGCGTTGCTCTGCAACTGCTTCCCTTTCTTCTTCACATACCAGCCGAGGACAATTTTCACCACAATGGCCACGATGATGATCGTCAGCGTGACGGCGGTGTAGGACGGATGCGTAGGATTGAAGATCTTCTTGATGCTCTCCACCAAAGAGAGAATGCCCGTGGAGAGGACAATAACCGAGATGATGATGGCACTGAAATACTCCACACGACCGTAGCCAAAGGGATGCTCGCGGTCAGCGGGTTTCTCCGACAGCTTGGTGCCCACAATGGTGATAACCGACGAGAGGGCATCGCTCAGGTTGTTGACCGCATCCATGATGATGGCCACCGAACCAGCTACCCATCCTGCCACGGCTTTAAAGGCTGCAAGAAAGAGGTTGGCAGCTATGCCCACCACACTCGTTCGGATGATTTGTTGATTTCTACTCATAATACATTATATTTTATTTCTGCGCCTCAAGCCAAAGAAGAGACGAGAAGCCAGATATTCAGAATCGTGACGACACCAGCCAGACTATAGAGAAAGACTGTGTTCCACGGTTTGTTGACGTATTTGCCCATAACTCGTTTCGACGAAGTGAGGCTTACTTGCAAGAAAACCGTGAACGGTAATTGCAGACTCAGCACCATTTGCGATATGATCAGTCCCTGGAAAGGATTGCCGATGAAGAAAATGGTCAGCAAGGCTATGCCCAACGACAACACCACACCCACTGCCGAGTGTGGGTCCTTAGCATTGTATGACTCGCCGAAAAGTCCCGAGAAGATACTACCGGCTGCCATGCCGCTGGTAATAGTACTGGAGATGCCTGCCAAAAGCAGAGCCAATGCAAAGATGTTGGAGGCGTTACTACCCAAGAGTGGTGCAAGCATGGCATTGGCTTGCGCCAGGTCATCGACATGTTCGCCGTGGGTATAGAATGTAGAGGCGGCCAAGAGAATCATGGCAGAGTTGATGGCCCAGCCGATGAGCATGGAGAAGAGCGTATCAGCAAACTCATATTTGAGCATGTGGCGGATACGGTCATCGCCCTTGAGGTTGATTTCGCGGCTCTGTATCACCTCGGAATGAAGAAAGAGATTGTGGGGCATGACCACGGCTCCTAACACACTCATCACGATAAGCAGGGAGCCTTGTGGCACAGAGGGCACAACGGCAGCACGCGCCGCCTCCCCCCAGTCGATATGCACCAGGAAAAGCTCATAGATAAACGACAAGCCAATAATGGAGACAAAACCGATAACCGCCCGCTCTATTTTCTTATAAGAATTGGTAAAGAGCAGGATAAGTACGGCAATGGTCACCAACAACGCACCTGCAGGGATGGATATACCAAAGAGCATCTGCAAGGCGATGGCTCCCCCAAGGATCTCAGCCAACGAGGTGGAGATGCTGGCCAAGACAGCACTCACCACGATGGGACGACCCACCCATCGAGGCGTATACTTCACGGCAGCCTCACTCAGACAGAGCCCGGTAACAATACCCAGGTGAGCCACATTGTGCTGCAGGGCAATGAGCATGATGGTCGACAATGTCACCACCCACAACAGAGCATAACCGTATTCCGACCCAGCTGCAAAGTTGCTGGCCCAATTGCCCGGGTCGATGAAACCTACTGTGACGAGCAGGCCCGGACCAATATACTTGAAGATATCAAAGGCACCTAACACATGGGGGTGTCGTTTATTTCTCAATTCCTGTAATATGTTCATAACAGAACGCTGATTTAGCACGCTACAAAACTAATGCAAATATACGATAATTTCCATAAAAACTACCCATTAAGGCGGGAAAATAAAAGGGGCGCACCTAAAAAGCCCGCCCCTGTTTGTCAGAATTCGACATTACGGTATTCTCCCGTTGCCTCATATTCATGTTTGTGTCATTGTAGGATACGATTGCCGCGTTTGTTGTCAAGCGGACAGCAATACAAATGATGTTTTACAGTTGTGCAGCCACCTGACGCTCAACATCAGCCATATCGTGTGTAGGCTCAAAGCGAGCAACCACTTCCCCTTTGCGGTTGACAAGAAACTTAGTGAAGTTCCACTTGATATCGTTGCTCTCGCGCCACCCCGGGCACTTCTCATTGAACATCTTCTCCAGGATTGGAGTCAGCTCATTGTCACTATCGAAGCCCTCAAAGCCCTTCTGCGACTTCAGCCATTGAAATAATGGTAGGGCATTCTCACCGTTGACCTCAGACTTCTTGAACTGTGGGAAGTCAGCACCGAACTTCATCTGACAGAACTCCTTAATTTCCTCGTCGCTGCCTGGAGCCTGGTGACCGAACTGATCGCAGGGGAAATCGAGTATCTCAAAGCCACTGTCCTTATGACGGCGATACATGGCCTCCAGCTCTTCATACTGAGGCGTAAAACCACAGCCTGTAGCTGTGTTCACCACCAAGAGCACCTCTCCTTTATACCGTGAAAGATTCACTTTGTTACCCTTCTTATCCAACACGCAAAAATCATAAACTGTTTCCATAACAATCTTCTTACCTTTAAAAATTTAACCTCAACCTTGCTACATAAAGAACAAAATGAGAGGTGATGCCGGTGAAGCAACTTATCACGTCTATCACCTCTCATGATCCCTGTCACCCTTCCGGTAGGGTGTCAGCAGTATCCTTGTCGAATCTTACATCTGTTTGATCAACCAATTCTGCTCGCCAATCATTTGGGCCATGTCCACCTGCTCCTGACTCCAGTAGAGATCTTCCTCTTCATCGGCGAGGTAAGCCTTGAGAAGATCATAAGTTGTAGGATCGCCGCAGACGTTGGCTACGCAACCATAGAGCATGTCCACTCCCTTTTCCTGAATGTCAAGGTCAGCCTTGACATAATCCAGTGGAGCCTTTACGATTTCGCGGCACTTGCGGTCTTCCACTTTCACCTCACCACCAAGGTCTAGGATACGAGCCATAAACTTCTCTACCCACTGCATTTCCTCCTGGTAGTGACCAGTATATTTCTCACCAAGCTTCTTGAAGCCGAGAGACTCGAAATACTTACCCTGTGCAAGGTGTACGAAAGCACCGTTTGACAACTCTGTTGTGAGGAACTGCAAAGCCTCGATTGATTTCTTCTTGTCCATAATTCTTTTATGTTTATTTGTTTATATTTGTTGTTTTCTTTTGACGATGCAAAGTTACGAACTTTACAACCAAAGACACTTAAGATTTCCTTAACTGTGCCTTAAGATTTCCTTAAGACATTTGGTCGGTTACCACATCTGGCTGAGTAACATCAGTGGACCACACGTCGTGGTAGGGAAAGCATAAATATAGTTGGAAAACTGTTCTCGGGTCATCTTGTTGAAGATGACAAGTGTCAACACATCAATCCATGGTCCAGCATCGGAACCAACAGCTGCGGCACCGACAAGTAAGTTGCTCTCCTTATCAAAGATGAATGCCAGCTTGGCGTTCGCCTCGTTGTGGGTATTGAAGAGAAAGAATTGACCATAGGGTACATCTACGACACGATACTTACTGTCTTTTCTCGCTTTATCAAGGCTGACTCCTACCTGAGCAATTCGCGGGAATGTGAATACGAGATTGGGTACAACGGGATAACAGATGGGCTTGTCAGTTTTTCCTAAAAGCAGATCTGCTATATACTTGCTCTCGAAGAGAGCGGTGGGCGTGAGCTTCGGGATGCGTTTGTCAATAGCATCTCCAGTAGCGAAGATATTCTTCACCGATGTGCGCAAATGGTCGTCGACCTTAATGCCACGAGGTCCTGCCTCAATGCCCAAAGCCTCGAGTCCCAAGTCCTCATAGTTAACAGGCCGACCGGTGGCCTCTAAAACGTAGTCGGCCTCTACCTCAAATCCGCCCTTGGTCTTTACCGTCAGTCCTGTTGCTGTCTTTTCGATGGCACATACGTCCTCGCAATATTTGAAGCATGCACCCTTCTTCTCCATCAGGGCCACTACTTCGTCGACATATTCTCTTGGATAGGCTTTCAGAGCATGGTCACCGTGGTCGATAATCGTCACTTCACGTCCCATGTCCACAGCCATCGAAGCAAATTCCATAGAGATGATACCAGCACCGATGAAAACGATGCGGTGGGGCATCTGTTCGATATTCAGCATATCCCGACTGCCATGGATGAATTCCTTACCAGGTATTTCAAGCTTATTGTCGCGCTGACCGGGACCGAGAATAATGTACTCTGCGGTATATTCCTTGCTGTCGACAACCACGGTGTGGGCATCTTTCAGTGTTCCGTGACCATGGATACAAGTACAGCCACTCTGCTCCATCATAGCCTTTGTCACGGGCTTGTAGGCATCAATATAAGGCTTCTTATATTGCATAAGCTTTTCCCAGTTCACCTGCGGCACCTTATCGAAGATGCCTAAACTAGAATAGTTCTCCATGGCAGTCGTAAGCTCGAATGGTCCGTCTAACAGGATTTTGGCATTACAGCCATAATTCGTGCAAGTGCCCATCCACAGGTCGCGCTCAATGGCAGCAACCCGTTTGCCGGCTTTAGCCAATACTCGTGCGGCCAGGTCGCATCCATGACCGCAACCCACGAAAATAGCGTAGAAATCGTAATTTGACATACTTATGTTTTGATTATCTTCTTATACTGTGGCTATAAAACTCAGAAAGTGCACGTGTCACTATGACCAGCAAGATCAGAGATCGTTGCTGTTGCATCCGTCACCCGCAACATGATAAAATTCTGATTGCGCTCTCCTGCTGCATCCTTGAGAGACGGCATCTTTGCCGCCATTGCATCCTTGATGTCCTGACGCGAATCCTCAACAAGCCTGCATGT
This sequence comes from uncultured Prevotella sp., assembly GCA_900316015.1. GTDB lineage: Bacteria > Bacteroidota > Bacteroidia > Bacteroidales > Bacteroidaceae > Prevotella. The sequence goes on along the minus strand of ONBG01000025.1, from coordinate 76,630 downwards.
CATGCGGAGTTGCTTGCCCTTGAAGGCTGCAATCTCTGCCTTAGGGTTTGCCCGCAGCTGGTCGATTGCAGCGGTATGGTTAAAGGCCATGATATAAAGCTGGCCCTCAAAAAGCAAAGAGGTACCATAGGCTCTTACATGGGGCTGGTCGCCATCAACCGTAGCCAAGAAATATACTCCGGCTTTATCCATAAAATCATAAACTTGCTTTACTGCTTCCATACTTCTAAAATTATAATTGGATTAACTTTCGCAAAGGTAGCCAATATACCCCACTTCCGCCTTAAGATTACCTTAACTCTTCCTTAAGATTTCCTTAACGCGGAGTGGATCTATTTCATCTTTCTTTGCTGTAATATATGAATCAGTGCGTTTTTTTGACATTAGGCTTGACTAATTCAGTGGTAATTATAAATATTGTGAGCAAGGTCAGAAAAATAGAGATTTATTTGTCATTATGAATTCTTTTTCCTACTTTTGCGTCAGAAGATCGTTGCCTCGCTTTGGAATCCAATCGTGCAATAACAGCTCTTGGTAAAAAAAAAAACTCGGTGGGGAAATGTCGTTCTTCCCGGTAGTATCCTTATCAAATTACAAATAATACAATGAGAAAAATCGTTATCATCCCACTGATGCTCCTCGTCTCACTTGTTGCTGGGGCACAGAATTCTCCAAAAGACGGTACCTGGTCGGGCAAGCTAAACGTGATGGGCACCGAACTGACAGTGATCTTTCACCTCATCAATGGTGCCTGCACGATGGATTCTCCAGACCAGGGAGTCAGAGGAGTGCCTGCCACCTTGGAGCGCGGCGAGACAAGCATCAAGATTTCCATACCTACTATTAACGCCCGATTTGAGGGTGACTATCGTGTTGCATCAATTGTAGGCACTTTCACCCAGCACGGCAAGTCGTTTCCCATGACCCTCACACCGGGCGCATCCAAGCGATCCCGGCCCCAGACGCCCGTTGCTCCCTTCCCTTATCAAACTGAGGAAGTGAGTTTCAGCAATGGTGATGCCCTACTGAAAGGCACATTAACCATGCCCAAAGACTATAACCGACAAACACCAGTGCTACTGATGGTCACGGGAAGTGGCTTGCAAAACCGGGACGAGGAGATCTTTGAACATAAACCTTTTGCTGTTATCGCCGATGCGTTGGCACGTCAGGGCATTGCTACACTGCGCTATGACGACCGAGGATTCGGCGAGTCGACGGGCGATGTGATTTTGGTCACAACAGCAGATCTCAAAAACGATGCCTTGGCGGGCATCAACCTGCTGCGCTCACGCTTCGACCGTGTGGGAGTTATAGGGCACAGCGAGGGCGGAACCATCGGCTTAATGTTAGCAGCTGAAGGAAAGACCGATTTCGTGGTGAGTCTGGCGGGAAATATTGTCTCTGGCGAGAAGACATTGTTGGAACAGAACCAATATGTGCTGCAGCAAGCAGGATACTCGCAGGAGGTAGTTGAACAATACTGCAAGGCTCTCGAAAGTCTCTTCGATAGCCTGAAGGTGGGTAAGAACCTCGTCGTCAACGGTGCTGGCCTGCCTGCTGACTTGGCGCAGAATCTTCAGATGGTAAAGGTACAGTCTGCCACTCCCTATATGCGCTATTTCCTCAACTTGGACATCACCAACCTCATCGGCAAGATCCGTTGTCCCGTCCTGGCACTCAATGGCACTAAGGACCGACAAGTGAATTGCGAGGAGAATCTCAGCATTCTACGTCGGGAACTTAAAGGCAGAAAGAGCATCCAGGCGATTGAGGGTGTCAACCATCTCTTCCAGCACTGTACCACTGGTGACCCGTCTGAGTATAAAGAGATAGAAGAAACCTTTGCACCCGATGTTATCCATCTAATCGTTGAATGGCTAAAGCAGCTTTAATCTGCTTTTTTCATGATCAATACATAGAGATTTTCTTAAAATAGGTTGACAGGTTGTCAAAACCCTTTGTTTATCGGGCTTGCAACCTGATTTGAGGTTGACAAAGGTTGACACGAGGTTGACAGAAAAACACCTATTCTACTAAATTCTCGAGAGAATTTGATCTCATCGTGTAGGTTCTACACTGCCATAGCATAGGTGTTACCATAAATTCTCGAGAGAATTTAGCAGAATAGCTTATTTCATAGAGCGAAAAAAAACAGGTGTCGTTCATCCATCACAGACAAGCAACACCTTAAAACTAATTTACTCATAAATGTAACTCATTCCAATCAATGAGCCAAAAATACTTTATCTTCTCAGACAGTGCATTTTAACCAAATTGCAATAAACGTTTTGTGGTAAAACATTACCTATGTTATATATAGTACATACATTTCAGCACAGTTATTAACTGTGCTGCAAATATACACCTTTTTCTTGAAACTCCATCGCGTTTAACTTTCTTTAATACAAAAAAGGATACCTATCTTCGCAGACCGGTACCCAGCACTATTACATAAATACTTTGCAGTAATTATTGATGTAATTAATATATGGTTCATAATACATATTGCAAATTTTATTTGATATGAACTAATTCTGGTATAAATGTACTAATTTTATCGATAAAACAATATTTCTTGTCTAATTTTTAAGGTTTTTTTAGTTTATTAAAGTTGATAGAGATCTGGGGCATATAAATAGTTTTTTGTATTTTTGCAAGGCAAAAGTCGTAAGATGATCCTTTATGAATAACGTACATAAGATTATTGTTCTCTTCATATCTATGATGTTCCCCTCTGTTTTATGGGCTGCGACCCATGAAGTAGAAGCTCGTCAACTGTTTAACAGAACCTATCAGATGGTATTCGGCCCCCAAGGGTCTTCCCTGCATTATTCCGTCAACTTGGTTGGTCTTTACAAGGCGGAAGGTACCATTTGGTATAAGGGGAAGAAGATCAGGTATGAGGAACCCAGGTATGCCTCTTGGAGTAATGGAATTACAAAATATTTAGTGGATAAGAAGAAAAAGACTGTCTCTATTTATAATGCCAATGATCAAAAGAAAGGCAGCTATATGAGCAAATTCCAATTTACACAGGATGATTATACATACCATTGGAAAAATGGGAAGAAGTATGACGTTATTCTCATCAAAGCCAAGCATGCCGGTATCAAAGGAATCAGGGAAGTCAAGCTATTCTTAAATAGGGTGAACCATTACCCTGTCAGCTTAAAAATCAAATTAGCCTTCTTTTGGACGACCGTAAAGATTACTAATTTTAAAAGTGGGGGCCTAACAGATGATATTTTTAAGTTCCCTAGTCACATCTATCGTTCCTATAAGTATGTAGACGAACGATAAGAAGGCTCATTTCCGAGCCTTCTTGTTTCTTAAACTTGGAATTTTTATTTTCTGCCCCTCTTTAACCTCGGTAATGCCACCATTAATAGCTTCCACGTAGCATTCCATTCCTGGACCAAGGTGGGTCCTGCTAATCGTCGCTAGTGTTTGTCCTTTCTTAACTGTAACGGTTTGGGCAACTCCCGTAATAATCCATGCCCCTGTACGCACTCTGGGATCACTGTCGTAATCTTTGTTGTTGACGGGTTTCTCTTGAATGTCCTTCATGCGATCCTTGCTGCTTACTTTGGTCGGCAGAGCACTTGTCTGACTTGAGATAGCAGCATTCTCATCCTGAGATGGGGATTTTTTTTCTGTTGTAGAAGTGGCATTTGATGAAACTGCCACTGCACTCTTTTCCATAGACGGGACCGTTGTTGTTTCCTTCTGCACTGAATCCTTGTTTGGAATATCCTCATTTCTTGAGGATATCGCCTCTGTAATCAACTGCCTGATCTGGTTATCTCTCTGGTTCAGTTGCTTGTACATGAAAAAAGCAGCAGTCCCACCACCCAATATCAACAGCAGGAACAATGCCATCATCCATCTGATGATGCGATGACTCCTGTCTAAGTGTTCTTTCAAGTCATCATTGATGTCAATAAGAGCACTATTCTCACGTTTCAATTGCTTCTCATACGCATGCTGATCAATACCCATATCCATCGTTTGTGCGGATGCTTTTGGTACAGGGGCTGTACCTTCCATGGGGTGATCAGCTTGTGGGGTATCATTCTGGAGATATTCCTGAGATGCCGAAATGGGTTCTTTTTCCTCGGTCTTTAAGCTTGAAGGATTTCCATTGAGGGCTTGCAACTGTGCTGCAGACAATGAATATGACTTTGGAGCCTGCATTTCTGAAGGATGATCAGATCCATCTGCTTCACTATTTTCCTTCATCTGTTCTTCCATAGGGGCAATAGGCTTATCATGAGGTGAAGCCAATGTAGTGGTATCCACAGATGCTGGTTCTGAAAGGATGTCCTTTGCCACAATAGGTGCCTCTTCTATGGCTGGTTCTACAATAGGTCTGACGGTTGCCGGTTTTTCTTGCTGGGATGCAACGATTGCTGGCTTCTCTTGCAGGGATGCGATCTCTGGTTCTGGTTCCAACGAGTTCTTTTTATCTGTTTGGGAAGTTTCCTCAGTCAATGTATCTCCATCCGTACTTTCTTGCATTGTGTCTGCATATTTTTGATCTATGGCAGAGAAGTCTACCCCATCGCCTACGACGACGGTTTCGAACTGTGAAAAAGGCTTGTTCACCAATTCCCTGAGGCTCGCTTCAGGTGTAAAAGATATTTTTGAACGAGAGTCAATGACAATTCTCTTGCCTGTATTCACATCAACACTCTCACGTGCACTGACATTGGTTACTTTAAAAGTTCCCAATCCCTTCACTTTTACTTGCTTCTCATGATGTAATCCATCATTCAAGACATCCGAGAATCTTTGGATAAAAGCTTCTGCGTCTTTAGTACTTAAGGAATGTTCCTTGACAAGCGCAACTGCTAATTCTGCTAATCCAATTTTATTCATGGCGATCCCCTCCTTTCTTAAGTATTTCCTTGATCAAGGAGGTGGGTTTAAAATTCAATACAAGCTTGGGTGGAACCAGCATTCTCTGTCCGGTACCTGGGTTAACGACGATCCTTTCCAGGCGCTTCTTTACCTCAAAGGTACCAAAGTCCGGGATATTTACGGCATCACCATCCTCGAACGCATTGCTCATAGCATTGGTGAGCGTGCGGATGAGATTCTGCGTATCAGATTGCGTATAACCCGTACGCTGTGATAATTCAGCAATAAATTCCTTATTGTTCATGCTATTTCACCATATAAATCGAATTCTTCGCTCGCAATCATTTTTACGGTATAGAACCTACCTACCCGCAACGTCTGGTCTGTTCTGATCAACACTTCCGGATCAACCTCTGGGGAACAGAACTCCGTTCTCCCTATATAATAATCTCCTTCTTTGCGGTCGATAATTACCTGCATGATCTTTCCAACTTTCTCCGCTTCAATCTCAGCACTAATCTGCTGTTGAAGATCCATTAACTGATCCAGTCGATGGTTTTTCACTTCCTCAGGAACATCATCTTTGTAATGCAGGGCACTGTAAGTTCCTTCCTCCTCGGAATAAGCAAATGCACCCATTCGCTCAAAACGAGCCCAACGAGTGAATTCCATCAATTCCTCAAAATCCTCTTCTGTCTCACCCGGGAATCCTGTCATCAGTGTTGTGCGGATATGGATGCCAGGAACTTTCTCTCGAATCGTGCGGATGAGATCGAACGTCTCTTGTTTTGTTACGTGTCGATGCATCCTCTCCAACATGTGGTCTGAAATATGCTGAAAAGCGATGTCAAGGTACTTGCAAACATTCGGTTTCTCACGCATTACGTCCAGTAAATCCATTGGAAATTGATGAGGATAGGCATAATGCAGTCTGATCCACTTAACTCCTTTAATGTCAGCCATGTCACGGATTAGGTCGGCAATATGTTTCTTCCCATCAAGATCCATGCCATAATAGGTCAGTTCCTGGGCGATGACCTGAAACTCCTTGACTCCCTGCGACACCAGGTCGCGAACCTCATCAAGAATTTCATGTTTAGGTCGACTTACATGCTGTCCGGTAATGATAGGTATTGCACAATATGCGCAATGACGATCACACCCCTCACTGATCTTCACGTATGCATAATGATGTGGGGTCGTGATGTGTCGTTTCCCATCACAGGATGCGATGTCTGCCTTGCCTAAATCAGTCAGTAACTGTTTATAGTTGAACTTGCCATAAAATTTGTCCACCTGAGGTATTTCTGCTTCAAGCTCTTTCTGATAGCGTTGGGAGAGGCATCCCATGACAAATAGTTTATGGATACGTCCCTCCTGCTTTGCTTGTGCAAATTCCAGAATGGTATTGATACTCTCCTCCTTTGCGCTTTCTATGAAACCGCACGTGTTGATCACTGCAATTTCTCCTTGAGGACGCTTGCTATTATGGACGCAATGGAATCCATTTGCCTCAAATTGTTTCATGAGTAGCTCACTGTCCACTAAATTCTTTGAGCAGCCCATGGAAATAATATCGACCTGATTCTTCTTCATTATATTTTATCGCCAAAAAGGGAATCGACAAATTGTTGCTTATTGAAGAGTTGGAGATCCTCCATGCCCTCCCCTAATCCAATGTATTTCACAGGGACTTTGAGTTGATCGCTGATTCCAATAACGACGCCCCCTTTGGCTGTTCCGTCAAGTTTGGTAATTGCCAAGGAAGTAATCTGGGTGACTGCAGAGAATTGCTTAGCCTGCTCAAATGCATTCTGTCCCGTACTCCCATCTAAGACAAGAAGAACCTCATCCGGGGCTGTTGGGATTACTTTCTTCATGACTTCCTTGATCTTTTTCAATTCATTCATCAACCCAACCTTATTGTGAAGGCGTCCTGCTGTATCGATGATCACTACGTCCGCATCATTCGCCTTGGCACTCTGTAAAGTGTCGAATGCCACAGAGGCAGGGTCTGATCCCATCTGTTGCTTGACAACAGGAACACCAACACGTTCTCCCCAAATGCAGATTTGCTCTACAGCAGCTGCTCGGAAAGTGTCTGCAGCACCAAGATATACTTTCTTTCCAGCTTTTTTAAACTGATAAGCAAGTTTCCCAATCGTTGTCGTCTTGCCCACGCCATTGACCCCAACTACTAAGATGACATAAGGTCTGTGATCAGTGGGAAGATCCCAATTATCATTATCCTCCGTATGATTTTCCGTCAATAACGCAGCAATCTCATCACGCAAGATACCATTGAGCTCAGAGGTAGAGACATATTTATCCCGAGCTACTCGGCTCTCAATGCGTTGGATAATCTTCAATGTAGTATCCACTCCCACGTCAGAAGTGATCAATACCTCTTCCAAGTTATCCAGCACATCATCGTCTACCTTGGACTTACCGGCAATGGCACGTGTAAGTTTCCCGAATACACTCTCCTTGGTTTTCTCCAGACCATGGTCGAGAGTTTCCTTCTTCTTTTTATTGAATAAACCGAATATTCCCATATTATAACCGATTTTACCGCAAAATTACGAAAAAAAACTGGCATAATAGGATTTAAAGGGAAAAAATATAAGACTGTACTTAAAAAGTAGTGAAAAAGATCATTACTTTTTAGCACAGTCTCATATACGACTTCTGTTAATTGTTGACACTTCCGCCAACAATATCAAGCAATTCACTTGTAATAGCCTGCTGACGACTCTTGTTATACTGCAGATTCAGGTCGCGCAACAACTCATCGGCATTGTCCGTCGCTGTTTGCATGGCCACCATGCGTGCTGCATGCTCACTGGCATTGCTATCCAACAAAGCTGTATAGATAGACAGATGGGCGAGTTTTGGAATCAGGCGGCTCAATACCGTGTTCATGTCAGGCTCCACGATGAAGTTATCATTCAGAGGCTTGACACTCTCTTGCTGACGTTCCTTCTTTTCTTGCTTTTTACGCAAGTACTCCTGTGCCTTGGCTGTTGCAAGGTTAGAAGAAAGGTCTCGCTCCTTGTCTGCGTTCAATTCTTCGGTGAGATCAATGGGAAGGAATGTCTTCCGAGTGAGAATCTGACTACCGGCACTTTTGAAATGATGATAGATCATCTCCACCTTGTCAATTTCCCCATCCACGAATTTCTTTCCAATCTCTTGAGCTATGTCAATGCAGCCTTGCACATTGGGCTTGTCTGCCAATTCATAGAACTCGCCTGCTGATGTATATCCAAGTTTCGTCACTTTCTCTGCAACCCTACGGCCAATTGGATATATCAAGATATGATCCTTGCCTAAATCTTGATAGTCCTGCAAGGCCTTTTCCATCAATTTGATGACATTGGCATTGAATCCACCACAGAGGCTGCTGTTCGAAGAGAACACGATCAGTGCGACTCTCTTGACAGGTCGCTCTTCTGTGAACACATTCCGTGCATCCGCCTCGGATGCGATGAATGTCTTGAGGATATGCTCAAGCAAGGTCTCATAAGGAAGCATGTTGCCGATCATGCGCTGGGCATGGTTCAACTTGCTTGAAGCTACCATTTTCATGGCACTTGTGATCTTACGAGTGGAATTGACGCTTGCAATACGGGTCTTTATCTCTTTCAGTGACGGCATAGGCTATTATGATTTAAATTGACCAGCCACATTGGCCATGACATCCTCAATCGTCTTTGTCACCTCATCGGTTATCTTTCCACTTCCAAGTGTCTCAATAACTTCCGGATGTGACGAACGGATCGTTTCAAGGAATTGGTCCTGGCACTGACGTACTTTCTCAACAGGAACCTCATGCATGAGTCCATGTACGCCGCAATATAGGATTGCAACCTGTTCACCTACAGGCATTGGACTATATTGGGGTTGGATCAGCAATTGGTTATTCTTCCTACCACGATCCAATGTCATTGCAGTTACCGCATCCATGTCGCTGGAGAATTTGGAGAAGCTCTCCAACTCGCGATACTGAGCCATATCGATCTTCAAGGTTCCGGCAACCTTCTTCATACTCTTGATTTGTGCAGAACCTCCAACACGGGATACGGAAATACCCACATTGATAGCTGGTCGAAATCCTTGGTTGAAAAGGTCGGTCTCCAAGTAGATCTGCCCATCAGTAATAGAGATCACATTCGTTGGGATATAGGCAGACACATCGCCTGCTTGCGTCTCGATGATCGGGAGAGCCGTCAAAGAGCCACCACCCTTCACGTGACCTTTCATGCATGCGGGCAGGTCATTCATCTGCTCGGCTACCTCCTGCTGGTCATTGATTCTGGCTGCACGCTCCAACAAACGTGAATGCAAATAGAAGACATCGCCAGGATATGCCTCACGACCAGATGGACGGCGGAGGATCAGGGATACCTCACGATAGGCAACAGCCTGCTTGGAAAGATCATCATAGACCACCAAGGCCGAAAGCCCACGATCACGGAAATACTCGCCAATGGCTGCCCCAGCGAACGGAGCATAATACTGCATGGCGGCAGGATCAGCAGCCGTTGCACTGACTACGATCGTGTAAGGAAGAGCTCCATGCTCCTTCAACGTCTGCACGAGGGCAGCTACCGTTGAAGCTTTCTGACCTATGGCAACATAGATACAATAGACCGGATGCCCAGCCTCATAAAGGCTTTTCTGGTTAATGATGGCATCAACGGCAATGGCAGTCTTACCCGTCTGTCGGTCACCGATAATCAACTCACGCTGTCCACGCCCAATAGGGATCATGGAATCCACGGCCTTTAAACCTGTTTGCAGCGGTTCCTTTACCGGTTGACGGTAAATAACGCCGGGAGCCTTGCGGTCCAGAGGCATTTCATAAGCACCGGTCAAGTCAATATCGCCTTTTCCATCAATGGCTTGCCCCAAGGGGTTAACCACGCGTCCGAGGAAATTGTCATTCACACGGATCGACGCGATTCGATGGGTACGCTTCACCGACATGCCCTCCTTGATACCAGCGGTGCTACCCAAGAGGACACAACCTACATTGTCTTCCTCCAGGTTCATCACGATTGCCATCGTACCGTTTTCGAACTCAAGCAACTCATTTGCTTCCGCATTGCGAAGTCCGTAGATACGGGCAACACCATCACTGACCTGCAGGACGGTACCCACTTCCTCAAACTTCTCGCCGGAGCTGATCTTTGCAAGTTGCTGAACCAGTACGTCTGACACTTCGCTTGGTTTAATTTTATCTGACATGTTTATGTTCTTTAATTAATAATTGATTATTATTTCAACTGTGCGAGGATGTCGTTCAGTTTTGTCTTAACGCTGGCATCCATACGGTAAGTATCATAATCGAGGATGAATCCCCCAATAATGGAAGGATCAATCTCCGTCTGAAACTCCACAGTGCCTTGAGTTTTACCCTCTACCATTTCCTTCATCTTCTGCTCTGTAGCAGGAGAAACGGCAACGGCTGTGATGAGTCGTCCACGGGTGATGTTCTTCTGTTTCCTGTATAGGGTGATATACGAAGCAGCCATGAATTGCAGGGTACTCTCCCTGTCTTCGCCCAGGACCAGTTGAATGAATGTTTGGGTCAGGTCTGTGACTTCTCCGCCACAGGCAGTCACCAATACAGCCTTCTTCTTATCCTTGGCGAGCATAGGATTGTCGATCGTAAACCTCAGCTCGGGCACTTGGATGTAACTCTGAGAGAGAGTCTGCATCTCCTGATACACCTGATCCTCCAGTTTAGCCAACGTTGCGCTCTTGAGGAGTGCACGGGCATATCGAACCGATATTACACCTATATCCATAAGCTCTATACTTTCTTGTTATCAGAAGCAACTTCATCCAGCAATCGGTTTATCAAATCCATTTGAGCTTCATTGGTAGAAAGTTTCTCACGAAGTACCTTTTCTGCTATTTGCACAGACAGGACTGCTACTTGTGAACGGATATCCTTGACCGCGTTCTGCTTCTGGGCTTCTATCTCAGCCTTGGCATCGTTGATCAGGCGTTCTCCTTCATCTTTTGCCTTCGCTTGAGCCTTCTCGACAATGGCATCACGAGTCTTGGCTGCTTCCTTCAGGATCTCGGCCTCCTTCTCGCGTGCTCCTTGCTTGATGGATTCTCCTTCTTTTTGAATATTAGCCAACTTTTCATTTGCTTCGTGAGCCTTCTTCAAGGAATCGTCTATATAAGCCTTACGGTCATTGACCATCTTGACGATAACAGGGAATCCCCATTTCCGCAAGATGATGAAGACGATGATGAAGACCAACGTCATCCAGAAAAGTAAGCCGGTATCAGGAGTTAATATATCCATATATACTGGTTAAAGTATGATTTATAATTACATGACAATAGCGAGGATGGCAATGATGACAGCGAAGAAGGCAACACCCTCGATCAATGCTGCCGCAATGATCATTGAAGAGCGGAGGTCACCCATCTTCTCTGGCTGGCGTGCCATAGCGTCCATCGCCTGACCACCAATACGACCAATACCGATACCTGCGCCAATTGCGGCGATACCTGCGCCAATTGCGGCACCTAACTTTGCAACTTCTGCTGCTAATAATAATGATAACATAATCTTAAATTTTAAAAGTTTATTTTTTATTCTTTATTCACATAACAATTGAAGCTATCCTAATGAGGGTAGACCACATAGGACTAAGCTTCTGCTGGCTCTTCTTTCACATGAGCCAAAGAGATGAAAACTGCACTCAGCATGGTGAATACCAATGCCTGGATGTAGCTTACCAATACTTCGAGGAGCATCATGAAACAGCTCATCGCAACACTTACGATCGTCATTCCGGTTCCTGCACTGTAATTGACGATTGCCTGGTCACTGATTTTGAACATGATGAAGATCATGGCAGCAAATGACAATGCGATGGCATGCCCTGCCATCATATTGGCAAAGAGTCGAATGGTCAGGGCCAGAGGTTTCGTAAAGATTCCAAAAAGCTCAATGAACGGCATCAATGGGACGGGCACTTTCAACCACGTAGGAACATCTGGCCAGAAAATATCTTTCCAATAAGCTTTCGTTCCTGTAAAATTCGTGATCAGGAAGGTCGTAAATCCAAAGAAGAACGTACATGCGATGTTACCTGTCAGATTTCCACCTCCTGGTGGGAAAGGTACGATTCCCATGATATTGGAGAGGAAAATGAAGAAGAAGCAGCTCAGTAGCCACGGGGCATACTTGGGAGCTTCGTCCCCAAGCGTTGACTTGACCACGTCATTGTAAATTGACATGATGAACATGTGCATCAGCCCTGTGAATCCTTTTGGAGCCGGATCGTCAATCTTGTGCTTACGGCACCAGCGAGCAGGGATAAGTACACAGATCAGTAACAAGATCGCATTGATGAAGAGGACGCAAACTGTCTTGGTAATTGAGATGTCCAAGGGACGCACTTCCTCGTTCCCCACTTTTTCCACGATCTTTCCTGGATACTGTTTTGCATCACCATTCTTGATCTTTAGATTAAATGGACCTGGACGATCGCCTTGCGCATCCTTCTCTTCTGAAAATGCACTGCTGCAGAAAACATGCCAACCCGTATTGGTCTTCACGATGACAGGCAGGTTGATCACAACGGGCTCACCACCAATCGTCGTGACATGCCATTCATAAGAATCTTTAATATGACCCCACAAAATGTTCTTGACGTCAATTTGCTCCTTAGCCGAGACCTGGGAAGGTACCAGCAGAAGCAACATCATCAACAGGAAAAACAATTGTTTGATATATTTCATTTCTTACTTTTTATTGTTTATTATGCTTTTCTATACGGGCAAAAAAGATACAGTCATATACCAATAGCACGAAATAGAAAATAAGGAAGATGACGGTAAAGCCCAAGACAGCACTTCTTTCGCGCACTGCCACACAGTAAATTGCAAACACTGCAAAGGCAGACAGCATCCGAAGGGCTGGAGCTACCAAGTAGAACTTTGTCAGTACCATAGGGGAATGTTTTGCCACAGATTGCCAAGACATCCCTAAAGCGATACTGCAGAGCAAAGAAAAGATCGCGCTGATAGACAGAGCATTCAGGTATTCCTGCTGGTTCCCCAATTGTACATAGAGGAGTCCCATCAGAAACAATGCGACAATGATCCACAAAGAGACCTTGCGGTACTGCCGCCCATATTGTTCAATCGGATCAGTTTGAATCATATCTTACTTTACTTCTCATCTGGTGATATCTCCGCGCAGATGCTTACCCCATTCTTCTTTACTTCTACAAACCCGCCATAGATATTGAGTTGCTGTTTGCCATCTTGGGTTGTATATTCCACCACTCCCTTTTCCAGGGAGGAGATGATCGGCGCGTGGTTGTTCAGGATCTCGAAAGCCCCGAGCGTTCCAGGAACACTTACGCTCTTCACCTCACCGGTAAACTCAACCTTTTCTGGGGAAACAATCTTCAGGTTTAGCATACTCTTTAACCTTTAGCTTGTTCAAGCAATTTCTTGCCCTTAGCAATCGCATCGTCGATTGTACCTACGTTCAGGAACGCCTGTTCTGGCAGGTCATCGACTTCTCCGTCCATAATGGCGTTAAAGCCTTTGATCGTGTCCTCGATGGATACCATCACGCCAGGTAAACCGGTGAACTGCTCTGCCACTGCGAAAGGCTGAGACAGGAAACGCTGCACACGACGTGCACGGTTCACCGTCAACTTATCTTCGTCAGATAGCTCATCCATACCGAGAATGGCAATGATATCCTGTAATTCCTTATAACGCTGAAGGATTTGCTTTACCCTTTGGGCGCAATCGTAATGTTCCTTGCCCACGATGAGTGGATCCAAAATACGGGAAGTACTTCCTAATGGATCAACGGCTGGATAGATACCTAACTCCGTGATCTTACGGGAAAGCTCCGTCGTGGCATCCAAGTGAGTGAAGGTCGTGGCAGGAGCTGGGTCGGTCAAGTCGTCGGCCGGTACGTAAACTGCTTGTACAGACGTAATGGATCCATGCTTTGTTGAAGTGATACGCTCCTGCATGGCTCCCATCTCAGATGCCAATGTGGGCTGATAACCAACGGCCGATGGCATACGTCCCAACAACGCTGATACCTCGGAACCTGCCTGGGTGAAACGGAAGATATTGTCGATGAAGAACATGATATCTGATGCTTCCCCATTCTTGCCACCATGGTCACGGAACTCCTCGGCGACAGTCAAGCCTGACAGTGCCACGGATGCACGGGCGCCTGGCGGCTCATTCATCTGTCCATAGACCAAGGTTGCCTGCGACTTCTTCAATTCCTCTGGATCAACGAGGGAGAGATCCCACTTTCCCTCTTCCATTGCCTTCTTGAATTTGTCGCCGTAACGGATAACGCCTGACTCCAGCATGTCGCGGATCAAGTCGTTACCCTCACGGGTACGCTCACCTACTCCAGCGAAAACAGAGTATCCATCATGACCTTTGGCTATATTATTGATCAGTTCCATGATCAACACGGTCTTACCTACACCGGCACCACCGAACAGGCCGATCTTGCCGCCCTTCATGTAAGGTTCCAGCAAGTCAATGACTTTTATACCCGTAGCGAGCATCTCCTTATGTGTAGACAGATCCTCGAACTTAGGCGGCTCACGGTGAATAGGATATGCATTCTTCATATCCAAATCTTTCATACCATCAATAGGCTTTCCGATGACGTTCATCATACGACCCTTGATTTGCTCTCCGGAAGGCATCGTAATAGGACTTCCTGTGGAGATCACTTCCAAGTCACGCTGCAATCCGTCGGTGTTGTCCATGGCGACACAGCGGACCGTATCTTCACCGATGTGCTGTTGCACCTCAATGATCAGGTCACTGCCGTCAGGCCTCTTCACCTTTAATGCTTCGTAGATTTTTGGGAGTACCTTCTCAGGATCCTGACCTTTCGTATCGAAGTAGACATCGATGACAGGTCCGATGATCTGGGAGATGCGTCCGTTAATTTGTGACATAAGCTATTATTTTAAATGTTAACTTGAGATTTCCAATCCAAGATTTTCCGTGGGGCAAAAATAACAAATTATTTGATCAGCCCCAACTTTTTCAGCTGTTTATTTCTGGCTCTTTTCGCCTTTTGCCCCGCTTGTTTCCAATACGGCAACTATTGGCGACAAATGGTCAACCCGTTAGATGCTCAGTTCATCTAAGACCTTGATCAGATTCCGGTCAAACGGCTTATCGCTTCGAATCGCTTCGCTCAGGGGAACATAGACGATCTCGTTGTTGCGTACGCCCACCATGATATTCCGTTGCCCTTGCATGATCGCATCAATGGCTGCCACACCCGTGCGGGAGGCGAGAATACGGTCATGAGCAGAAGGACGACCGCCACGCTGCAGGTGACCGAGGATGGATACACGTACGTCGAACTGTGGGAATTCCTTGCGCACACGTTCCGCATAGTACATGGCACCGCACTTGGGGCTCTCAGAGACGATGACTATGCAACTCTTCTTGGATTTTCGGATGCCCCGCTCCATGAATCTTGCCAACTGGTCTACGTCGGTAGAGTCCTCAGGGATGATCGCTGCTTCTGCCCCAGATGCAATAGCACTGTTTTGGGCAAGGAACCCGGCATCACGCCCCATCACTTCCACGAAGAAGATTCGCTCATGGCTTTGTGCCGTGTCACGGATTCGGTCGACGCATTCTACAATCGTATTCAGTGTCGTGTCATATCCAATAGTAGAGTCAGTCCCGTATAAGTCGTTGTCAATGGTTCCTGGCAAGCCAATGCAACAGATATCATATTCCTGTGCCATCTGCATGGCTCCGGTCAAGGAACCGTTTCCGCCAATGACAACCAAAGCATCAATCCCATGGGCGACCATCTGCTCATAGGCTTTTTTCTTTCCTTCTGGCGTCATGAACTCTTTCGAACGAGCCGTCTTCAAGATCGTACCACCCGACATGATGATACCACTCACATTCTCAGTCGTGAAATCCTGAACCTCCCCATTGATCAGTCCGTCGTAGCCACGATAAATGCCTTTAATCTTAAAACCGTTACAGATACCGGCACGCGTCACGGCTCGAATCGCGGCATTCATCCCAGGTGCATCACCACCGGAAGTCAGTACTCCAATAGTCTTAATCTTTGTCATAATTTCAAATACCTATTTTACTAATTTCTTTATGCTATATGAAAAATGTTATCACCACCCAAAGGATTACAAATCCGAGCAATGAGCCCATCATCGATTTCCAACCTACGTTCTTCAAGAACCATCCGACATGCAGTCGCTCCATCTTGATCAGGGCCAGACCGCTCATCGAGCCGATACATAAGATGTTCCCACCGGCAGCCACAGCATAGGCGATAATCAGCCAATAGGCTCCATTCTGTGCAAAAGAAGCCGGACCACCTGCCATACTCATGTCTGTCAATGCAGATGGTTGTATGGGATGCATGGCGATCATCGGCATGGCCGTCGCGAAATTATCAACAACAGTACTCAATAAGCCCATCAATGCGCCTCCTATCCAGATGTTATCGTTGAGATGCTTGGTAAAGAACTGGGATAGATCGCGTAAGGCCCCTGTTTCCTGTACAACTCCAACGGCTAACATGATGCCCATCACAAATAGCATCATCTGCAGTACTCCGTATTGCAACACGCGTGGGATACGGCGTTGGATCATCTCGTCTGTATGCAAGTTCCGGTTGAAAATTTCATTGACGATCCACAGAATGGCCAACACACAGAAGGCACCCAAGAAGGGACTGAGTTTCGTAATGCTATGGAAAGAAGGGATGAACCACAGTCCTCCAATGCCTACAATCAGCATGGCCAGGCGTTGCCCAACGTTCAATCGGGTGTCATCGCCGCGATAAGGCATAGAGATCCAAGCCACATCCACGCGCTCAGGCAACATCCGACCGATCCACCATGTAGGCAGAAACCAAGCGATGAGACAAGGAATCACCAATGCCAAGAAGAAAGTGGAAGGGGTAACGGCACCGATGTTCCATAGCACGAGTCCGGTCGGGTCACCGATCACGGTGACAGCCCCACCCCAGTTGGCTGCTAAAACGATAG
The DNA here is from genome assembly GCA_900316015.1 of uncultured Prevotella sp. Classification (GTDB taxonomy): domain Bacteria; phylum Bacteroidota; class Bacteroidia; order Bacteroidales; family Bacteroidaceae; genus Prevotella. The sequence goes on along the minus strand of ONBG01000025.1, from coordinate 59,687 downwards.
CTGACCCAAAGAGCATCCGTTGCCTGCGACTTTGCACGACACCATGCATGATCGTCAACATCATCACAGTGGTCGTCAGGTTATCCAAATTGGCGGAGATAACCAATGTGACACACGATAGCATCCAGAGCATTTTCTTGCTGCTGCGTGTTCGTAGCAACTGGGAAATAAAGTCAAAACATCCGTTATTATATAAGATTTCAACGATTGTCATGGTTGCCAACAGGAACAAGACAATCTCGGAAGCCTCTCCTACATACTTTAGGAATATGTTTTGGGCAATGAATTGCTTTACCGTCGCACTGGTTGGAACCATGCCGTTTAGAAAAGCCACATATTCTGTTGGGTGCTCACTCATCACGAAGTCAGAGCCATAAGAAATGTACAACACCCAACCCAAAGTACCTGCAAAGACAGCAACTGCCGCTTTGTTCATCTTCGTTAGGTTCTCAGTCGCAATGAGAAGATAAGCGAGTAGTAATATGGCAACAATAATAAGGGTCATCAATGGCATAATTCCAATTTCAATTTCGAGTCGCAAAATTAACAAATTATCTTAAACAACCAAGAAATATGCTCATTTTTTATCCAGCTTTAACGGGATTTTTACATGAAAGAACAAACTTTGACGCATTTTTCGACATTTTGATCAATGGATAAGAGAGATGGAACAACATCCTATTTGATTAAAAAATATTATAAATCTGACATTTTAGAGTGATCATACCGGATTTTTACAAGATAATTGCTAATTTTGAAGTCAAATGAAATTGAGTATCATTATCCCTGTATATCATACGGAAAAGACCTTGGGCCGTTGTATGGATAGCATTCTATCGCAATCCTTTAAGGATTATGAGATCCTTTTAGTGGACGATGGAAGTGGAAATCCTTGCGACCAACTCTGTGATGATTATGGGCGGAAAGAGACCCGAATAAGGGTGATCCATCAAGCGCATGGAGGGTTAAGTCATGCTCGAAACACAGGAATCAAACTGGCTACAGGTAAACATGTTACGTTCATAGACAGTGATGACAGAATCGAGACTGGGACATTAGATAGGTTGATGTCTATCCTTGCCGTCCACCCTGAATATGATATCTTGGAGTATGGAGCCTTCGTCCATTATTCCAACCCCAACAGGCAGCATGTTCTAAGGTTAGGAGACCATGTCTTTCACAGCATGTACGATTACTGGTTGACGGGGAAAGTATATGCTCATTCCTATGTTTGTAACAAGGTGTTTAGGCGGACGCTCTTCCAAGGACTGTCCTTTCCTGAAGGGAAGTCATTCGAGGACATGGGCATCTTGCCCGCTCTCCTGGAGCGGTGCAAGACAGTCGCGACGACATCTGCAGGGCTCTATTATTACTATGACAATCCCCAGGGTATCACCAGGATGGCTGATGGCAAGCAGTTAGGCGACTTACTCCAATTCCACCTTCAGGCTCTGACTCAGCTCCCGCCTAAGGACTCTGTTCTTTACCGGCAGTATTATGCAAGCGTCCTGAATATCCAGATGGACGTCTACGAAAGGACTGGACAGGAGACAAAGCTCAAAAAAATGCCCTTTCCATCGTATGCGCTCTACCCTCTTTATAACTTCAAGCTGACATTACTTAATATCTTTGGAACTAAATGGATGTGCAAATGGAACAGACGGATACACAGTGTTTATCGGAGAAACCGCTGATCAGCTTCATCATTACCTATTATAATAAGCCTCTTGCCTTCCTCAAGGAATGCATCCACAGCATCCTTGCCCTCCATTTGCAGGCAGAAAAGCGGGAAATCTTGATCATTGATGACGGAAGCGACGTCTCACCCATGAACGATTTGTTGGAGTTGAGAGACCAGGTCATTTATCTTCGTCAGGAAAACTTAGGTCTTAGCTCTGCTCGCAATATCGGGCTTCGCCTTGCTTCTGGGCAATATATCCAATTCGTGGATGCTGATGACAGATTGGTTCCGGAATCCTATGACAGGTGCATAGACTTCGTCCAGGCTCACCTCCCGGATGTTTTATTCTTCGAGTTTGCCAATGAGGACGCCGTGGATGAGTCCTTTATCTCTGACGGACCAGTGTCCGGTGCCACGTTCCTCCATGACAACAACCTCCATTCCTCTGCCTGTGGCTATCTTTTCTGCAAGGATATCGTAGGCAATTTGCAGTTTCCCGTCGGTCGGCTCCATGAAGATGAGGAGTTCACCCCTTTGCTTCTCCTGCGGGCGGGCAAAGTCTTCAAGACGGATGCGCGCCCATATTTCTATCGTGTATGCGACGGCTCCATCGTCCATGGCAAAGATCCACGCATCCTATCCAAGCGATTGGAAGATATCGAACATATCCTCTTCCACTTGCAAGACGTGGCAGGCACACTTCCCCTGAACGATCGCGTTGCCTTGAACAGGAGGATTGCCCAACTGTCCATGGAGTATCTGTACCACGTGATCTGCATCACGCGCAGCCAACAAAAGTTAGAGGAAACGGTAGAACGCCTCAGGGCAAGGGGGCTCTTCCCTTTACCTGCCAGGAAATACACGAGAAAATATTATGTCTTCAGCAAGGTTGTCAATCATAAAATAGGGCGCAGGCTACTGCTTGCCATGGCACCCGTCATTAGTATATCATGAGAATATTGTTGATAGGAGAATACAGCAACGTGCACTGGACGCTCGCCCAAGGGCTGCGAACGTTAGGCCATGAGGTCACGGTCCTGAGCAATGGTGACTTCTGGAAAGACTATCCCCGGGACATAAACCTACGTCGTGTACCGACGCACTTCGGAGGCATTCGCTACTTGCTTCGATTATATAGCCTTCTCCCTCATCTGAAGGGGTATGATGTCGTACAAATCATCAATCCCATGTTCCTTGAGGTCAAGGCGGAAAGGATCTGGGCGATTTACCATTACCTTCGCAGACACAACGGGAACGTATTTCTCGGAGCCTATGGGATGGATTCTTATTGGGTCAAGTCCTGTATCGAAGCAAAACCCTTGAGGTATAGTGATTTCAATATAGGCAGTACCCTCAGGACCAATGCAGATGCCTTGAAGGATAGGAAAGAGTGGATAGGGACGGAAAAGGAAAAGCTCAACCAATTCATCGCAGAAGACTGCGACGGCATTATCGCAGGGCTTTATGAATATTACGTCTCCTACCACCCTTGCTTTCCCCATAAGACTACCTTCATCCCCTATCCTATTAAACTGCCAAGCACAGACCCCGTGATCAAGGACCATTACGATTCGTGCAACGTCTTCATCGGCATCAATAAGAGCCGGAATGAGTATAAGGGGACGGACATCATGCTCAAGGCGGCTCAGGATGTCCAGGAACGATTTCCTCAAAAGATGACCCTAACCATCGCAGAGAGCGTTCCTTTCCAAGAATACCAACATCTGATGGAAGGAAGCGACGTGATTCTGGACCAGCTTTATAGCTATACTCCAGCTATGAATTCATTACTCGCTATGAGCAAGGGAATTATCGTCATCGGAGGTGGTGAACCAGAGAACTACGAAATCCTGCATGAGAGCGAGTTGCGCCCCATCATCAATGTGCAGCCCACCTATCAAAGCGTGTACCATGCGCTTGAAGAATTGGTACTGAACTTAGACCGTATCCCTCTGCTCAAGCGCCAAAGCGTGGAATACATACGGCGTCATCATGAATATACTAAGGTGGCAAGGCAATACGAAGCTTTCTATATCAACAGAAAATCATAAGAAACAACAAGACTATGGCTTGGAAGAAGAAATACAAATGCCTCCACTGCGGCTATGAAGTAGAGGTCTATGACGGAAAAGGACTTTTCGGGCAACATATCACAGCCATGACATGTCCCGACTGCAAGACCATTCAAAACATTGTTGTTGGAGGCGTTATCGGTGACGTAGCACCCAGTTTTAATACCGAAGTGGGACGACTCTGCCTAAAATGTGGCAGTGACAAGATTACCATTTGGGACAAGCATACCTGTCCTCAATGTGGAGGAAGAATGGAACCTACCGGCGAACAAGAATTCTGGACATAGGTCTGATAACCAGCATGTTACGGCATCATTGCGAAGCTCTATCCCTCATATGCTCCAGGAGATGACCTTTTAGGCTGCGATAGATAACCTTTTGAGCTCCATGAGATGACCTATTGCAAGGCAGGAGATAACCTCTTACTCAACGATACGGCACCACAAGGAAAAGAAGACGCAAGATGGTTAATTTCTCTTAAAAAGAAGATTTCTTTTCAAGAAGATCCTTTAGTTTGTCCAAAATTCACTAACTTTGCAAGTTGATTGCCAAATGGCAATGCTATCGCAGAAAAGATTAGAGTCCGTGGAGGCTTGAAAAAGTGCTGGCACGAAGTCAGACGCCTTGCGGAATAACCGTTCATATAATAAATAATGTACGCAATTGTAGAAATTAACGGTCAACAGTTCAAGGCAGAACAGGGCAAAAAGCTCTTCGTTCATCACATCAAAGAAGCAGAAGCCGGCAAGACTGTTGAGTTTGACAAGGTGCTTCTCGTAGACAACGAGGGCGCTATCACAGTTGGCGCACCTACTGTTGAGGGTGCAAAGGTAGTTGTAGAAGTTGTGAACCCACTTGTAAAAGGTGACAAGGTCATCGTTTTCAAGATGAAACGTCGTAAGGACAGCCGCAAGAAAAACGGTCAGCGCGCACAGTTCACAGAAGTTGAAGTTAAACAAGTAATCGCTTAAAGTTAAGGAGGAATTCAAGAATGGCACATAAGAAAGGTGTTGGTAGTTCTAAGAACGGCCGTGAATCAGCTTCAAAAAGATTAGGCGTTAAGATCTGGGGTGGTCAGAAGTGCATTGCAGGCAATATCATCGTTCGCCAGCGTGGTACCAAGCACAACCCTGGTGACAATGTAGCCATTGGTAAGGACGATACCCTTTATGCACTCGTTGATGGAGTCGTGAACTTCCACAAGGGTCGCAACAACAAGAGTACAGTATCTGTCATACCAGAAGCTGAAGCTTAAATCATAAACAACTTATTCCAAACAAACAACAGGATCCCAATTCTCTTCGGAGGATTGGGATCCTTGCTTATTGCCGGAAATGGCAAAGGAACTTGTCCCATCAGGGATAAGCAACCTGTTGGGAAAGAAAAATTAAAAGGATTTTCTTTGTTTTTCGCCTGATTTACATTATCTTTGTACTCAAATATATATATTTTAAAATAAAAGATTTTTATGCTTACGCTTAAACTCATCAGTGAGGAAACTGAACGTGTCATTAAAGGCTTGGAGAAGAAGCACTTCGAAGGTGCCCGTGAAGCCATAGAGAAAGTATTGGAATACGACAGGTTACGTCGCGAGTCCCAGCAGAAATTAGATACCAACAAGCAACAGCAGAACCAGTTGTCTAAGCAAATCGGAGCTCTGATGAAAGAAGGGAAAAAGGACTTGGCAGCAGGTATCAAGGAACAGGTCGCTGAACTTAAGTCTGCAGACAAGGCCTTGGAAGAGATCATGGAAAAAGCACAGAAGGACATGACCGACGTGCTGCTCACGATTCCGAACATTCCGAATGACGACGTTCCTGAAGGCAAAGATGCCAGTGACAACGTCGTTGTCAAGGAGGGTGGCGTTAAGCCAGACCTTGGCAAGGATGCCTTATGCCATTGGGACCTTTGCAAGAAATATCATCTTGTCGACTTCGACCTCGGCGTTAAGATCTCTGGGGCAGGATTCCCTATCTACATTGGCAAGATGGCACGTCTCCAGCGCGCCCTCGAAGCATTCTTCTTGGATGAGGCTCGCAAGGATGGCTATCTGGAAATCCAACCCCCTTATGTGGTCAACCAAGCCTCTGGTTTAGGGACAGGGCAGCTTCCTGATAAGGAAGGGCAGATGTATCATGCCAATCTCGACGACCTCTACTTGATCCCGACGGCAGAGGTGCCTGTGACCAATATCTTCCGGGATGTAATCCTCGACGAGAAAGACCTTCCTATTAAGCGTTGTGCCTATTCGGCATGCTTCCGCCGTGAGGCTGGGTCCTATGGCAAGGATGTACGTGGCCTGAACCGTCTCCACCAGTTTGACAAGGTAGAGTTGGTACGCATCGACACCCCACAGCACTCTTACCAATCCTTGCAAGAAATGTTAGACCATGTAGAGAACCTGTTGATCAAGCTGGAACTCCCCTACCATATCCTTCGCCTGTGCGGAGGCGACATGAGCTTCACCTCTTCTATCTGTTATGATTTCGAGACATGGAGTGCTGCACAAGGCAGATGGCTTGAGGTATCTTCGGTATCCAACTTCGAAAGCTACCAGGCCAACAGGTTGCATTGCCGCTATCGTCATGCCGATGACAAGAAGATAGAGCTGTGCCATACGCTGAACGGCTCTGCCCTTGCCTTGCCTCGTATCGTCGCCTCTATCATTGAGGATAACCAGACACCAGAGGGAATCCGCGTACCGAAGGTACTTGTACCCTACTGCGGATTTGAGATGCTTGACGACAAAAACTTTGAATAAAAATACAAATACGTGATATGACAAAGAGTAAATATCTGATACCATTGGTATTCATAGGGATCTTCTTTTTCTCTATAGGTTTCGCAATGGGCATCAACTCGTTCTTGATGCCAGTGCTAAAGAATTCGATGAACATGTCTGGGGCAGCATCCAGCTTGCTCCTTGCGGCTACGTTCGTGCCCTTCCTACTGTTTGGAATCCCTGCCACGAAATGCATCCAGGCGATTGGCTATAAGAGAACGATGGCCTTGTCGTTCGTCATCTTTGCCATTGCCTTCGGTCTCTTTATCGTGGCCGCAGCCGGGGAATCCCTTGTCTGGTTCCTGATCGCCAGTTTCGTCAGCGGTGTTGCCAATACTGTCCTTCAGGCATCTGTCAATCCTTATGTTACCATTCTTGGGCCATTGGACTCTGCAGCAGCCCGGATCTCTGTCATGGGTATCTGCAATAAGTTGGCTTGGCCGGCCACCACGCTGTTCATCACCTTGGTGATTGGGAAGACGATCAGCCAGATCCAGATGGTCGACCTGTACTTGCCTTTTGGCATTATCATAGGTATCTTCCTGGCTCTTGGCGTAGCAGCCCTTCTTGCCCCCCTGCCAGAAGTGAAGGCTCAGGGTGAGGATGACTCTTCAGAAGAGGCTTCATCGGCGTGCGCTTATGCTGAAGGGAAGACTTCCATCCTTCAATTCCCTCATCTGTTGTTAGGTTGCGTGGCTCTTTTCCTTTATGTAGGCGTGGAGACCATCTCACTCGCGACGGCTAACGACTATGCCAAGGCCATCCACTTGATGGGTGACAACTATGGTTTTATCCCATCGATTGGAATGGTCGTAGGATACATTGTTGGCGCAACTTGTATTCCTAAGTACCTCAAGCAGGCAACAGCCATGAGAATCTGTGCCATCATTGCCATCTTAGGCTCCATCGCAGTAGCCGTCATCCCTAATCCCGAGGTATCCGTCTATTGCATTTTCTTCATGGCGTTAGGTTGTTCCCTGATGTGGCCAGCCTTGTGGCCGTTGGCCATGGCTGACCTTGGGAAATTCACGAAGGCAGGTTCCTCGTTGCTGACCATGGCAATGGCAGGTGGCGCAGTAATGCCTTGGGTTCAGGGATTGTGCGTAGACCATTGGAGTTACCAAGCCAGTTATTGGGTTTGCGTTCCCTGTTTCATCTTCATTTTCTATTTTGGAATGTGGGGATACAAGATCAGGAAGTAACTGACAATTCATTCAATAAAAACTAATTGCAAGAACATCATGAACAAGATTATCAAGAAAGAGCAATTCTCTGAAAAGGTCTTCTGCATCGAGGTAGAGGCTCCTCTCATTGCTCGTAGTTGCAAGCCCGGCAACTTCATCATCGTACGCGTTGACAAAAACAGTGAGCGCGTGCCTTATACGATTGCCAAATCAAATCCTCAAGCGGGTACACTGACTTTGGTCGTACAGGAAGTGGGCCTATCTTCAACAAAATTCTGCGCGCTCAACGAGGGCGACTCTATTCAAGATATCGTAGGTCCTTTAGGAAATCCATCTAACATCCAGAAGTATGGGACTGTGCTTTGTGCGGGCGGTGGCATTGGCATCGCTGCGATCTTGCCAATATTAACAGCGTTCAAGCAGGCGGGAAACAAGGTAATCTCTGTTCTTGCAGGTCGTACGAAGGAACTCGTCATCATGGTGGATGACGTCAGGAAATATTCTGATGAGGTCATCATCATGACTGACGATGGGTCCTATGGCGATAAAGGGGTCATCACGGTAGGCATGGAAAAGGTCATCAAGCGAGAGCATGTTGACAAGGTGCTCGCCATCGGACCTCCTATCATGATGAAGTTCTGCTCCTTGTTAGCCCATCAATATCATATCCCGAATGATGTTTCCCTGAATACGATCATGGTGGATGGGACCGGAATGTGTGGTGCATGCCGTCTAACCATAGGTGGAGAGACAAAATTCGTCTGCATCGATGGTCCTGAATTCAACGGCGACTTGGTGGATTGGGATGAGATGTTCAAACGGATGAAGACCTTCAAGCATGCTGAAACCGAAGAGATGGAGCATTATTCCGACCATGTCAACCAGATCACGGATTACCATAATCCTGTAAAATTCGAGATCAAAGCCGAGAACATGAAGGCTCAGAATGCACCGATCGAGGAGCTTGAAGACCGGAATGCAGAATGGCGGGTCGCCCTTCGCAAGAGCCTTAACCCCAAGGAACGCAAGGCAATAGAGCGTGTGGTCATGCCTGAGCTGGATCCTGCTTACCGTGCTACTACCCGATTGGAAGAGGTCAACAAAGGCCTTACCAAGGAGATGGCACTTACGGAAGCCAAGCGATGCCTCGATTGCGCGAAGCCTTCTTGTGTGGAAGGTTGCCCAGTGAATATCAATATCCCCTCCTTCATCAAGAATATTGAGCGCGGTGAGTTCCTTGCTGCTGCCAAAGTGCTCAAGTCGACGTCTGCCCTTCCTGCAGTCTGTGGTCGAGTCTGCCCACAGGAGAAACAGTGCGAAAGCAAGTGCATTCACCTGAAAATGGGAGAGAAGGCCGTTGCCATAGGTTATCTGGAGCGGTTTGCCGCCGACTATGAGCGAGAGAGTGGGAACATGACCTTGCCAGAGATCGCACCATCTAACGGCATTAAGGTCGGCGTGGTTGGTTCTGGACCTTCCGGGTTGAGCTTTGCTGGAGACATGGTCAAAAAGGGTTACGACGTTTACGTATTCGAAGCCCTGCATGAAATTGGCGGTGTATTGAAATATGGGATCCCCGAATTCCGTCTCCCTAACCGTATCGTTGATGTAGAAGTAGACAATCTCCGGAAAGAAGGAGTCCATTTCCAGACCGATTGCATCGTCGGGAAAACCATTAGTATCGAGCAACTTGAGGCGAAAGGGTTCAAGGGAATCTTCGTGGGGTCTGGTGCAGGTCTCCCCAACTTTATGGGCATCCCTGGTGAAAACCTTATCAATGTGATGTCTTCCAATGAATACCTGACCCGCGTCAACTTAATGGATGCTGCTAATCCTCAAACTGACACACCGATCAATATGGGGAAGAACGTCATCGTCGTGGGCGGAGGAAACACGGCCATGGACTCCTGTCGTACCGCAAGGCGCTTAGGAGCTAACGTTACGCTCGTTTACCGTAGGTCAGAGGTTGAGATGCCTGCGCGTTTGGAGGAAGTCAAACATGCCAAAGAGGAAGGGATCAGATTCCTCACGCTCCATAATCCTAAGGAGTATTTAGCCGATGAAAACGGTGCCGTGCGCGCGGCTGTGTTAGATATCATGCGGCTGGGAGAGCCGGATGCGAGTGGTCGACGCCGACCAGAACCAACGGGTGAGACCATTACGGTTGACTGTGACCAAGTGATCGTAGCCGTCGGCGTATCCCCGAACCCGCTCGTTCCTAAGTCCGTGCCGGGACTGGAGCTTGGTCGCAAGAATACGATCGTCGTCAACGACGAAATGCAGTCTTCACGGAAGGACCTTTATGCAGGTGGAGATATCGTCAGAGGCGGTGCTACCGTGATCCTCGCCATGGGCGATGGACGCCGCGCAGCTGCAAATATGGATAAACAATTGTCTGCTAAATAATTCAAGATGAATAGATACTGCTTTCTTATCGTATTGTTCTTGTGTGCCACCTTCTCCTTTGCCCAAAAGAGGAAGGTGGCTAAGGCACGTGTTGCCAAGCCAAAAACGATTGCCGTAACTGAAAATCCTGGGGTAAAAATCTATAAATCCATGATTCCAGCCACGGCTAAGATCATGTTTATTGACAGCGTCGTCGTTGACAAGAATGATTTCCTGAGCAGTATTCCTATTAGTAAGGAATCGGGTACGCTGCAGACTTACCAGCAATTCTTTAACAAGAAGAGCCCCATCCCTGCAACTGTTTATACCAATGAATTTGGTACTCGTTGCTATTTCGCAGCTGGTGACACGACAGGTACTCATCTCTATTCGATGGATAAAGTGGGGAATAAATGGGGTAATCCGACTCTCTTGACAGAATTGGATAATGAATGCAAGAACGAGAACTATCCTTTCCTCATGACTGATGGCATTACTTTGTTCTTCTCTGCAGAGGGGGAAAGTAGTATGGGAGGACGAGACATCTTCATGACCCTCTTTGATAGCGATAAGGGACATTTCTATAATCCGGACAATTATGGGCTTCCTTTCAATTCAACTGCCAATGACTATTTGTTGGCGATCGACGAACCCGATTCGTTGGGGTGGTTGGTCACAGACCGGCGCCAGCCTGAAGGCAAAGTTTGTGTTTATACATTTGTCCCTACAAGCAGCCGCCAAAGCTTCGAACAAGACAACATGACAGATGCACAAATAGAGAAGTATTCCCGTATCCTCAGTATTAAGGATACATGGAAGTTCGGGAACAGGGCTGCCGCCATGGTTCGCCTTGCCAAGTTGAAAGAAAGGATTAAAAGCAAAAAGACCACGGATACCTTTGACTGCGTGATCAACGATGGTGTTGTCTATCACCATTTATCTGATTTCAAGTCATCTACCGCCAAGCAACTCTTTCAAGATCTCCTGAAGATGAAGAAAGACTTGGCAACCCGTTCACAACGTCTTGACCAACAACGTCTCGACTTTCATCGAGGGAACCATCAATTAAGGAATACCATCTTGAAAGAAGAGAAAGCGTTGGAGCAACTGCGAATCACCATCCATGACCAGGAGAAAAAGATCCGCAATACTGAAAATCTATTATTAACTAAATAAATCCGATGATGAGTAACAAGTATTTTGCAGAATCTGAGTTGATTATCAATTCTGATGGAAGTATTTTCCATCTGCACCTAAAACCAGAACAGTTAGCAGATAAAGTCATCCTCGTAGGTGATCCAGGCAGGGTCAAGATGATCGCTTCCCATTTTGAAGATATCGAGGACGAAGTGCAAAGTCGTGAGTTCCATTCCGTTACAGGTACTTATCAGGGGAAAAGGATCACGGCACAAAGCACGGGAATCGGGTGTGATAATATTGATATCGTTCTCAATGAACTGGACGCACTCGCCAATATCGACTTTTCGACCCGGAAAGAAAAGGAGGCTTTCAGACAATTGACCCTGGTCAGGATCGGTACCTGTGGGGGATTGCAGCCTTATACACCTGTAGGCACGTTCATTGCAAGTGAAAAGAGCATTGGATTTGATGGTCTTCTCAATTTCTATGCAGGACGAAATGATGTGTGCGATTTGGATTTCGAGAAAAAATTCAAGGAGCACATGCGTTGGAATCCCCTACTCTGCTCTCCCTATGTCATTGACGAAGATAAAGAGCTGACAGCACGGATCGCCGGAGACAACATGGTAAAAGGCGTTACCATCTCATGTGGTGGTTTCTTCGGACCACAAGGTAGGGAACTCCGTGTTCCCCTCGCCGACCCTGACCAAAACAAGAAAATTGAGTCGTTTGAATATGAAGGTTACAGAATAACCAACTTTGAAATGGAGAGTAGTGCAATCGCAGGACTGTCCCGTTTGATGGGACACAAGGCGACTACCTGCTGCCTGGTCATCGCAAATCGAGTGGCCAGGGGAGCAAACCCAAATTATAAAGGAGGAATGGAGGACCTTGTTCAGACAGTTCTTGATCGGATCTAATATGCAAATAAACAATGATACGATATGTGCAATGGCGACTCCGACGGGAGGTGCCATTGGTGTGATCCGGCTTTCCGGCCCAGAGTCAATTGTCATCACTGACCGGATCTTCCACGCGCAACGTGGTAAAAGACTCCTACAAGCCAAGCCCAACACGATACATTATGGCACATTGCAGGATTTGGAAGGGAAAGTCTTGGATGATGTTCTTGTGAGTGTCTTTCATGCGCCTCACTCCTATACAGGAGAAGATAGCGTAGAGATCAGTTGTCATGGATCCCGCTATATCCTACAACAAGTGCTGCATACTGTCATCCAACAGGGAGCAAGGCAAGCAAGGCCAGGAGAATACACTGAACGCGCCTTCCTGAACGGTAAGATGGACCTATCGCAGGCTGAAGCAGTAGCTGATCTGGTATCTGCAAGCAATCGTGCATCTCACCAAATGGCATTGAGTCAGCTAAGGGGACATTTTAGTGGGGAACTTTCTCAGTTGCGTAATCAGTTGTTGAAGATGACCTCTTTGTTAGAGTTGGAATTGGATTTCAGCGACCATGAAGACCTGGAGTTTGCCAAGAGAGATGACCTTCTCGATTTAGCAGAAAGGATTGACAAGCGAATCACTGAACTCGCCCATTCCTTCCAAACAGGTAAAGCTCTCAAAGAGGGCATTCCCGTTGCCATCATCGGCAAGACAAATGTAGGAAAAAGTACTTTACTCAATCAACTCCTTCATGAGGATCGGGCCATTGTAAGCGATATCCATGGCACAACGAGGGATGTCATTGAGGACACAACAGATATTCACGGCATCACCTTTCGTTTCATTGATACAGCTGGGATCCGACATACTCAGGATACGGTTGAGCAATTAGGGATAGAACGCACCTATCAGAAAATGGAGGAAGCGACAATCATCCTATGGCTCGTTGATGAGCCTCCCACACAAAAGGAAATAGAAGAAGTAAGGAAACGTGCGGAAAAGAAGAAATTGATTGTCATCCTCAATAAAATCGATAAAAATGACAAGCAAGACATGACCCTTCCCCATCTTTCTATTAGTGCTAAATATGGCAAGAACCTTAATGCCTTAGAGGAAGCCATTTATCAGGCTGCGAATATTCCGGAAGTCACGGAAAATGATGTTATTATCACCAATGCCCGTCATTATGAATCATTAATCCGTGCTCATGACAGTATTTCCCGAGTGATTCAGGGTTTGCATCAAGGACTGAGTGGTGACCTGCTCTCAGAAGACTTGAGAATCTGCCTTGAGCAGTTAGGCGAAATCACAGGTGGCCTGCGTGGGAAAGTAGAAAAACAAATACGGGCGGTAAAGTGCTGTCTTATGACTGTGGCAAGATACTATTTTGAACGATTCTAAACTGGATAAGGAATGAATGTAGAAGAACTAAGGAATTATTGTTTGTCGCTGTCCGATGAGGTAGAAGAGAAATTTCCTTTCCAGCAGTTCAAGGCAGCAAGAGACGTGCTGGCTTTTTACATTGGCGGGCATATCTTCTGCTATTTCAATATCAATGATCTTAGTCATGTCACTGTGAAATGCCCAAAAGAAGATATCGGGAATCTACTGGAACAGTACGAGTGCCTGGACAAGCCCTACAACGGCAATGCCAAGTATTGGATCGGTATTGATGCCACAAGGGCGGACGATGCGTTGGTGAAGGATTTAGTTGAAAGGTCGTTTCAAATAGTCAGGCAAAAGAAATGATACTTTGGAATCTTGTTCATGGCTGCCATTGGAAAAGCGAGGGGGCGCCTTTATGATGTTTCGCCCACGATGAGAAGAGCTGGATCAATACAAATCTTGTCAGGAAGACTGCATCCTTTGCACTACCATTGAAACGCAAACGAAAGAGCCGATGGAAGATTACGCCAGGCTCCATGGTAATGACCTACTTCCCTCCCACTTCTTCATTGTGGAGATGGAAGCATGTCCAACAAGGCTTGGCAGATAAAGTGCATGAGAGATGAGCTTTTCCTCTTTTGTAGTATCCAAACGACCCGAGCATATCATTATCTCTGACATGGCGAGAAAACGAAGGATGAAATTCCAACCTCTTCGATATTCGTCAGTATTTATGATTAAGTGTTCACCTTGTCTTGTAATTGATTCATACTTTTTCGATTTATAGACGACAAAGCCTAGTCCTTATAAAATATTCTCTATCTCCATCAGCTTGTCGACGATGTAGTTCGGTTGTCTTTTCAAGGCTTGCGGATCAATACTCCAGCGGTTGAAAAAGATGGTATCCAATCCTGCATTGATCGCTCCGGCTATGTCTGTGTCAAAATGATCACCAATCATAATGGTCGTCTCACGCTGAGCACCAGTCTTAGTGAGAGCGTAGTCAAAGAATTCCTTACGGGGTTTGTTGGCACCGGCATCCTCACTGAGAATAATGGTCGAGAAATAACCTTCTAACCCTGCGGACTTCAGTTTGCGAAATTGTACTTCATGGAAGCCATTGCTGCAGATATGCAGCCTGAATCCTTTATCTCTGAGATAGTCCAAGAGCTCCTTCGCTCCCGGTACGGTACCTGGCTCTTGCGATATGATATCGCCATAGCGGTCGCTTGCAGCAACGCACCACTCTGGAGTAACCCACGACGTGTCGCCGCCACATGCCTTCACCATCTCCGTAACCGGTCTGCGATACCGCTCCACGATTAGCGTGTCACGGTCTATCTCCCCATGCGCATACTTTGTCCACACATCGATATTGGTTGCAAATTACGCGTCTCGGAACGCCTCGTAGGACGGCATGATCTTGTCCCAATGCCGTTCGTCAAAGAGTTTCTTCAACGCAATCGTACTGTTGCCATGAGTGTCGTACAGCGTATCGTCGAAGTCTAAGAACAAGTCTTTATATCTCATCATTTTTAACAGTTTAATAGTTTCACTCCTTATTCTCATCAGTCAGATGAGATTGTGTAAGTTCATGATGGTAATGTTTACAATAATACGAAATAGGAATAGCAGATAACAATGATCCGATAAGGGATGCCACTGGTATGATGAGAACCAATGGCGACAAACACTTAGGCCCACTTCTGCTTGGGGCCATAGACATGTAACTGAAAAGTAATATGACTGATAGAATAAAAAAATTTACCGAAAACCATATCACAATAGTCTGAACCGACCATGATTTCTTTCTAAGCCAATACCATTCTGCACTCCCAATGACAAGATATGGAACCAAGTATAGCGCGACAAAGCATAAGAACAACCCAAAAAGTTGCAGGCTTGTCACGATTATTATGGAAGAGGACAGGAATAACCATGACGTTGGATTCAGTATCATGGCAATCATTGAACAGCAAAACATTCTCTTTATGATTGTGCATAATACTGGATACTTCGATTTTATAAGAGTATAATATTTAAACATAATTCCCATTCCTATTTGTTAAGCTCTCGCTCATCCGATAATCATTTCCAACATCTTAAGAGCTGTGTCATCCACAGCCAGATGGGCAGTATGTCTCAGTCGTAAATCCTCACACATGTAGGCGATATGCGCTATGACTGCACGCAACTTCATCGTTGATTACAAAAATACAATATTTTGCCGAGATTATAGATAAAACAACAGTAAAAATATCACGTATAACACAAAATTTTCTCGAGAATTTATGGTAACACTTAAGCTATTGCTATGCAAAACAATCGCGAATAGAATAAATTCTCTCGAGATTTCTGTATGATCTATTCACGTTTCCTATACGGATTATGACAGAAATTAGAATAGGACAAATAAAAATGCTTGCATGCTACTTACGTGGGCAACAAAGGGGGGATTCTTGTTGTCTCTGGATAATATTTATCGATTTAGATAATGAATCTTTTGTTAATAATGTGAAGATAATGAAACAGAATCTAATATATTTTAGATAATATACAATTTTCTCGATTTTAACGGGGCTCTAATGCCCTTATTTCAGAAGATTATACCCTTTAACTACGCAACGTCGAAGCTCAGCAATTATTCGACAAGCGTCTTAATCCTTATTATAGTGGAGGATACTCTTTGACAAAATAACAAAAATAACAGGGATAGACAAAAGAAGTCTTAATCCTTATTATAGTGGATGATACTCTTTGACTCGAAATTCTTTGAATTCTTGAATGAAACGGGAAATGTCTTAATCCTTATTATAGTGGATGATACTCTTTGACATTATTCTCCAGAATACAATCTTCCGGAAATTTATAGGTCTTAATCCTTATTATAGTGGATGATACTCTTTGACGTAGTACGACAAATCAAACCAATAAAATAATAAGAGGTCTTAATCCTTATTATAGTGGATGATACTCTTTGACTATTTTGAATGCGTAGCCCCTGACTTGGAGAACAAGGTCTTAATCCTTATTATAGTGGATGATACTCTTTGACTTATGACAACAACTAAAAGTAAGGTTTCAAAAGCTGCAGTCTTAATCCTTATTATAGTGGATGATACTCTTTGACATCTTAATGCTTGCGCACAGTTCTTCTTAGATTGTCTTAATCCTTATTATAGTGGATTATAGTGGATGATACTCTTTGACTATCTTCCTCTTTTTTATTGATCTGGCGGTTTCTTTTTATTATAGTGGATTATAGTGGATGATACTCTTTGACCTTCAAAATATCAAGTTACTGTAAATAAGACTCAAATCTCATTAAGGAAGTCTTTGACACATGATAATTAAAAAATATTATGCCATTTCAAAGCGATTGCAAAATTACGAAAATTTTTCAATAAGTCAAAGAACGGCTGGGTTAAATATAATTAATAAGAGAGATCTTGTATTTGCAATCTCTTCTGTGCTTTATTCTATTATAGAACGAAGAAAGTGGCGTGGTGGCTATCCAACTGCCGCATTAGCTTGAACACGGTTGAAGACAAACTCATCTTGAGGATAGTCTCTTAAGACAAAGGCTCCCCCACCATCGCATACTGCATATAAAAAACTTTCCATTGAACACGGGAGTAACTGAAGATAACAGTTTCAAGATCTCATAAGCCACTTCATCGCGCTCTAGATAAGGATGCAACGTCTCATAGGCCTCATCAGTCTTGTGTTCCTTTCCAAGACTGAAAGCCTTGCTGACGATATGACTGATACGGAGAATATTCTCCTGTGATTCGCGTTCATTTTTGTTCATATCAACATTAAAAGAAGAGAGTGTTATTTGTCTGAGTAATGATGTCGATATTCAATTCCTGCCCGATGACCTTCATAGCACGCATCTCATCTGTAGATACCGGACAGAGGATGATGCTATCGTGATTGTCGTAGAGTGCCTGAACCTCGGCAAGATCAGATTTGATCTGCTCATAGACAGACCTGTCGGAGCTGGCAAGGAAGATAGACTTCTGGATGCGGAAGCAGCCTTTATCCTCGAGATACTTAGCGATCTCACGCCTTACCTTGTTACTCTCTATGTCATACATAATAAAAAACAACATATCTGTAGCTTTTCGTTGCTGTCGGTTGACGACACCGATCAAGAAATCAACCCTGTCTCTCAGCGAGGGCATATCCTCGGTATAGCCAGTAACCCTGTTGACATCCGGCGAGTCCTTGACACCGGCATGTGCCAATCGTCGCAGGACTTCTACATAAGGCAGAGGTTCTTTCTTCTTTCTCATAGGAAAATTAATAAGGTAGTGGGCTCATATCAGAGAGGAAAGCCCTTACAATGTCGGCGAGAAGGTGATTGAGCTCATCGTCTGTACCTCTACGCGGTGACTCCACGACACTATACCCTTTCTTGCCATAAAAGAGGTTTAACTCTCCCTGCCGCATGCCTAGTTGGCAGCGAATCTTTTTAGCATACTGGATATTAGTGACTTCTGTCACGATGATGCCTGTCTCCCTTATCTTATCGCATACCGGCGAAATGATGTCATTGAGCTGAGCAGGTACGTATGCTTCCCGTTTCTTAACAGGTGCATTGGGCCTCAGTGTACTCCGAATCTTGTCCATGATGTCTTTTGTGGGGTCTTTAGGACGAGGATCTACTGTTCTTTCCTTTTTCTGCTCTTTATCTTTTTTGGCTTGTTCTTTCTTCATATCGAAGACAGCGAGAGGGTTGTCAGCCTGTATAAATGCTGTGAGGTCAACAGGTTCGGCCGCCTCGCTGTAATAAGCCTCCGTGTCGACACTGACAAAACAAGCTCGCGTGACATCAGAGGTGCGTGCGTCCAGCACCTGATCTATACCGAGACTTTGAGAAAAGGCAGAAGCGAAAGCCTTGTAAAAGATTTTGTATAATCCGCTGTCATAGCACCGGTCTTTAAGGCGGAACATCACCTTGATTCCATCCTGACTGGGCGAGGCGAAGCACAGCATCACTCTATTGTCAGCTACAATCCTTTGTTTGAGACTATTCAAGTCTATCTTCTTAGAAGAAAGGTGGTCGAAGTCCAAGATAAAGTTTTCGGTATAAGCAAAATTCTCTGTCCGACGGTATGGAGGATTGAACATGCCACACACGACATATGGCAATTGCCTCTTGAGTTGGGAGTAGCGCGAGGCATCCATGGAGTATACGATGCGTAGTTGTTGCATGGCAGAGGACACCTCAGCTTTAGGGTTGACAAGGCTGTGGAAGAGATAGCTCTCCTGCACCTTCCGAAGCGGATCGGCGGGAGACTGAATGTTATTTCCGAACATCAACATCATTCATATTTTTTAAAGATCTGAGCAAGTGATTGCGCATAGAGACTTATTTGTGTCAGCCGGGAGCGCTGCGTGCCATTAACAGTGATCACCTCACTTAAATAGTCGTTGAGAGATTGGATGAGTACTCTTCGTCCAAGGGGCTCTAACCAGAAGCTTTGATCCTCACGAACGGAGTAGAACTCATCTGTTACCACATTCTGTGCCAAGAGTGTATAGACGACGTAGTCTACCCAAATGCGATAGAGCTCTATGACATCATAGACCAGGACAGGCCTATTGTAGTCATCACGATGCATGACGCCAATATAAGGATCAATGCCTGCCTTGATGAGCGCGCCTTCGATACGTCCATACAAGACACCATAGCCATAGTTGAGGAAGGCATTCGTGACATCCATGGCGGGGTGTTGGGAGCGTTCCTTGAAGCGTAAAGGCTCTGGAAGAAAGGCGTTGATGGTAGTGAAATAGATGTTTGCGGCACGTCCTTCCCATCCACGCAGACTGGGGGAGATATCGTTGACGATGTCGCCCTCAAGGGCTTTGACCTTGTTGCGATAGTCTTCGATACGCGCAATGTTTTTGTCCACATCCACATCGACACCTTCCTGCTTGCAAAATAACAGCATCAAGGCCTGCTGGTTCTCCATTTTCTTGTCGATGACTCTTTTTATCCATTGTACGGAAGCCTTGGAATAAACAAAGTTAAGCTGGCCTTTACGTATTGTCGAGATAGACCCGTAGCGTGGACTCCATATACGCCCCATAGGCTTTCCACTTTTATCCATAAAGAGAACTTCTATCTCATGTTCTATGGCCAACAATACGGCATCACTCGTGATCTGTGCACCACGACTTATCTGTATGCTCGTAATGCCGACAGAGGGAATGCGTTGCCGTCCGTCAGCCGAGGTGATGACAAAGCTCTCGCCCTCGCGGTTAAGCGATACTCCATAGGTGTTCAGAATCAATTCCATATCTTTATTGCTTTTAGTTTTAGCATTGATTATCAGTATTCGCGGAAGGCGACAAAATGGAATTGAGATATCCGCTCTCCATTGCCGAGGTCCTTAACTATTCGCTCTGAAGTGGATGCCACACAGTGGATACCTCGTGCCTTAAGCTGACTCACTATCCTGTATGTAAGCGTCATCTCACCCATGACATGTACAGTCACCTCACAGGCAGGATAGGCAACTTTTTGCACGGTGCTTATCGTCTTCTTCACAAGTTTATCCATATCCTTATCACTACAGGAGGTAGGCACTGACGGAAAAGGCAAGTCGACAATCTCACCATAGGCACTGGCGGCATGCTTCTGCCCCTCATCCCAGTCGGCCGACGGGTGGTTGGAGAGGTTGACAAACACGCGCCTGACACGTGCCTTTGCCTCGTAGTCATCTGTAAGGCATTGCTTGAAGCACAAGAGAGCCTTCTTGATGTTCTTCTTGATGTTGTCAGGACTCTGAGGCTTGCGCTTCGAGCGGAAGCCGGCATGGTTGTAGTCGTTCCTGATCTCTGAGATGTTGCCGAAAGCATTGAAGATGGCGGGTTTGGAGAGGAGAATGTCGTCGAGAAGTTCCATCAGTTTGTCTTTCAGACCAGGCTTTACATCCCATTCGGATTGCGGTAGAGCATCGGCCTTGATTTTGAAGGCCGAGTTGACCACACCTCTCTCTTCCTCATTATTGATGGCGATACCGTGCCGCTCGCAGAAATAGGTGACGACACCTTCCTGCAGGATTGTAGCTGACTGCTGGTAAAGGTGATTGTCGTAACACCACTGAGCAGCATCAAGGCAATTGTAGAGTGAGCCATCGGACTTGGGCAATGCTTTCGACACTTTCTCAAGGATGGGTTCCAAAGGCTTTATCACTACTTCACCCAGTTCGCCCGCCTGATTCATAAGCTTCTGCTGGGTTGCACCGCTACAAATATCCAAGCCTCTGCAGGTCTGGCGTTCTTCCACCAAGGTTTTCAACCCACCGACGAAGGAGGCGAGTTTCCGGTTGTCATTGCTCCGCGTCGCTTCGTCTTTCTGCAGCAGCCTGATGGAACCTGTAGCCAATTCACTCATCTTATCGACATATCCGTTTTGTATAAAGTCAGCCGCCGCTGTGGCCCAGTCCTGAAGTTGAGAGAGCTGTAGCAGATTTACTATAGGCGAGAGAATGTATTCTTGACCATCCACTACTGTGGTACGGCCTCCTTGTCTACCAGCCTCCCAATTTCCATAGGAGATGTGCGATACGGTTATATCCTTAAGAAATTTAGCATAGTTAGTCAGCACCAGCATGAGCATAGGCTGATAACGGAACGCATGGGTAAGATCGACATAGATATTGTCACCTTCTTTAATCTGCGAGAATACAGTTTCAAACATGTCCCACATTTCCGTTTCGTCTTTCCCATCGCAGATGCCGACGCTCTGAACATCAGCTTTCAGATTCATGCTGTTCAACTGTTTCTCCAGTCCGTCATATTCTCTATCTTTCAAGGTCTTGTTCCAGTTCAGTTCTTTTGCCTTTTCCGTAGTGAAGATGCGTACTGCGTCAGATTCATCCCAATGTTGTGCCCCGATCTGCTCTAAGGTAGCACACTGAATGAAATTGGTGGGACTGTACTGATGTTTCGCGTCATAGTATACGCACTTACTGTAATTGCCAGTCCCAAGGAATGATATGAAAAGTTTTCTTGCCATATTATGAAGTTTTTTATACGATAAAGAAATCATTAGCCACAAAGAGCGTCTCGCTGGCTCGTGTCATGGCCGTGTAAAGCCATTGATATGTCCGCCGGTCAGGTTGATGACTCATCCGCCGTGGTATGTCCACAAACACTTTGTTCCATTCACCGCCTTGTGACTTGTGGCAAGTGATGGCGTAACCATACACGGCACGCAGCGCATTGAGATATGGATCCCTCATGAGATCATGCTTGAACATATTGTCCTTCTCCTTTACGCCCTTTTTCTTTTCACGGCGATAGAAGTCTATGAAGAGGTCTTTCTGCTGCTCCTGGGTTAAGTTGACATAAGAAGAATAAAGAATGTCTTCGATGAGCATGATGCTGTGTGTGCGCTTTGAGGCCAGCTCCTCCACCTCTACGTTGAGGAAGGTCAAGTTGGCTCTTACTTGTTGTCTGTCACCGACGTATTTTACGACAATCAAATCTCCATTCATCAGTCCGGTAGAGAGGTTGTTCTGCGTGACTAAAAGCAATTCTCCCTCCATTAGCTGCGGTTGGGTGTAACCAAGGGCCTGCCTGATGATGGTGCTCAGCGACACACAGCTCTTGTTGGAGCCCGTGATGAGCGTTGCGGCTTCATAGCCCTTCTGCCGAATCTCGTTCACATACTGGTCTATGAGCTGTCGCAGACTGGAGAGTACATTGATATGACTGTACCCTCTGAACGGGAATTGTCCCCATTTCACCCGTGGAGGATTCTCACACAACTCACGCACCTTGTTAGCTGCGAGGATGATGTCATTATCGTTCTTCTGCCGGATGATTTCCGTAAGCACAGCCGTCTTTACGCTCAGGCCATAGCATTGAGATATGTAGTCAGCACTTAGTGCCGGTGAGAAATCGCCCTCTATCGGGGGCAACTGACAGTCGTCGCCCACGAAGACAAACTTTCCATTCGGGTCGTAATGGAGCAAGTCCTCTAACAGTTTGCCAGAGCCAAAGAGAGCCTGAGTCGGATTCTTGGTTTCGGTATCACTAACCATGGAGGCCTCATCGATGATGTAGACGGTCCTGCTCAATTGTTCTATGGGCTCAAAACCAAAGGTAAGGAAGAGCTGTCCTGTCTTGTCGATTCCCACATTCTTGTCGATCGTCTGAGTCAACTTCTCCAAGTCTTGGTTAAAACCTTTATAGAAGTAGATCGTACTGTGAACAGTGGTGGCACCTTGACCTATCTTATCCCTTAGTACTTTCGCTGCCCTACCCGTGGAGGCCATAGGAATGTACTTATTCATGTCTGCGCCTTTCAACATGCTGTCTGTCGCTGCATTCACATAGTGCTCTTTCTCCAACCATTCAGTATAAGCTCTGAGGAGTGTAGTCTTGCCGGTACCCGCATAGCCGGAGAGAATGAATACTCTATTCTCAGCACTCTTGGTGAAGACCTTCATGGCCTCCATCGCTTGCTGCTGTTGAGGGAAAAGACTGATTTTACTGTCTGCCATATTCTTTGTGGATTATAGGTCATAAGGCGATTTGGCATGGAGACGGATTTCTGCCTTCATGTCTTCTATAGCCTTTTTCAGCGTATTTATCTTCGTCGTCACACTTGTTTTCTCGGCACGTCTCCTCGACAAGTGCACCAGATAGTTTCTTATCGGATTGATGAGCCGGTAGATCTCAATCAGCTTGCTGGACAGGTACAGACACTGAGTATCGTCGGGCATCTTGGTCCCCTTAGACTTGTAGGCACTTCGCACCGATTCACGGTTATTGTAGTTATGCCAGTCATATTCCGGCGTCTCCTCGCACACCTTTGTGATGATGCACTCTACCAAATCATTGTAGGCAGCAAGATAGTTGGCATTGTTGTAATGCCAAACGGCAAGCTTGTATTGGAACTCTGACGCACTCAAGCCTTTGAACTGCTTAACAAAACTACTAACAGTGGGCTCCAATGCCAGGCGGGCCATCTCGGAGGGATATTTTATGCCACTCAATTCCTGCACCTGCTGCTGCAATTGCCCCATATCGTTCAGACTCAACACATCGGAGAACTTGCGCAAAAGAGAAGCTGCCGAATTACCACCTTCCTGCTCCAACAACCTTGCGGACTGTGTCGATGAGCCGTTGAGCTTAAACGTGAAGGCACCGGTGATCCAGTCGCTCAGTCTGATCATGCTGCTGATATCTACCACGGGAGCGTAGTGCAGATCCTTAATGATGTCCAGCATGCCATAATAGACATGCGAGACAGTCACCTTGGGCGAGTTAATCTGCTTGAGATAAAGGATGAGTTGCATGATCAGCAAGGGTAGAGAGCGAAAACTGTGGGTGATATCCACTATGATCTCATCATTGTCGGACAAGTAGTCGCGCAGTCCTAAGATGATGTTGATATTCTGCTGGATCTGTTCCTCGTCAATACCATAACGGATGGGGAATATCTTCGAGCCTTTGCCTATAGCTTCCTCGACTGCTTTCTTGTGAGGCATATCCTCGACAGGAGTATCCTGGTTGGCCTTTTCACACCAGTCACCCAATTCTGACCATACATCATCATCGGGGTGGTCGCAGAAAGCCCTATAAACTTCTTCCCAGATAGAATGAGGTGTACCAACGAGGAAAATCTTGTCAGGCCTGAGAAACTGCTCCAGGGCATAAGCCACGAAGGAAGTCTCCGTCTCCTCGTCACCCAGTCGATAACGGGCGAGACGATATTCCCTCTTGGCTTTGCCATCGCTCTCAATACGCCCCGTGCCGATGAATGAAATTAGAATCTTGCTCATCTCTTTAATTTTGTGAACCATTCCATTGCGATGTCGTTGCCGACAGTCTTGCCGCATCTCTTGAAGAAGCGGCCCGTCGCCACCGCCCAGTCCTTAGGTGACTTCTTGTCGTCGTGGTCGTAGGCCTCATGGAGCTTGGCGGCACCAAAGTCCTTGTCGTCTTGCGTCAGCTTGTCCACGCCGGCCTTTTTCAGATTTCTCAGTCCGGCATTGACCCTCGCCTCGAACATCTTGTAGTCCGTGATGGCAGTCTTGAAGGCCTCTTGGAATCCGGCCTGTGGCATCTGCGCGATGACCTTGTCAATCTCCGCAATCAGCCCAGTGATGATGGCTTGCTGGTCCTTGTCGTCGGTATGCAGGTTGCCGAGCTCGGCCTTGAGGTTGTTGAGAAGGCCCTTGTCCGTGCCCGACATGGCGACTCTCTGCTCATAGGCTTCCTTGAATTGGTGAAGTGCCAACTGTCTGTTTCGCTCCATTTGTCTGTCAATCATTGCCATGAGGTTTGCGATGGTGTTTTGGTAACCCGCGTCGCCAGTCTGTATCCCGGACAACTCGTTCTTCAATCGGCTAAGACCATCGTTGTCTGCCGAGGCTAGTCCTATACTCTTCTCCATCTCCACCAGGTGCCGGCGAAGTTTTTCCAGCCTCATCAGTCTCTCCATCTCTGCCTTCTTTTCCTCCTCCCACTTTCTGTCGTCCTCCATCTCAGCCTTGAACTCTGGCGTATCGCAGAGCGTCTTGGGAGTGATAACCTGTGGCAGCAAGGCGGTGGCACGTTGCAGATACTCAAAGTTTATTTTCGCCAGCTCAAACTCATTGGTGTCCTTTTCGTTGGTCATCGTCATGAAGTCGAAGGCATCACCATTGGCCACATTGTTGCCGGCCATAGTGAAGAGCTCCTTGATGGGTTGCTGCTCGGTCCAATGGGCGGCAACGTAGTGGGACATGTAGTCCTCGAACCTCGCCATGAAGTAGTCTGCGTCCTTCGGTTGTCCGGCTCTCGACGACGCGGTGACACAGAGCTTGGCATCGTACCTGCACTTCCCATATCCGTAGGCCTTGGCCATGCCGAGCTGATGGCGGCACTGGGGCGTATGGTGGAAGGTCAGGGCCGAGAGCAGGGCTCCCAGCTCCACGGGGCGGAGATTGTGGAAGGTCACGGTGCCGTGGAACGTGGCACCCTTGTCAAGTGGTTCCATGAAGGTCAGCGTCCTGATAGGGATCCGCGCATCCGAAACCTACCATGTCGTCACCGACAACCGGGAAAGTACATCCTGCCTGCTCCATGCCATAACAGGAAAATGTCTTGCCATTAGCCTCTGAGGTCAGTGAGATCATGTCCGTGGTATGCGCGAAAACGCCATAAATGCAAGACGTAGCCTTTCCGCCTATCATAACGTTCTCCTCCACGCCATGCGCGACGCACACGCCCCAGTAGTACGAGTTTGTAAAGTTGTGTGTAACACGAGAGCGAACGTTGAACTCCTGCACCTGCGCCATGGAACCCACGACAAGATCGTCCTTAATGGCAGCCGTGCCGTCGCTCTCACAGAAATAAACCTTAAAGGCGTTTGCGGTGGTCTCCAATTCCCTGTTAAGGATACCCTTGTCATCCCCAAGCAACTCCACACGCGTCTCTGTGTCCGAAAGAGCTTTTCCTACAAAAGTCACGTACTTGACAGCCCCGTCGATATTAACAGGGAGAGTAAACAGCGTAAGCCCAACATTGGAATATGTATGCGCTGCGAAATCTGCGTAGATGGGCTCCACCTTGATGATCTTATGTCCCCAATCGGATGCGATCATCTGCGCCCCGACATAGGTCTTCTTGTGTATCTCCAGCTCAGCAGCCTCTATCTTTTTCCTCACCACGATATTGTCAACCGCCAGCACGGAATAAGAGCCCGAAGCATCCTTCACGTTTTTTAGCGTCCAGCCCTTTCCCGTCATTGCCGTACTTCCGTCTGAGTCAGGAGAATGGATGTCGTCGGTCGCCACATGACCGCCAACTGTCAGGTCGCCCTTCACCTCTGCCTCGCCCATGCCGAGCTTATGAGGGGTCTCATCGTCCTGGTCCTTGCGGAGGAATATATCACCAATACCTCCAATAAGGTCGCGGATCTTCTGCCAGACGGATGAGTTCCCGTCAAGTTCTTGTGCACTATGTGCGTGAATTGCCTCATCTGCCCGGTTTGCGTGGTCTGCGTCGTCGGCATGGACCGCGTTCTGTACGTCCCCGCCAGACGGGGTGCTGATTCCCGAGCCAACAGAGTTGCCACCCGTGCCGCTCGTGTTTCTTTTCTTGCGTATGATGTCTATTCCGATCATAAGTTTCCTTGTTTCTACAATTACCGTCAAGATCCGAAAATTGGAGCCGGTTATGTACTTTTAACCGGCGTATGAGCATCAGCTGTTAAAATTACACCCAGACCCGACACTGAGCCGTGCCGGGGCTTTTCAATAGATTACAATCTTTCGATGATGGCATGCTCCCGCTCGCTGAGCGTTATCGGTATTGCCTTCACCGCCGCTGCCTTCACCGCCGCTGCCTTCACCGCCGCTGCCTCTGATATCAGCAGGTGGTCGCCAAACAAGCCCCCTTTCTTCGGATGATTGTCAAGATTACAAACAAGTACAGCTTCGTCCCTGTTGACGGAGAATGGCAAGTCTCCTTTTGCCATCGTTTGAAGGTCAGAGGCAGAAAGCAATTCTTTGGGGTATTGATACTTTGCCAAACTTGCTTTCTGCGGCTGCGATGGGCATGCCGCTATTGCCTTTGAGAGCTCGGGCGATATGGTCACAAGGGTATCACCTATGAGGTTCGTGGCAAAGTTGCATTTCACTTTCGCCCCATTGCTGAACTCTATTTGCGGTGCTACAACGACAACGGAACAGTATTTGAGGCAAGAGAAGATGGTGAGTCCCGGGCCGAAGATGAAGAATGGGATCCTGCGCTCACTGTAGAACTTGCATATCTTTGTAAACATCGAGAACGGCGGATTGTCTATCACCACGCCATCCTCCGGGTATTCCGCATGCTCGTAGTCTCCTCCTGGATAGAACGGTCGGAGCACCTCTTTCCCTTCCATCGGATAGATGCTCCGTACATAGCTCAACACCGCATCATAAATATCGGGGGGGGTATAGGTATCATCGGTTGTTTTCTCTTTGTTCTGAAACTTCGCCACGTAGCTCTCGTAGTCATGGAAGACTATCGGGTTTCGGCTTCCCCCTTTCAATTTCTTGGGCTTCACGTTGGCTGTCTCGGGGAGCTCTCCAAACATGTTTAATTGCTGACAGTTCATAATCTTTACTCGTTTATCAATATTTTTTTCTTATCCTATGGTTGTGTAGGCGCATGCGCCGCACGTGCGCTCCATCGCCGCCCGTCTCCTGCTCCGTTCGGTAGGCCGCTGCTGTGCATCGGCAGCGGTCAGAATACCTCCTCCATCTTCGCCTGCGCCGACCCTTCCATAAGGTTATACCCGATGTCGCGCACATAGAACGTCTTGCCCGCCAGTGCCGGGTGTGTCCATCTCGATGTCTGCACAACGCTCATATCCGTGCATTGCAGGTTCTGGGTAAGGATCACCCGTGGTTTGCTCAGCTCCTTATAGTAAGCGTCCACGTAGAGCTTCTCTGCCTTGGCTGACTCGCCGCTTGTCTTGTTCGTGACGGATGTAAGGGCAAGACCGTCCTTGCCGCAGACCGTCGTGTACATGATCTTGCCCGAGAGACCGTAACGGGAAATTTCATCCGACGTGAAACCGCTGTGGATCTTCATCTCAAGGTCGTCCTTCTTGTTGTAGAACTTATGCGACGTGCGCGACATGTACACGATGTCGTCCTCACCGCCGTTCTCAACGTCCGAGTATATCTTCACCGAGAAGTTCTTTATGATGACGCTGCTCACATGAGCCATCAGCGGTATGTTGTCCGTGCCGTATTTCGTATGACGGAACATCGTCTTGTGACGGGTCACGTGATAGTCCGCCCATACTGGATTATCAATACCCAGCACTTGGAACGTCATGCTCCCATGCAGCTTGGCATCGTAGGGGAGAGGAATGGCCATGCCTTTCTCAGCGTCTATGTTCGTCGTATAGTCGAAGTTCGTGCCGATGTCGAAGTCCTGCCCGATCAGCTTGTCACCAATCTTGGGGTTGATGCCGATGGTGAACGTCTGCGTCAGATACTTATCCACGTCATTGCCGCATTCCTCAAGCGTCCTGTACTTGACCCACGAGAAGGAGTCAAGCTCGCCAGACTTCGTTTTGTCCTCCGTCAGCACCTTGTCACCTATGCGCAGCATGCACCATAGGATGTCTACCTTGTCAATCTCGTCCTTGCCGCTTGCCGTCTTGTACTCAAAAAGCTGAGCTCCGTCCTCAGTATAGGGTATCCAGCCCTTCCGCGTGCCGGTCTGCTTGCCCTGCTTCCACCATTCGAACGCGAGATAGCGTCCGTCCTTGTTCACGCGGCTCGCAGATATGTTCGGAAGCCCCTTGTCGAAGCCAGAAATACCGGAATAACCGTTCTCGAAAGAGTACCTGTTCATAAAATCGGCATCCGTCGCATATTTGCGTACCTTTTCCACCTCAAACGCGGTGGGCATCAGGGGAGCGAGCACTATCGTACCATCTATCACAAGATAGTTGTGATAACTGCCGTCGGTGTTGTCAGCGACATCGGGAGAGTACGATGCCGTGGTGTCACCGCCAACGTAGCTCATGAGAGGCATAGCATGTTGTATGTCCGTGTCCGTAGGATAAGGGGATATGTCGTTGCCGTTGCCATTCACGGAAATTACGAGCTCGTCGGTCATACTGATGGAGCTCTGCTTGCTCGTGTCTCCGGTACCCGGCTTGTGGTCTACGCTGCCGACCTGCAACAGCAGAGCCCCGAGACGGCTCCTTAGCTTATCCGTCACGTCTTCGGGATAGGTGTAGCTCTTGTCCGTCGCCCAGTCCGTGACAGCCGTCCCCACACCGCTGCCGCTCCCGATCTTCCAGTACACATTCCGCATGACCCTCACTAAATAGTCTTTCCACACCTGAGAGTCGTAGCCATTGTCCGTATGGTTTTTCACAAGCGAGTAGAACGCCTGAGCCGCTTTGGTACCTTCTCCATCCGCCGCGTATTCGGTGCAGTAATACTGTCTCACACCCATGGCGGGTATCTTACCCGTGGAGTCCAGGGGAGAGCGAAGAACGGTGTCCGAGCCTTTGGGGCTGACCGTAAGGCAGAGTTGGTTGAATATCTCCTGGACGTCTATCTGCGTGTCCGTGTCCTCTACGATGGCAGCAGACAGCGCCGTCGATACTCCGGTGCAGCCGGGCAGCTGCGCCGGCTGGCTTGCTTCCTCATCTGACGAAATTAGTAAAGACCACGATGTCGTCCCGGCACGCATCGTGTCCCAGGAGAAGACATAGAAGTCACGGCCATATTGCACGATATGCAAGTCCAGATATTTGAGCACCGCCTCCGCAACGTCGAGATAGGTGACGGTATCGTCAGCACTCTCGCCGAGGAAGGCCATGTCGCTAACCATCAGCTCGTCAAACACGTTTCCATCCGTTGCCTTCGCTGCTCTCGACGAGTCCCACCACACGTTATAGCTTCCTCCGTCCGTGCCCTTGCTGAGAGCCTCCGTAAGCAGGTCCTTGAACGTCCGCATGTCAGCCTTCTCCGCTGCTGCCGTATAGGTCGTTGTGTTGTTCACGTCCTTATAGTTACTGTATTGCATGGCAGAGAGCGAGTCCACGCATTGCAGGGACAGATCATCGTAAACGTCGTTGAATGGCTGCGTCAGCGTCCGCGGCTCCAGCCAGCCGCTGAACACGCAAGCCCCGTTGACGCTTACCTCCACCTTCCCGTCCTTATATTCACTGGTAAAAAGGTCTGAAACGTAAGTGGCGGCGTGCAGTGCTATCGTGCATGAATGCTGCTGACACACGTCCAGTGAGTCGTTCACACCGCTGTCTATCGTCACGGTGTCATCAGCCGCGAACTCCAGTACTCCGCCCGGCTCAATGGCTATATCATTGCCCGTAGACCCAGAAATGGTTATCTCCAATGTCACGGTGTCCCCTTTCTTGTTTACAAAGCTGCCTTCTATCTTCATCTTCTGTACTTTATCTGTTTATGAATAACCGTCTTTCGCTTGCTCCATTCTGTACGTCAGTATCGCTTTCCTATCTTCGCGCCCAGTGCCCGCGTGTTGCTGCCTATGAGCTCCATGTCGTTGCCCTTGAGCTTGCCGCGCACGGTAATCGTCATCACCTGCGACGCGTCCCCGATAGCCCCTATCTGAGGTCTCACGGTCTGCATCTGCGGAAGCCGTGGAAGGTAGTTTCCGTTGGCGATGGCATAGAGTCTCCGTTGTTGGGCGGTGTTGAAGATCATCTCCCCAGCATTGCCGCGGAAAAGCAGCTTGTCTCCGCTCGAAGTCGGACCGGTAAGCACGCCACCCGTAGCGTAGCCTTTCAAGGTTGCAATGGTGCTGGCCACGATGCCCAGGCCGCTCGCCACGGCTGCTATCCATCCCCACGGGCCAAGTCCCGCGCTCTGTGCCGTGTAGGTGGCGAAGCCAAGGAGAATCTGACCGATGGCGGCCATCACCGCACCGGCCTTAGCTGCTTCACCCTGCCCGCCAAGCTGCTCAAGGCCCTGCCCCATGGTGGCAATACCCGCGCCTGCTGCCGCCGCATAGGCTCTCGTGGCGTCGAAGCCCTTCCCGGCTCCCGTCGTGCCCGTCTTGGCCTCTTTCGCTGCCTTGCTCACATCCTTGAAGGCCTTGACAACTTGCAGAATGTTGGTTCCAAGCTGGTTGCCGCCAAAGCTCTGCGTGAGCTCCTTGATGCTCTCCTTGGCTTGGTCTATCGATGTCTTATTGAACTCTATCGTGATAGGCTTTACGCCAAGTTGCCGCAGCTGCTTGTTGATATTCTCGATTCTCCGTTTGGCCTCGGCCTCGTCGATGATGCCAGCGTCCATCAGACTTTGGACGTTCTGTCCGTTGCTCTGTGCGTTATGGTAGCTCTGGAGCTTGTCTGCTTCGGAACCCTTGACGATATACGACGGCTCGACCTTAGCCGAGATGGTCACCTCTCCCCTCGTAGCGACATCTATCTGATGTTGCAGGTCGTCTACCTTGGCAGACGCTTCCACCCTCGCCTCGATGGTCGTGGCGTTGTTCATCTGCTTCTGAGCCTCCTTGAGCTTGTCCTGAAGCTGCTCGATATAGCTCTTTACCTCATTGTCGGGCTTCTCTAATCCGATCTTTACCTTCAGGTCTTTCGACTTCTGCTCAAGCTCCTTATACTGTTTCTGCAAGCCCTCAGCGACGCCTGCGTCGTTCGTGGCGTATATCTTTTTGCGAAGAGCGCTCATCTGCTGGTCGTACCAGTCGAGAGAGCCCTGGAGTGCCTTCTTGTCTGTAGAGGCAGAACCTTTAGCCCCAGTAGTACCAGTATGCCCTGTATGGCTGCCGGTACCCGTGGAAGCGTGATACTGCTTGCCGCTCGAGTACTTTGAGAGCGTTCTGCTCGCCTGGCGTCCCTTCTGCTCCGAATAGTCAAGAAGAGATTGTGCCGCGCGTCGGTGCTGAGCAGCATCCTGCCGAGCTTTATAAGACCGTGAACTCGTGACCTTAATCTTTCCACTTCTGATGCCCTCGGAGTATTCGTGGGCAGTCATGGTGTTTTTCGCTCCTTTGACGCGGACCCTCGTGTTTGCGTCTGCTCCGTCTGCCTTTTTGAGAGAACGTTGGCGAGCCTTACGCTCCTCGTCTTTGGCGGATTGGTCCGCCCTAAGGGCTTTCTCGTATTCCTCTTGCGCAACCTGGGCGGCAGCGGCTGCCTCCGCGCGGGCGTACAAGGCTTGCCTTACCTTATCGGTGCTTTTTACAAAGAAGTCCTCAGCCTCGCTGACTGAGCCTATCCTAACACCTAAAGAATGAAAGGCATCGGCTGAGTCGCTGATAAACTTCAGACGTTTCTTGTCATCGGTCAGTGCCTGCCATTTCTTTCTCAGTTCCTCATACTTCGAGATGAGCGGAGCAGCTCCGTTGGCTGCGAGGTCGTCCATCCTCGACTTCGCCTGCTCTGCTGCCGTGGCGGTCTTCTTCATGCCTGCTGCCGCTTCTTCCGAGGAATCGCTTGATTTGCCCAGCCAGTTTACGAGTGCTTCAATACCCATTGTGAGGAGCGCTATGGCGGCTCCTACGCCAGTTGCGATCATCAACCCCCTTATGGCAGTCTTGAAAATTGTGGTGCTTGCGGCGGCGGCCAAGGCTCCCTTGCCCTCAAGCTGCTCGGCGAATGCCATCTCTACGGTGGCTATGCGGGCAGCGGCAAGAACACTCTTCAAGCCGGAGACTACCACACGGAAAGAGCTCGTGGCGAGTGTGGCAAGACCAAGGCGGCCAACGAGCCCCCTAAGAGCACTGCCAACCGTGCCAATGGCCGTTACCGCCATGCCTATCTGACCGATAGCGGCAATGTAAGACTGATATTCGCTGAAGAAGCGGCCAACCTGTACCTGCAATCCGCCAAAGGCGTTGGCAAGCTGCTTGGCTTTACCGGCATCTGTCTTGGCCATCTCGGCATTCATGTTGCCTACATTGTCCGTGATGGCTTCCGCAATAGCCTTGGCACGCTCGCTCTCGTTGCCGTACTTGATCATCTCGGTTTGAGAATCGGAGAGGGTGATGCCTACACGTTTCATTGCCGTAGCGTTGCCCATCAATGCCTTGCCCATGAGGTTGGCAATGCCTACCGCATCCTCGCCCGTGGCTCCGAGGCCACGCTGCTGGACAACGAGGTTGTTCATTGCGGGCAGCAGCGTTAAGAGGGTGCTGCGCTGACTCGCGAAAGTGGCCAACTGCTGCAAACCGCTCCTTTGCACCGTACCACCCACAACGCCAAGTTTCGTCTGGGCTGATATGGCCTTGTTCACCGCTTCCGTGTCGGCTTCCGTGGCGTGCATGCGCTGGCGCATCACCGTCGTGAGCTTGGTCTGTGCCTCCGTAGCCGCATTGCTCTTGGCAATGAAAGGCTGCATGGCACCGGTGAGCTGTTGAAGACCGGAATAGAGATTGTTGTACAAGGCTGATATGCCAGCCCATTTGAGAATAGTCCGGCGACCTTGCTCGGCCTTGTCGGGAATGGTGCCCAAGGCCTTGCCAAGCTCCTGGACGCTCTGTTTGCACTGGACGACGACCTGCTTGCCGTTGATTGATAAAATTACGTTAAACTTTACGCCCTTTGACATCGTTGTATCGCTTTAATGTTTATTTTTGCCAATAGATAAAACCAAAACAAGAAGAGCATGGAAACCTTTAGAAAGATAGTCACCGTTCTTTGCCTCATATTTGCGGCAATGGCTTTGTTTTTCCTTGTGACAAGCCGTTTCGTGGAGTCTCTTGTTGCGCTTTTCATTGGGGGAATTCTCCACGGCATCGCTGTCATAGCAGAAAAAGACGGTCCCGGCTCCTGCAGTGACGACGGCCTTTAAGTCCATCCTAACCTGCCGGCCTTTTTCATCACGCTGTCTTCGAGGTTTGAGGGAATGTCTCTGTTGAGAATCTGAACGCCCTGCTCATAAATGCCGTCGAGGAAATGATAGGCGGGCATCTTCCCAGTGAAAGCACCTACTGTCCTGTACTTTCCATCTATCCTCACAACACGCTTGCCGTCACTCATAAGGTGCCGGAGCATGCGTTCTTTCGTTCCTTCCTCTGCCCACATCACCACCGGCTTCTCCAGCCCGAACCTATTCACGTGATAACCCTGCTTGCCGTGAGGCTTCACGGTGATCATGAAACCGCCGCCTCTCGAATAGACACGCAGCCGGATTCCCTTTTTCAACTTCGAGGCGTGGGCAATGCCGCTCGACATCAGCCGTTGACGGGCAATGGTGAGAATCTCGTTGCCCGTCTTTCTGTAGGCTCCCTTCAGCGACGCTTTCAGGTCACGTTTGTTGAAGCACTGGAGCAGCTCGT
This sequence comes from uncultured Prevotella sp., assembly GCA_900316015.1. Classification (GTDB taxonomy): domain Bacteria; phylum Bacteroidota; class Bacteroidia; order Bacteroidales; family Bacteroidaceae; genus Prevotella. The sequence goes on along the minus strand of ONBG01000025.1, from coordinate 25,343 downwards.
TCCACTCCTTGCCCTTGTATTGTGATGGATCGTTGTATGTCGTATTGCTCATAGCCTTTCCGTCTTTAATATCTTTCTCCCAGCAGTTTCCGCATCTCCTCGGCCCGCGCACGGTGTTCCGCCTTGGTCAGCCGTGTCCCGTCGTGTTCCGTGTGGTTCTGTGTGGTGTCCTTTGGGGTGCCGTCTTTCAAGGTGCGGTCTCCGTCCCATGGCAGTGGCAGGAGCTTCTCAGCCGTCAGCTTCTTCTTCGACCATGGCTGCACGGTCATCAGACCCAACAGCCGCATCCGTTCCCACCGCTCGCGCTCAAGCATGTCCTCATGCTCTCCGAAGGCTTTGGAGGCAGCGTCAAACTCGTCCGTGTCCATACCGAGGAAGTCATCAACCGCCAAGCCCATCACACCGACCCCGTAGCCGAAGAGCTCTGAGAAAGTCGCTACTTTGCCTTTTTTTTTGAATCACCGCCTCCGTTGTCCGTCAGACGGCTCAGCTCGTCGCTCCAGGAGAGAATGGTCTCCTCATCCACGGAGTCCATAAACTCGTCGAGGGTATAAGGGAAGTCCACCTTGTCCTTGCGGCACGCGCTCTTCACGCACCCATAGAAGAAGGCCGTCATGTCAACGGGGCTCTCCTGATTCATCTCTGACGGGTCCTTGCCCGTCTCCTTCTTGAAAATGTCCATGGCACCCATCGTGGCACGCATGGGGTATTCCTTGTTCTCGATTGTGATCTTTACTGTTTTCATATCTGTCTCCTGTTATTGCCTGTTATTGTCTATGATTGTCTTTCCGCCTCTATGCTCCGTTCCGTAGGCAGCTGCTGTGCAGCGGCAAAGGCCGAAAAGAAAGAGGGGCGAGGCGGTGTTATGCCGCTCCGCCCCTGGATCGATAATTTATTATGTGCTTGAAGAAAGCCGTTACGCTGCGGTTTCCGTGATCTGGTTCTCGTCAATAGAGTCCGGCTCACCGTCGTTCTTGAGCGTGCCCTTGAAGGTCGCGTCGTCGTTCGCGGGGGCTTCTTCCTCTACCTGGGTGAGCACGAACGCACCGCTCAGATAAGGAGTCGTGGCCTCGCGCTCCATGCACTTGACCTTTACCGACTTGCCGGCCTTCCATGTTGCAAGCAGCTCTTTGGGTCCGAACTCCGTCTCATTGTAGAAAGCAAGACCCTCAAAGGAGATCGTGATGGAGAGTCCGGTGACACCGGTGCTCTTCCACAGCCCTGCCGACAGCTTCTTGCTGGCCTCAGGCTTCACGGCTCTTTCCTTGGTCTCGGTGTCGAAGGTCGTGGTGTGCGAGGTGCAGTGACCGATAGCCTTCTCACCGATATAGAGCAGCATGTCCGAGCCATTGACATATCCGTTCTTTACGGTTGTTGTTGTTCCTTCTGCCATAGTTGTATTCTTTTAATTGTTATCGTTAATTATGTATGCTCCATGTCAGCACACCCGGCATTTGATACTCACCACCCGGTCGTAGCAGTCTGCGTCTACGTCACCGCTGAAACCGGTAATCTTCGAGCAGTCTATCTTGATCGTGCTGCCGTCGCCGAAGGTATGGGTAATCGTGCTCCCGCTCAGCGAGGCGCGGCACACCTCTGCCATGTCCACAGCGTCCCCGTAGTGGGTGGCGAAGCAGTGAAGGGTCACGGTGCACGAGTCGAGGAACGACGAACGGCTCTTGTCGTTCGTCTCCATGTCTCCGTCTACCTGGTAGATGATGTAGGGCAGTTTGATGTCCGTTCGGGCCTTGTCGGGGAAAACGCCGTTGATGGCGTTCCCGAAAACGCTCCTCAGACAGCCTGCCACTGCTTCACCGGCTGACAGAGCCGTGCGCTTCTCTATCTTGATATCGTCCATCTGCTTACATATTGATGAGTTGTGCGTCCGCCTCCACATAGCCGCGGGTCTTATACCTACGAGGGTCTTTCCTCACAAGATACGTGCGGTCTTCCCATACGATCCGGCTGCCAACCTTGATCTTGTCAGTATAGCGAACCACAAACGTGCACTCGCCCGAGGGGGCGGTGTCGCCGTCGCTTGTGTTCACGCTCTGGCTCTTATACGTCACATGGGCGTGCATACGGGGTATGGTGTCCTCCCATGTCTCGCGCATCTCTCCGTACGTGTCAGCCGCTCTCACGGCATTCTGTACCTTGATGATACTGTCCATCTGACTTGTCACGATCATAATCTTCAGTCGTTAGTATGGACGAGCTCGCGCATTTGTGCGATGAGTGCGGTCACGCCCAAGGGTGCTACATGAATCTGCTGCATCGTACCGGCACTGCGGGTCGTAGTAATCCAGTAGTCTGTCAGCATGCACACTGCTTGGAGATAGAGGTTATGGAGCTCCCCGCCCTCGCTGACGGCTGCTTCGAAAGCAGCCTTGTCTTTCCACTGACACGCGCGGCTCACGAAAGCCTCGGCGTTGTCGCCCTCTTGACGGAGATAAGACTCGTCGTCGATGCCCTCGTCAAAGCGCGTGTGCTGTTTCAGATATTCAGTGCTGACTATGCTCATAACCTTTATCTCTTGCTTTTATACTTGTTAAGCGCCGACCTTCTTGGTGAGGATAGCGAATGCCTCCTGACGAAGAACGGTAATTGCGAAGTCTACGTTGAGAACGAAGTCGATGGCGTTCTTGCGTGCCTGGGAGTAAGGATCGACGATGATGTTCATGTCGCCGAACAGACCCATTGGCGCATACTTGAACGCACCGAAGTACACGGCTCCCTCCTGAGCGTAGCTCGTAGTGAACACGGGCACGCCGTTGATCTTGCCGTTCTCGTCGACGATAGCCTGATTGCTGCCATTCCATTTCGGTGTTGCCTCGAGCAGACCCTTGGTTGTCTCGGTCATAACGTAAGCGAGACCCTCTGGCATGATGTTCTTAGACAGCACGGCACTCTTCAGGGCGAGGATGTCCTTCAGCGAAGGAGCGTCGCCAGTGTAGGTTGTGGCGGTCTTGGCACCTACGAACGGGCCTACAAGGTTGGTGGCGTCGTTCACGGTCTCCTTGCCGTTTTCGTACTTCTTCAGCTTGGTAGTAGAGAACTCCACCTTGTTGATGAGAGCAGCCACGGACTTCGGGATGTACTCTGTAGCTACAGTCTCGATAAGGCCTTCGGTCTCATTGATGGTCTCACGGGTGATTGGCACAGCGATGCCGACGCGCTCAGGACGGGCGATGAGCTTGCTCAGTGGGATCTTGGAGTCGCCCAAAGCAACACCCTCGTCGTTGATGGTTGCCTCGAATGCCTCGACAACCGGCCACTGGTAGTTACCCTTCAGACCGGTGAGCAGAGGCTGGCCGAGTGTCTGGAGGATGGTGTTGGCCCACAGAGGCTCAACAATCTGACCCGTAGTGATGGAGAACGGGTTGGTGCCTGTCAGACCGGGAGCAGCGTAGCCGGACGTGTTGCCGCCGAAGGCGTCACGCTTAATCATGCTGCGCGCAATGGTCATCTCGAAACGCTGACCGTTGCTGATAGCCTCACGCATCTTTTGATTCATGTCCTGCACGTTGTCCTCGCGCACCTTGCCCAAAAAGGCGGTGTTGGCCTTGATCTTCATATCAAGGATCTGCTGCTCGCGCTCAAGACTGCGGATCTCTGCCTTCTCTGCGTCGGTGTAGCTCTCGCGCTCCTTGTCTTTCTCAAGGCCTTCTGCCAGCTCCTCACGGCGCTTGCCGATAGCCTCAAGGCGGTCGTATGCCGCGCGGAAATCAAATACTTTTTTTTCCATTTCTAAATATATTTAAGGGGTTAATAATTAATGAATTCTCTCAGTGTGTCTGCCGCTCTACGGAGCTGCGCCACCTGCTCGCGCTTCTTCTCTGCTGCTTGTTGTGCAGCTTCCTCCTCTCGTTTCTTGGTCTCGGTTGCATCAAGTGCTTTACGGTCTGCCTCACGCACCATCTTCATGGTGCTGCGGTCGAATGTATAGCCGTCAGGAGCCTCGCGAGCCACGCACTCCGTCTGCTCATACGCGGCATTGCCGGTGAGCGTGAAGTCGGTGATGCTGTCTATCCTCCACACATGACGTAGAAGGATGTCGTTGCCGTCAGCGTCTTTCTCACCCGATTCCTCGTAGGTCACGGTCTCCGGGTCCATCTCATCAGTAGAGTACACGAAAGAGCAGCCGTCGAGGTCGCCTCTGCGGACAAGCTCAAGAGCCTTGTCGCCGTCGGCGGTGCGGGCTACGTCCGCATTAAACTGCGTACCAAGGCCGTCAACGGTATAGTTGAGCGTGCCCTTGCCGTTTTTCGAGCGGGCTATGACCAGCTCGCGGTCGTGGAACATAGTCAGCGGAATATTGCACTTGTCAAGCATCTCACGCGTCACGCAGCCCGGCTCGAGGATCTCATAGTAAGGGTTCCACCAATCGTGCAACAGAACACTACGAACGCCGAATTTCAGCACGTAGCCCTCGATGGTACGGCTCTCGGAACCGCCCTCAGACTCACGTACACGAAGGTCTGCCTGAAAGCTGGCCTCTCTGCGTATCGTCTTTGTCGTATTTTTGCGTTCCATATCTTTTAATTTATTTTATGTTTCCGTTATGTTATTTTAACTCTCTACTGTCGATTTTGTCTGACAAAATCGGTCATCTGCCTTTCTCCGGTTTCTGATTAGGATCGGTGCCCCACAACTTTCCGCTCTTCAACGGTACGAGGTTCGCGCTAACCAAGGCCGTGTCGCCTCCGTCCGTTGACGGCATGTTTTCCATCTGCCGGATGTCGTTTGCACTCATAGCTCCGATCTCCTCCATGGTCTTGTAGTAGTTGGCCTTGCTCTGGAGGTCAAGCGAGTAAACTCCGCTGCGGTCATACATGATCTTGGCCTTGCCGACACCCTGCCTGCCGATGAGCTTGCGGTTCAGCTCTGCCTCGATGCGCTTCAATATCGGGTCCTGCGTGTTGACGAGGTAGTTGCGGTTGGCGTTCTCCGCGCTCTTGTAGTTCGTCGAGGTGTCAGCGAAAACAAACGACGGCTCGACACCGAAGAAGCGGCATATCTCGATGACCGTGAACTTACGGCTCTCCAAGAACTGCATGTCGGCGGAGCTCATGCTTACCGTCTTTACGTCCACTTGCCCGGGAAGGCTGACGAAGTTCCGACCCTTGATGCGCTGATCGAGGTCGTCGGCCAATGTGCTCAGCTGGTCGTCCTGATACTCTCCGTAGCCGGTCACACCGTTCTTGTCGTTCGTCACAAAAGCCTTCACATTGCCGCCGTTGGAGAACCGGCTCGCGGTCTCACCGTCTCCGGCGGTCGCTATCTCGATGGTGCGGCGGGCGTGCTCAAGGACGCTGATGCCGCGTTTGCCATTGTGGGAGTGAAGGAAGAGATGGATTATTTCGTCCTCATGGAACGTGCCGTCCACTGCGTTGTAGACATCGTGGATGGTGTATAGGTCGTTGAGGTCGTCATAGCTCACGAGCCAGGGACGGCACAACACGAGGTCTGTGACCTCTCCGTCTATCTTGCGCGGGTAGATGTAGGCGTTGCCCCACAGGAGCATGTCCTTCACTGCCATCGACCACATGGTGTATGACGACATCATGGGCGTAGGCTCGACAGACAGCATGTACTCCATCGGTGAGTTGTCAGCGATGGCGTATCGTCCGCCCTTGTGGAGCATGTAATGAAGAGGGAGACCGGCAACACTGTCCGACAGTACGCTCACGCACCGGTAGACCGTTGCCACGGCCATGTAATCAGTGCCTCCCGTGATCTGCAATGAAGAACCGTAGCGAGGCCCCGTGCCCGAGGGCTGAGTCTCGCTGCTGTCCCGGCGCATGATGCGCATCTCATGACGGAAGCCTTTGCCGATGTTAGAAATTATGCTCAAAACCTTAACTTTATTCGTTCTCTTTCAAGCGCCCGATGTGCCATTTACCACACCAAGTGCATTGGTATGGGCGATACCCGTTGTCGCGGAAGTAGCGTCGGCTCTCGATGTAGTTGTCCGCGATCGCCTCGTTCTCGAAGGCCTGCTTGGGCTTCCATCCGCGCTCCCCGTCTCTGTGACAGTAGTGCTCTCTCGGAATGAGCCTGTGCGCCTTCGGCCGCTTATCGTGATATGAAATGTTGCCCATAGTCATAAATACATGAGAGCACCAATAAATCGGAGCCGTCTTTGGGGAAACCGCACAAAAAGAGTAAAATCGTGATTTTATCGGGAATATTATTATAACTCGCAAAAATCGACGAGTTACAAAGAAGAAAAAACTATAGAATGTTCTATAGGGTTATTATAGAAAAATTGCGTCCTCTTACGGCTAAAAACGCAAGGGAACGCAAGACTTTAGTTAATTATGCTCTGTCTTTTCTAATCAAAGCGTCAATGTATTCAGACTTGTTCTTCTTAGTGTTTAAGATTTCCGCAGCTTCTTGCGAAATCCGCACACTAATTGCAAAGGTGCGCCCTGTCGCTGGGCGGCCTGTAGCAAATTTACTTCCTGCTTTCATTTCATTTTATTCTATTTTGTTTATGTGAATTGTAGAGACAGGCGGTTTTATGCCTGCCTATTTTGCAATGTATAAATCGATAATCCGGTAGAAACCTTCTATCTGTTTTATGTGTATTACTCTACGTCAAAGACTTGCGATGCCCAGTATCCGGGTACATACTCGAAAGCACCGCCTACCTCTACATTCTCGTCTAACGAGTCTACATATTCTTGCATAATTAGCTCGGCTTCTGCCTTTCCTAATTCTGCTCGCTGCTCATCAGTGAAATGAACAACTATTTTGCTATCTTGATATGCGATTTCTACCTCGCCGTATTGGCTGTTAAATAATTCAAATTTCATATCATTTCGCTTAACCGTGATGCGGTAGGGCTAAAAGGTTTGCTATTTGTTGGTTTTGGTGAGAGGACGGGAAGATAGATTATATCTACTTAATCTTCTCGAAAGCGTCCTCAGCTTGGAAGATGGCATCCGCTAATGTGCCGTCACATTCTCTGCAAGCGTCCATAACGCCTTCAATGAACTCGGCAAAGCTCGCATTCGCACCGTTGCTCTCAGTTGCTTTGTTATAGTCGTCCTCAGTGAAGTTGATGTTGTTGATGAGCTGATCTTTTGTAAAATATAACTTCTTCATAATTTCGTTTATTTTAATTGTTCAACTTATTTTTATTATCACATTGCAAAGATAGGGAATATATTCCATAAATGCAAGCATTTAAGCAAATAAATGCTTGCATTTAACGTAATTTAAGAATTCAGAAACATTTCCTTATGGGAATTAATATTTATATTCAATATTCTTCGATCCCGCTGCCGTGCAGCAGCTCCCCGTCAGTCTCCGTTCTCCGGGGTTCCATGCGCTGCCCTTCATGGCAGCGAAAAAAAATCTCCCAACCGCTTGTTTTTCAGCTTCTTTTTTCGTATCTTTGCCATAGATATATCGTTCCAAATCTTCAATTAGCAATCTTATAAACAGTATCATCATGCGCACATACCTTTTCAATAACAATCGCCAGCAGCGATATTCCGGCTGCGAGGTATTCATGCAGATCCTTCTTGTGGTCTCAGTCGTCTTTTTCATTGTCGGCATTGTGTGGCTGTGCAGTCTTGTCCATCCTGCCCTCGCCCTGACAGTGGCATCGTTGCTCACGGCAGCCTTGTCGTCGCTATCCATCCTCTATTTCAAAGGCAGGGCAATAATAGAGCAGCAGGACAATGATAGGCCAGAAGCATAGCCCGGAGTACGAACGGTGGATTCATTCCGCCGCATGGCAGAAGCTGCGGAGGGCGAAGCTCGCGCAAAACCCGTTGTGCGAGGACTGTCTCGAGTATGACAAGTTCGTCTCGGCAACGGAGGTGCACCACGTCTATCCGGTCGATGACGCGATGAACAAGGCGGAGCGTGAGAAGAGGATGTTCGACTTCCATAATCTCAGAGCACTATGCCACACTTGTCACGTCAAGGAACATCAGATGCTCGGACGCAGCGGTAGCAAGAAGGCAGCGAAGAAGAAAAACACGGAAAGGCTGAAGGCTTTCTGCAATAAATTCGGTATTAATAACAACAAAGATGAGCAGACAGAAGAAGTTCTCGCCTGATGAGGAGGCACAGAAAAAGTTGTCGTTCCTCTCTGCGCTAAAAGCGTCAAAGGGCATCATTCAGACGGCGTGCGATGCGTGCGGCATCACTCGCGCCATGTTCTACAGGTGGCGTGACGGAGATTCAGACTTCAAGGCAAAGTACGATGATGTCAACGAGGGACAGATAGACAAGGTGGAGAGCAAGCTCTTGAGCAAGATCGACGACGGGGACACCACGGCCATCATCTTTTACCTGAAGACGAAAGGAAAGAGCCGCGGATATTCCGAGCGCACCGTCGACAACACCCATCAACCGGCTCCCGTACAACAGCAAAATGAGACTCCAAAGGCGCATAGCAACACAAAAGATGGCGCAAAGGCTATCGAGAAGAAGGTCTCGTCAAAGAAGCGGTACATCATCAAGCTGCTCAAGGATAACGGAAAATTCGCAGCGGAAATGACCTATCAGGTGGAGATCACCGCACGACTTCTGGTCAGAGCTGAACAGCAGAGTGAGGAGATGGCAGCACCCGACTACAAGCCCATCACGGTTGAATACAGCCGTGAGGGACATGAGAGGCGAGCCGTGAACCCGCTCGAACGGCTGCACGCTGAGACGCTCCGGCAGGCACAGAGGGCACTCGCCGCACTGGGCATGAACACCGACTCTAAACAGAAGATTGAAAACGGAGATGACAGCCTGCAAGACTTCATGGACGCTTTCAAGGACGACGACAAAGACGAATAAGGCATGGATATAGAAGAGAAAAAACAATGGTACGCACTTAAGGACAAGGCAGCCAAGGAGCTGAAGGCGCTCGTCGATGACCATGGCATGAAGGCTTTCGACGGCACCCCCGTGTGGAAGCTGCTCATTGATACGGATGGGCGCATCGTTGACTACATCCTCTCTGTATGCAACGACCCCGATGCGCACAATCTTTACGAGATCCTCGGCATAACGCGCTCAGTAAAGATGCTTACAAAATATGCATGGAACAAGAAGAAGGTCAGGAAGTTCTTCAAGTTCTACGAGCATCTGAAATTCGATGGTGAGGGCGGAAGGCGCTGTTATAGGCTCACGCCCGTGCAGGCTTTCCAGTTCTCCAACATCTTCGGCTTCCAAGACACAAGCAATCGACGTTTATGCCGCAACGCCTATCTCTTCGTCCCCCGAAAGTTCGGAAAGACAACCTCCGTGGCTTCGCTGGCCATCTATGACCTGCTCTTCGGCGACAACAACGCTGAGGCGTATGTCGGGGCAAACAGCTACAGACAGGCAAAGGTATGTTTCGATGAGATCCGAGGCATAATACAGTCCATAGACCCATCCGGCAGGCATTTCAAGGTTAACCGGGAACTTATCAAATGGCTCGGACTCGGACATGACAGTTTCATCGAGTGCTTAGCCGCCAACGCACGCACAAGGGACGGTCTGAAGGCCTCGACGGTCATCATCGACGAGTATTCTCAGGCGCGCAACTCAGCCAACAAGTCTGGTGCTGACCTCAAGAACGTCCTCACCTCGTCCATGGGCACACGCAAAGAGCCCCTCACGGTGGTCATAACGACGGCCTCGGAGGTCATAGACGGACCATTCAAACATGAGCTCGACGGTGTGATGAGGGTGCTCCGTGGCGAGATGGAGGATGACCGCATGTTTGCCTCCCTCTTTATGCCCGATCCCGACGATGAGGATGGAGATCCGAGGACTTGGCGCAAGGTGCAGCCGCACATAGGAGTGACCATCCAGCCCGACTACTACGAGAACGAGTGGAAGACGGCACAGCTATCCGAAGAAAATATGCTCAACTTCCGGACGAAGATGCTCAACATCTTCACCGTCAACACGACGCGCACATGGATGGACTACGACAAGGCCAACGAGCTCCTCGACAAGGGCAGCTCACCGCTGGAGGCAGCGTTACAGGCTCCGGCTCCCGGCAGGGGCACGCCGCGTTTCGACTGTGCAATAGCCTTCGACCTCTCAGTGCATGATGACTTCTCGGCGGTCACGTACACGATATGGAGCAAGACCGACAAGAAGTTCTATGCGCATACCGACTACTATTTCCCCGAGGGCGCACTCAAAGGCCACCCAAACGAGACGATATACCGGCAATGGCACGAGCAGGGCGACCTTAGATTCTGCAAGGGCGACATCATCGACATGCGGCAGATAGCCTCTGACATCATCAGTAACGCGAAGAAACTGCACGTCATACGTGTAGGATACGACGCATACAAGTCGCGCGAGCTGGTCAACATCCTCTCATCAGCGGGGTTCCGTGGAGTGCTCATGCCTTATTCGCAGACCTACGGCTCTTTCAACCTGCCCGTGGAGGCCTTCGAGCTGCTTGCATGGGGCGACCCAGTGGGCATCGTGCTCAACAACAACCCCATCAACGCCTATTGCCTCTGCAACTGCGTCATAGACGAGGACCGCCTCGAGAACAAGAAGCCCATCAAAATCTCGCAGTTCCGAAAAATCGACGGAGCCATCACGCTCCTCATGACGCTCGGCCTCATGAGCGCTTATGAGAGATAACATAACCTTTAACATCAGCCAAAACGATAAGAAATAAGAAATGAGCAATCGAGACAACAAAACGGTCAGAGTATCATGCAGAATATCACAGCCCGACTTCATGCTCCTTGAAGCCGTAGCCAAGCGCGGAGGATATGCCACCCTCTCCGAGCTCATGCGTGATGCCCTCATCCACATATCACATGCCGTTCTCAACCGTGCGGCATACCCAAGCCGATCCACAGAGCTTGCCACCCCCGAGCCCTTCCGACCCGTGGGCTGCGGGGAGGAGGAAATGACCATCGAAACCGACATCCGCTCTATCTTCGACGAGGCACAGTCCATGGGTACCGAGTTTGAGGACAACATACGCAAGCGCAAAAGCAAATAGAAATATGTCGTTCCCCTTATCACTCTTTTTCCTCTGCCTTCTCCATTTCCCTGCCCACAGTATCATCGAGCAGCTTGGCATAAGTGCTCCGTGTGATGCGTGTCGAGGAGTGCCCCAATATCTTTGCCACGGTCTCCATGTCCACCCCGGCATTAAGCAGCATCGTCGCACCCGTATGCCGTGCCCAGTGTGTTGTGATAGGCTTGTCAACCCCGGCCGTCTGAGCAACGACCTTCAGATACTCGTTATACTTCACATTGCTCAGTAACGGCAACTTGCCCCCGTACTTCTTCAAGACAGCCAATGCGGGTTTCAAGAGCATGAAGGTGAACTCCACTCCGGTCTTTCCTCGCTTGCCCGTGTACATCATCCGCCCGTTTTCTTTTTTGATCCTACTTGAGTCGAAGGCAACAAGATCCTTATATGAGAGGCACGTGCAAGCCTGGAAGACGAACAGGTCGCGCACCCGGTCAAGGCTCTCCGTGCCCATTTTGGCGGTCTCTATGGCGTGAAGTTCGTCCTTCGTGAGGTATTTATGCAGCCCGTGGCTCACCTTATCCTTTACGATATGCACCCATTTGTACGGATTCCGTTTCAGATAACCCTCGCTGATGGCATCGAGGATGAAAGAGTTGAGGAAACGGTGGTAGTTGTTCCACTTCGAGTAATTGCACATGCCTTTCTTCTTCAAGGCCTCGTCCATCAATAGAATATTACGCTCCGTGACATCTGCAAAGCTCTTGATGCCGCCCCACTCTCTGAACCACTTCAAGAAACGGTCATATCGCTTGCACGTATCATCCATGCGCCCGTACTGGCGCACTTCCGCGCGCTCCTGACAATACTCGTAGAATGTCTTACCCACATCATCAAGACGCTTCATCCGCGACGGAATCTCCTGAATATTGAGACATCCTTCCTCAAGCATGTCGTTGATTGCCTTCAGAACTTTGTTGCGCATTGATGTAAGCGCTTTGTTCAGCTCTATGGCATCCGTCCTGCCCGTCACCATGCCGCCGCGCCATTCCTTGGGCAGCACCTTGATACCCGTCGACAGGTACTTCTTCTTATAGTCATAAGACACTCGAATCTCAATGACGGCAACTTTCGTCCTCGTCGCCGTCTTCTTTCTGTTGTATACAAAGCCTACAATCGGCATTCTGTCATTCTCCATTGTCTTGCGTTTATTAATTTCAAATTATCATTTTAAGCAGTGGTAAACACTGGCCGGGGGAGTGGTAAACACTATGGTAAACACAAACCGCCTAATGATTGTCAATGATTACCAATGATTGCAACTCTTTTTCGCTTGGTCGCTATCCCCTTATTACCCTAATTTTCAATCATTTACACGCTTCCAACTCCGTAACTTGCTGACTATAAACGAAAAAAGGAAGCCTTCATCAGACTTCCTTTTTGACTTAAAAGCGGAAGATGAGGGATTCAAACCCCCGATACCCGAAAAGGGGTATACCGGATTTCGAGTCCAGCGCATTCGGTCACTCTGCCAATCTTCCTTTTTTGTCCTGCAAAGATAATCGAAATCTTTTGAATGACAAAACAAACTGATGATTTTTTCAGTTCGACCTACCACTTCAATGGCTTTAACCTATAAGAATCCCTTGAAATCCAACATGCCTTCCACCCATCGGGGACGAGAATCAGCCCAATCTTTGTCATTAGCAGGGTTGCTCACCGACAGTCCTAAGAGCCGGATAGGATTTCGCTCGTAGTCAACTTCCCACAAGAGCTGTTTCGCCAAAGGCAGGATCTCCTCCTTGGTATGAAGTTGTTTCCCTTGGGTCAGGGAACGGGTAATCTGGGTAAAATCATGGAACTTGACCTTCAAGGTCAGGGTACGACCTTCGAATCCACTTTTCTTAATGCGCTCTGTCAGTTCGAGTACCATGTGGTACAGTTCGATGAGAACCGTGGATCGCAGGGAGATATCCGTCAAGAAAGTTTGCTCACACCCCACTGACTTACGTTCATGTTCGACAACAACAGGTCGGTTGTCAATGCCCCGAGCAAAATCATAATATAAAGAACCTGCCTTTCCGAATACCTGCATGAGATAGGAACGGCTCACGGCACGCAATTGCTGTCCATTGATAATTCCCATCTGATGCATTTTCTGTGCAGTTTTCGGACCTACTCCCCAGAAATCTTCCACGGGCAACTCTGCAATGAAGTCGAGGGCCTTGTCGGGATGTACCACGAACAGTCCATCAGGCTTTCTATAGTCAGATGCGATCTTTGCCAATAATTTGTTATAGCTTACCCCAGCAGAGGCCGTCAGCTGCGTCTTCTCTCTAATCTTCTGCTTGATCTCCATCGCAATATCCCGCGCAAATTCGAGTCCTTTTTTATTCTCCGTCACATCCAAGAAAGCCTCATCGATGCTGATCGGTTCCACCAGATCTGTATATTGCAGGAAGATATCATGCACTTGACGGCTGACCTCCTTATACCGTTCGAACTGCGGTTCGACGATTTTCAAGAAGGGGCATAGCCTTTTGGCACTTGCTATGGCCATCGCCGAATGGATATGGTACTGCCGGGCTTCGTAGCTCGCGGTAGAGACAACGCCACGAGGACCATCGAAGCCGACGGCGAGAGGAATGCCCCACCATTCCGGATGATCCCTTTGTTCAACAGAAGCAAAGAAAGCATCCATATCAATATGGATTATCTTGCGTACCATATACTACACGGCAAAGATACTGCAAACCGATTGGAATACAAAAAATATCGAAGATTTTATTTTATTCCAGAGGTATAGCTTATTTTATGAAAAGATATGGACTTTAATTGAAGAAGGCCTGTCATTTTGTGGATTTATTCCCCATTATTCCCCATCATCCCATACGAACGACACGGTACTATGCCCAATAATAAAGACATAACATACTATAAACCAATCTTTTAAATATTTGGAAGGATTTTTGGCACGACATTGGTAGCATCGATAGATGAACTGAATTTTGGATATGAATAACAAAAAAATATTGAGATTATGAAAAAGGAAAGAAAATTGGTATTACTCATGGCGGTGATGGTTCTTTCTATCACCATGTTCTCCTGCAAGAATGGGAATCAATCGCAGCAGTTGCAATCGCAGTTAGACTCCCTCTCCCTTCAGGATAGTGTTCATCAGCAAGATGTCAATTCTATGCAGGACTTTATCACGATCATGTCTGAGGGGCTTGACAGTATCTCTGCCCAGGAAGGACTGCTCAAGCAGATGGGAGGACGTGAAGGCAATCGGGTTGACAAGGTAAGGATGCGCGAGCAACTCGTTTCCTTGTCACAGTTAATCCAACGCCAAAAACAACGTATCTCCGACCTTGAAAAACAGTTAGCCCAGCAAAAGAAATCCGATAAGAGTGGTTACACCGCCAAGATCCAGAAGCTCATCGACTACTACAAGAAGCAATTGGACGAGAAAGACGATACTATCGCTGAATTGAAGGAAGAACTCAACAACAAGAATGCCAACATTGCTTCATTGAATGAGAACGTGAAGAAACTGACTGCCAGCAACGAGGAATTAGGCAACACTGTAGAGAGCCAGAAGGCAACCATAGACGAACAAGACCAGACAATCCACACTGGGTATGTAAAGATTGCAACGGGAAAGGAACTGAAGAAATTGGGGATCTTAAAAGGAGGTTTCTTGCAAAAGAAGAAAGTGGACGTAAGCGACATCAACACTGCAGGCTTCAAGAAGATAGACATCCGCAATTACAATGGAGCCGACCTACAAGCACTCAATCCTCAGGTATTAACGCAGATGCCTGCTTCATCCTATGAGATCATCAAACACCCCAAGACGGGATCATCAACCTTAAAGATAAAGGACCCCGCCCTTTTCTGGAGCACCAGCAAATGCCTGATCATTAAGTTATATTGATCGTCGCTCTATAATAAAGATCCCGTAGACAAGCCTTTTTGCCTACGGGATCTTTGTGTCTGGAGGGGATGAGTCTCCCTATTTCTTTTCAGGCACAGCGTACTTGTCGCCTGTTGCCTGGACGAGATGTTTGGCATACCCCTCTGGATATCCAGGTCGCGCAACCTTCGCGCCTAACCCTGTCTTCGTACGGGAGAAGTGCCCATGATCCTCGGGACGAACCGTCATATCATTGTATTTGACAATGAGGTAGATTGCGAGTTGCTTCCAACGAGCCAGCATTTGCTGTGCTTTCTCATTGCTATATTCATTCAGATATTTCACGGCTGAGGCGGGATCACTGCCATAAAGTGCCTGTGCCTTCTCCTCTACCGATGCCTGCTGCTTGAAATAACTTCCTTCCAAGCTATCCCTGACCTCTTTCAGCGAGGGGAATAGCATACTATAACGGGGATATACCATATTGCTGACCCAATTGCACACCCAAAAAGCATTCTTATCCGAAAAGGTGACGGCATCAGCACCTGGTGTATTATAACATTCAGGTTGAACTGTATTGCCACAATAAATAGGAGTATAAGCTACCATATTACCGTCATCATTGCCAAACCAGAGGACACCGCCGATCTGTCGGGGAAGCCATGAACGCATCTGGCTGACATAGGAGAAGCCTGTCTGTTGCGTACTTGTTGGACGTTCGTTGAAATACAGCTTCCCGTTCACCTTAAAATACAAGGGAGTCGGCCGGTAAGGCATGTTCCAGATCCCCCCACCAATGCTATTGTCATCTATTGCCAAAGGTGTCCCTTCATAATGGTCCCTCATGGCAGTCTCAACATCCTGCACGCTCAGCTTATGCTTAGGCACAATCCAAAGAGGCATATCTTCCGCATTCGGATCCTTTCCCAATGCCCATGGCAAATACTTGTCCATGCCATCAGCGAAACGATGGAAGAAGCTCCATACGCGGGCATCACAAATACGACGACCTGAGAAATCAGGAAAAGCATAGGTATTCTTCCAGGAAAAGTCAGCATCCTTACCTGAGAACCATCCCATCTTACGCGCATAACTGATGACATTCTTCGAGTAGAGGACGTTTTTCTTGTCCTTCATATTGAACTTCCCGATACGGCTTTGGTTGGCATGACCGCAGATCGCATCATCTGGAATACGCATGGCTACCCACACAACACCCTTAGAACCAGCACCGGTACCCATCATTTCCATGATCCAAGCTTCGTTCGGATCGCAGATCGTGAAAGTCTCTCCTTCGCTGTTATAACCGTATTTTTCGGCTAAAGACGTCATTATACGTATCGCTTCGCGGGCCGTACGAGAGCGTTGCAAGCCTATATAGATCAATGAGCCATAGTCAATGATGCCCGTGGAATCAACCATTTCTTCTCTGCCTCCATAGGTGGTCTCCCCTATCGTAACCTGATATTCATTGATATTCCCAATGACATTATAGGTAACAGAAGCCTCAGGGATCTCTCCATGATAAACGCCTGTGTCCCAATCATAGATCTTCCGCATCTCACCAGACTTGTGAGTAGCGGCAGCATAATGACAGAGACCTTGGAACATGCCATAATCATCGGCATTATAACTACAGATGACGGAACCGTCAACAGATGCCTTCTTGCCAACGATAAAGTTGGTACAGGCGAATGATCTCAATGGCAACAAAGATGCCGCAATTAATAAGGCTTTAAAATACTGTTTCATCATATTCTTAAGTTTTTCCAATTGTTATGTTCAATATTTGATGAGGGACTTAAATTCCCGTCTGTTGTTTCTGTGATCGATGGCGATAAAAGTGAAGTGCCTCCACTTCCCCGACCGTTTCAGCGGGGTCGCTGTTAGGTCGCATCTCACCCATGGACTCTGCCTGACCTCTTCGAAGAGGACGAACTGCCCATCTACATAACCTTGATAAGAGGCGATACCACTTTGGCTATCAACAATCCCCATGCGGATCACGTGCGTAGAATTCCACGAAGACTGCCCAACAGGATTGAGCAACGGGGGCGTATCATCATACGCCAACTCATAGACGGCTCCCAACTCTCGTGCTTTCCCCGTTATCCATCCCCGATGATAGGTGCCACCCATATAATGATCGCCTCCATCATGGCTCACCACATATAATTTTGTTGTGTCAGCGACAGGACGTCTCACTCGGAGAATGAGCTTTGCGTAGTGAAAAAGTGGCAATGAGGTAGGAAACAGCCGATAGGCATCCGACCATCCGCGAGGACGAGGGATTATCTTCGGCTTCAGTTCTACATGCTCCGCTAAGGCGTGTTCCCCTATGATCAGTTGCATTCCCGGCAACTGGAAGTTGTTGGCGCGATTCCAACACAAAGCATAGAGCGGGTTTTTCAGTTCGGGTTTAGGTCCAAGCGACATTTTCTTTCCCGTGACCGTCAACGTATAGGTAGATGTGTTTCCCTTGAAATCCGTCAAGACATAGGTAAGATGATAGTTGCGCTCCTGATTGAAATGGATAATTCCCCGATCCGCCCCAAACGTAAAGATAGGAAGAGTCACCCCAGGGAGGGCAAAGGATTTCATAAACCAGATACCCTTTCTGAGATAATAATCCCGATCACCCCAAGCGTTCACCTGCATCTGTTCATCGGATGGGATCCCATGGGCAACAGCACGGAAAACCAATTGATGGTCGACAAATAACTCCGTCTTGAAAATCCCGTAGCGATTATAAGATGAAGTTTGCATGAAATCGTTCGCCGAAATGCCGAATCCCACCATTCCCCAGGCATACAGTTTATTCGTAAGACGATGGGAAGGAAAGGAAAAGTCCTGCTTATCGGAACTTCCATTCACGACCCCTTCTCCTTGAAAGGGATACACCATCAAGGCATATGCCTTCGGGGGCACGTCATCCTGGATACTGTCTCCCAAGAACTGAAGTGGATCCATCAAGTTACCACTGCGAGTTTCATGAATCTCCAAGTGCAAGTGGGGAGCTTGAGACGATCCAGTATTGCCACTTGCTGCAATCAATTGACCGCGAGCTATCGGAATGGCAGCTGGAGGAAAGACCATTGTCCCCTTATCGCTGTGATGTGCATACTGCCACTTTCTGACAGAAGCTGCGATCTGGGGCATGAAATGGTGCAAATGGCAATATACGCTAGTATATCCTTCCGGATGATGAATATACACGGCGTTCCCATAGCCTCCCACCCCAATGGTCACCTGAGAAACAAATCCGTCTCCGATAGAGAATACCGGTTTTCCTTCTTTTCCATCCGTCTTGATGTCTATCCCTCCATGGAAGTGATTAGGACGTGGTTCTCCGAAATTGCCAGCCAACGATACTCGATCATGGACAGGCAATCCGAACGTAATATGAGCTACCAGTATGATCCCTGCGAGTATGTTCAATTTCAATACTCTTTAACACGCCTTGAAACTCATGTCAAGACCCTTTACGCTATGTGTCAATGCCCCGACGCTGATAAAGTCGACGCCTGCTTCCGCATAATCACGCAACGTATCTAGGGTAATCCCACCGGATGACTCGGTCTCATATCTGCCACCAATCATCTCTACAGCCTTACGAGTGTCAGGAACAGAGAAATTATCTAACATGATCCTGTCTACCCCTCCTTTATCCAACACGCGCTGCAACTCCGTGAAATTACGAACCTCGATCTCAATCTTTAGATCAAGACCTTTTTCTTTCAGATAAGCATGACAACGATCAATGGCATTCTCTATTCCCCCCGCAAAGTCAACATGATTATCCTTCAACAGAATCATGTCAAAGAGCCCGATGCGATGGTTCATCCCTCCACCTATCTTCACGGCCTGCTTCTCCAGAATACGCATGCCTGGGGTCGTCTTCCTAGTATCTAAAACATGGGTGTGCGTTCCCTTCAGTCGTTCCACGTACTGATGGGTCATCGTAGCGATGCCACTCATGCGCTGCATGATATTCAGCATCAGGCGTTCTGTCTGAAGAAGGCTACGCACCTTTCCGGAAACAACCATGGCGATGTCTCCTTTCTTAACCGATGTTCCGTCCTGGATAAGGACTTCCACCTGCAAGGATGGGTCAAAACGGGCAAAGACTCTCTTTGCCACCTCTACGCCAGCGAGAATGCCATCCTCCTTAATCAGGAGATGGGATTTCCCCATGGCATCCTCTGGGATACAACACAATGTAGTATGGTCGCCATCGCCGATATCCTCGGCAAAGGCAAGATCTATCAGCCGATCTTCAAGTTCGTTAACGCTCAACATATATTTAATCGATTAAAGTTTCATTCCAATAAGCATGCAGGACTCCTTCTTCCTGCCGGAGGAGAATGGTACCTCCTAACCACTCTGTCATAGGCACCTCGTCCTCAAACTCATAGTAATTGATCACCTGTCCGTCCCTAATCTCTACAATACATTGATGTAGGACTCTCTCTTGCACAATTACCTCATGGGCGCCGACTCTTCTGAAGCCTTTCATGGAACAGTCTACTGAGGACGTGCGTCAAGCGCAGGGGGTCCAGGATTAACCCTTACAGGCATAGAACCTCCGGAGTTAGAACCGGGGGGCATGCCAGATTGTGGAGGAACAGCAGCACCATCCGGTGCTGTTGGATTCTGTCCATCCTTCACTGCATTCAGGGAGTCAGCTTTTTCCTTGGCATCCTTCGCCGCCTTATTCTCATGAATACGAATCAGTTGAATATCACTCAAAGACATCAACTGCAAGGTTGTACTACTTTGATTGGCAGAATAGCTTTTATTGAGCAAGAAATAGCCGCGTATCTCCTTGATACCTAAATGGTGGTCGTCAACTATCTGAATATTGTAATTCATGGTAGAAGACACATGCATCGCTTGGGATGCAATACTGTCATTGCCAAAGGTGACAGCCATTACGACCATTCCATCACGCATTCCATCCTGAAAGATGAAATTAGATGAGAAATTCAAAATCAGGACATCACCTTTGTGAAAGGTAGTGTCAGCCACAATATCAAAAGAAGATGAGTTATAAGGCGGATTGGGAACCAAAACGACCGAACGGTCGCCTGTCCAGATATTCGTGGTATCCCCGTTCGCGGAATAGGTCCGGTACTTGTTTACTTCAGCCTCACTAGCACCTAACGACTGTGCATCTTCCTTCAAGCGATCTGCCAGGTTCTCATAAATCTTATGCAGTTCTTCCGTATGTCGTGTATAATAGACTAACGAAGAATCAAACTGCGCCTCCGTTACACCATGCTTCTTGAATACAGCCAAGCGGTATTCTCTCTTTGTCAACTCATAATGATTGTTACTACGATCCGCCAGTCCATCCGCAATATGATAGTCATAGAGGATATCCTCCATATCGCCAGGCTGGATGTACTCATTCGGGACGCCGGGCCTACACGCTGACAACGCAATCAGGATATAGAGTGCCCATAACTGGGACATATTGGCTAAGAGCGAATGTTTCCTCATTTCTCCTCCTTCTTGATGGCGTGTTCTGATCCATCCGCCTCCTGAGTACCAACATCACCACGCAAAGGCTTCGACAGGTCCTCAAGATCCTTCCGACAGAACAATAGCATGGCAATCACCCCAACAGAAATGCTGGCATCCGCAAAATTAAAGATGGGACTAAAAAAGATAAACTCCTTTCCTCCCCACATAGGAACCCAGTCAGGCCATGTGGTGACAATCAATGGGAAATAAAACATATCCACAACCTTTCCCATTAAGAAACCAGCATACCCGGTACCAAATGGGACGAAATAGGAGACATAATAAGGGGAAGACGCATTGAATATCAAGCCATAGAACATGGAGTCCACAAGGTTACCCGCCGCTCCTGCCACAACCATCGACAACAAGACAATATAACGGGTTCGCACTTTGTATGAAGCATGACAACACTTATAAATATACCACCCGATTACCCCGATGGCAACCAACCTTAGGATGCTCAGTGCCAATTTATTGATAAACGTCATGCCATACGCCATTCCGTTATTTTCGATAAAATCGATGTAAAACCAATCGGTAATATGGATCGACTCACCAAGACACATATGGGTCTTAACTGCGATCTTGATGACTTGATCTATCACCAAAATCGCAAAGATAAGCAGAATGGACAACCGTCCATCAGTAAGATATTCTCTGATTTTCTTCATGAAGACCAATAAAAACGTCAATGCTTACGTGCATTTTTCGACTCTACGCTCAAGGTTGCGTGGGGCACCGCACGTAATCTCTCCTTAGGTATCAATTTTCCCGTTATACGGTCGATACCATAGGTTTTGTTTTCGATACGGATCAGCGCGGTCTCCAGACCTTGTATGAACTTTTGCTGACGAGCAGCAAGACTGACCAGTTCCTCCTTGCTCTGGGTCGCACTTCCTTCCTCCAATGCCTTGTAAGTAGGTGAGGTATCTATGACATCATTATTGTCTGCATTCATCAATTGTTTCATCATCGCATTATAGTCCCTACGGGCTAACGCGAGCTTCTCATTAATGATAGAACGGAATTCCTCCAGTTCCTCATCACTGTAACGTGTTTTTTCTGCCATCATTAGATAGATTTATGATAGGCATCCTGGAGACCAGGATGCCCGGGTTATACATCTAATTTTCCTTCTTTTCTATTTTAATGGGGAGCTTAAAGCCGTCGAATTCTGTCTCTACGCCGTCATTGTCGGCAATACGGATTTCATCAGCAAGCACTTGACCCTTAATATAATCTCCATAGCCTTGAATGGCAGCGTCTGTCTGTTCGTTGGGACCAATAATAACAGTGATCCGGTCTGTAATTTCCAGTCCACTCTCCTTTCGCAGATTCTGGATACGGTTGATGAGTTCACGAGCCATACCTTCCTTCTTCAGGTCATCCGTCAGTTCAACTTCTAAGGCAACGGTCAGGTTGCCTTCATTGCTCACTAACCATCCTGGGATATCCTCACTGATAATATCGACATCAGCTGCATCAACAGTAACGTTCTGTCCATCAACCACAAGGGCTATATTCCCTTGAGCTTCCAATGAGGCAATTTGCTCCTGGGTAAGTGCACTCATCTGGGCAGCTACGCCTTTCATAAGCTTTCCGAACTTCTTGCCCATCACACGGAAATTGCACTTCACCTTCTTGACTAAGATGCCATTGCCCTCCACAAACTTGAGCTCCTTGACGTTTACTTCATTCTTAATCAAGTCCGTTACAGCTTCAATATGGCGTTTCTGCTCCTCATCCACAGCAGGGATCATGATCTGCTGAAGCGGTTGACGAACCTTGATTTCCACCTTACGACGCAAGGCGAGCACCATAGAAGTAATCTTCTGCGCGATCTCCATGCGACTTTCGAGTTCTTTGTCAATGAAGGACTCGTCAGCCTCGGGGAACTTATCAAGGTGAACGCTCTCCAATTTCCCACCTAAGTCATGATAGAGTTGATCAGCAAAGAAGGGAGCGAATGGAGCCAGCAACTTAGCTACTACCATCAGGCAACTATATAGAGTCTGATAAGCACTCAACTTGTCCTCACTCATCTCCTTACCCCAGAAACGCTTACGGTTCAGTCGCACATACCAATTGCTGAGATCGTCATTGACAAACTCATCGATTAGCCGACCTGCACGGGTCGGATCATAACCAGTAAGTTCCTTATCAACGCCTTTGATTAGCGAATGGAGTTCAGATAGGATCCATCTGTCTATTTCGGGGCGCTTGTTAAACGCCACTTGCGCAACTTCTGGATCAAAGCCATCTACATTTGCATAGAGGGCAAAGAAAGAGAATGTATTGTATAGCGTCCCAAAGAACTTACGGCGTACCTCATCCACCCCTTCTGGATCAAACTTTAGGTTATCCCAAGGCTCAGAGTTGGTCATCATGTAAAAACGCACGGGATCAGCCCCATATTTGTCAATCATCTCAAAAGGATCTGTCACATTCCCGACATGCTTGCTCATCTTATTGCCTTTGGCATCAAGGACAAGTCCAGATGAGATGACATTCTTGAAAGCAACACTATCAAAAACCATTGTAGCAATAGCATGAAGTGTAAAGAACCAGCCACGAGTTTGGTCTACGCCTTCATTAATGAAGTCTGCCGGATAGAATGCTGGAGGAATGGGCGTCCCCACATAAGTGCTATGGATGAGTTGCTCACGATCGGCTTCCGTACCACGTGCCATCTTCCCCTCGAAGGGATAGTGAAGCTGTGCATACGGCATGGAGCCAGAATCGAACCACACATCGATCAGGTCCAATTCACGTCTCATCGGCTTGCCAGCCTCACTGACAAGAATGATCTTGTCAACATAAGGACGGTGTAGATCTATCTTATCATAATTTCCCTGACTATAATCACCAGGAATAAAACCATGATCCTTCAAAGGATTAGACTCCATGAAACCTGCTGCCACAGACTTTTCAATCTCAGCATAAAGCTCTTCCAGGGAACCAATACATTTTTCCCTGCGATCCTCATCGCGCCAGATAGGCAATGGTGTTCCCCAAAAACGAGAACGGGAAAGATTCCAGTCGTTCAGGTTCTCCAACCAGTTACCAAAACGACCTGTCCCCGTTGACTCCGGTTGCCAATTGATTGTCTTATTCAATTCCACCATCCGCTCCTTCTTTGCCGTGTCCTTAATGAACCAGCTATCAAGAGGATAATAGAGGATTGGCTTGTCTGTACGCCAGCAGTGAGGGTAGTTATGAACATGTTTCTCTATTTTAAGTGCTGTGCCCTCCATTTTCATCTCCATACAGATGATAACGTTCAAGTCCTCTGCTTTCTCTGATCCCTTACGGTCCCAAACGCCATTTGGATTGAATTTGGGATCGTATGCATTCTTCACGTAGTCACCAGCATGATGGTCATACGCCTTCACATCCATACATTTGTCGACAAATACCTGATCGAGTTCCTCTACCCGATAATATTTCCCAGTGAGATCGACCATCGGACGAGTATCACCTTTCTTGTCAATAAGATATAAGGCTGGGATGCTAGCATCTTTTGCTACCTTGGCATCATCGGCTCCAAATGTTGGAGCGATATGGACAATGCCCGTACCATCCTCTGTCGTTACATAATCACCCGGGATGACACGGAATGCCTGGTCTTCCATCTCAACATATTGATCCTTGCCATTTTCACCCCGGAATACTTTATCGGAATGAAGTGCAGCATAGTCATTGACGAATTGTGGAGCGTACTCACCCATTTTCTCGCAGGGTTTCACCCATGGCATGAGTTGCTTATAGATTAACCCTACCAAATCCGTTCCTTGATAATGACCTACAATACGATAAGGAATAAACTTCTTTCCTTTCTCATATTCGGGCAGTGGATCCATATCAGTGATCTCGCCTTCTGGGGCGAGATAAGCATTCACGCGATCCTTACCCATGATGATTGTGATCTTCTCACCATTATAGGAATTATAAGTTTCAACAGCTACATATTCAATCTTGGGACCCACGCAAAGTGCGACATTAGAAGGCAAAGTCCAAGGAGTCGTTGTCCATGCTGCGAAGTAAGGCTTGCCCCATTTCGTCCACTCTTCCTTAGGATTTACAATTTCAAAAAGAGCTGTAACTGTCGTATCCTTTACATCTCGATAACATCCAGGCTGATTCAATTCATGAGAACTCAACCCTGTACCTGCAGCTGGAGAATACGGTTGGATAGTATAGCCTTTATACAGCAGACCTTTGTTATAGAGTTGCTTCAATAGCCACCAAAGAGTTTCAATATACTTATTATCATATGTGATATAAGGATGATCAAGATCAACAAAATATCCCATTTTTTCGGTTAACTGACGCCACTCAGCCGTAAACTTCATGACATTTTCACGACAATGCTTATTATACTCTTCAATGGAAATACATTTTGAAGAAGCAGGATTATCAATATCCTTTTTGGTAATACCCAATTCCTTTTCAACACCTAACTCAACAGGTAATCCATGTGTATCCCATCCGGCTTTACGATGAACCTGAAATCCTTTCATCGTTTTATATCTATTGAATGTGTCCTTGATAGAACGAGCCAATACATGGTGAATACCAGGATGTCCATTAGCCGAAGGAGGACCTTCGAAGAATATAAATTGCGGACAACCTTCACGTTCGTCGATTGACTTATGGAAGATATCATTCTTCTCCCATTCCGCTAAAACCTCTTTGTTGGTCTCAACCAGATTAAGACCCTTATGCTCGGCAAATCTCTTAGCCATAAAATTTCTAAATTTATAATACGTATTATTTGGATTGCAAAGATAGATAAAAAATATCTACTGTACAAATTCTTAGTTATTTTTAATAGGAAATTCTACCCTTACAATTCTGTCAGTCCATTCCATACGTGTATAAAACGCAAGGGCCCCGGGGATATTGCATCCCCAGGGCCCTTATCAAAGGAGGCGGCTACCTACTCTCCCG
>ONBG01000024.1 GCA_900316015.1 uncultured Prevotella sp. | reverse complement strand
GAAAGGACTGTAAACTTATCCGGAACGTAGCGAATAAACGTGACAACCCATTTAGTTATTAACATCAGAAGTTGTCAACTAAATCCAGTAAACTACAGTCGTTTTGCAGGAGATCATCTTTTAGGGCTCAGGAGGTTATCTTTTAGGACACAGGAGGTTATCTTTTAGGCTCTATTAGGTCATCTCCTGGAGCCTGAAAGGTCATCTCCTGGAAAACAGATGGGAAATGCGCAGAAAAGAGTGACGACTTTTGTTGTTTAATTCAAATAATCATTGTACCTTTGCTGTTGACAAGGAAAGGTAAAAAACATCATGAAAGTATTATTGATCAATGGAAGTGCCATCAAGAATGGCAATACGTTCCGGGCACTTAGTGAGGTGGCTGTAACGTTGGAAAAGGAAGGTATAGCGTCTGAAATCGTCCAGATCGGCAACAAGCCCATCCGTGGTTGCATTGCTTGCGGTGGTTGTAAGAAGAATGGAAATGGGCGTTGCGTGTTCGATGATGATGTCTGCAATGAGATCTCTGCTAAGGCAGAAGAGGCGGATGCCTTTGTCTTTGGCTCGCCCGTTTATTATGGGCAGCCCAATGGTGCCCTGCTTGCCATCACCCAGCGGATGCTGTATTCGAATGGAGGAGCCTTCCGCTTCAAGCCAGTTGCTAACGTGGCCGTTTGCCGTCGAGGAGGTGCCTCGGCTACTTTCCAGACCATGAACATGGCATTTGAGATGATGAACATGCCTGTGATCACGTCCCAATACTGGACCATTGCGTATGGACAAAAGCCGGGTGAGGTGGAAGCCGACCGCGAAGGCATGCAGACCATGCGCCAGTTGGCGCGGAACATGGCTTGGCTGTTGAAGAAAATCCATGCGGATGGGGCGGCTGACCTTCCGCAGACTGAGGCTTGGCAACCGATGAATTTCATACGTCAGTGATGGGATTCGGGTCGCAATTCCGGACAGACCGATCGCATACTCTGGGTAAGACCTGTTGATTCCGAGAAGAAAAATTTGGAAATGTCAGGATTATCCCTTATCTTTGCGCTAACATTGGATCATCTATTTATATTGTAGAATATGGCAGATACTTTTGATACTTCAGAGACCTCCAAGCAAAAGGCAATGGAACATTCCGCCTACAATGATTTCAAGGAGGTGGCATCGTCAGGTTGCTATATCCTGATGAAGGCACGTAAGTTTGGCAGATGGTTCCTCATGAAAGGATTGAAAGAGGAATATAGGGGAAAGGAGCCGTATGAGTCGCTGCTCAAGCAGGAATTTGAGCTGGGCAGACGCTTGGAACATCCGAACATTATTGAATATCAGTATTTGAAAGAGATACCGGGCTATGGCAACATGATCCTCATGGATAACATCATTGGATGTCCTTTAGACCAATATCTCACTACCCATCCCGATCTCCCTTCCAAGATCCGTATCGTTGAGCAGTTGTGTGCAGGACTGGAATACCTGCGCCGCCATCAGGTGGTGCTTGATCAGTTGAACACTGCTGATGTCTTTATCCCGGAATTGGGAGGGAATGTGAAGATCATCGACTTAGGCGTAGCTGCCCATGCTGAGGAACAAATGGCTGGCGGGGAGGTTAGTGCCCCCACGGCTTCTTCCGGAAAAGGGAAGGCGAAAGCTGTCTCTACGGGTTCGGATATCTATGCCTTAGGGAAGGTGTTAGAGGAAATGGATTTCCCGCGGAAGTATAACGATGTGATAGAAAAGTGCTGTGAGTCAGACAGTCATGACCGTTATCCCGATTTCGATTCTTTCTTGGATGCCTTCCATCAGGCAGATAAAAGGCAGACGGTGGCCTATTGGTTGGTGCCCTTGGTGATCGTTGCCATCTTCGTGGTTATATTTGCGGTCAGTCATCTGAAAGGAAAAGGAACGGCAGAGCCTGCTGCTCCCGCGACGACAGAACAGGCAGAGAACCCTGACAGTATCCAACAGGCTGCCACTCAGCCTAAGACGCAGCCCTTGGACAGCCAGGAGCAAGTGGCTGCTTCATCAGACACGATCCCTGTGGATATCGACCAGTTGAGCGCGGAAGGTTATCAAGGGATCAATGCGATCTTCAAGCCGTATGAGCGGACAGCCTTGAGAGGAGTGTCCTCGGAGCTGTTTGCCAAGATGGTCAAGGAAGTAAACGAGCGCAGTGAACGGTATATGGAAAACTTCCTCATCAACCAGCATCCGATGGATGCGGCAAACCGGAAGGTCATCTACCAGCGCTTCCTCGGTTACACAAAGGAAAAGGTAAGGAAGATGTCGCAATCGGTGGTTATTAAAGACCAGCCCGAGCAGGTTCCACAGCCGTAAGCGAGGTGCTTCCTGTTTCTTATGAAAAAGCCTGCAAGGAATTTCCCTGCAGGCTTTTTCATAATGATCCGTTCTTTATTTGAATGGGTTCTCTGTCGGATAAGGGAGACAAGCCGGTTGGTTGTATGAGATATCTTGGATGCCTAAGTATTTGAATACCTCGAATAAGGTCTTGCCCACGTGTAAGAAAGCCACTGCGCCATGGTGTGGGAACCTCTTCTGGATGAGGACATGGCGGTAGAACCTGCCCATTTCAGGAATGGCGAATACGCCGATACCGCCGAAAGAGCGGGTGGGAACGTCTAATACTTCGCCCTCGGCAATATACGAACGTAGGTTGCCCTCGCTGTCACATTGCAGTCGATAGAAAGTTATTGGACTGGCTGCGATGTCACCCTCCAGGGTGCCACGCGTGAAGTCGGGCTTCCCGCCGTTTTCCAATAAGCGGTTCTGGATAAGCTGATACTTGATGGCACGGTTCGAGCACATCTTGCATTCCGGTGTGTTGCCGCAATGGAAACCCATGAAGGTGTCGGTGAGCTTGTATTTGTCACCATACTTCTTGGTGATATCCTCATCAAAGATATATTGTGGGACAGAGTTGTTGATGTCCAACAAGGTGACGGTATCTCCGGAAGCGCAAAGCCCGATGTATTCAGAGAGGGCTCCATAGATGTCCACCTCACAGGATACAGGAATGCCACGGCTCACCAAACGGGAGTTGACATAACAAGGCTCAAAGCCAAATTGGCTGGGGAAAGCAGGCCAACACTTATCAGCAAAGGCAACATACTTGCGACTGCCCTTATGGGATTCTGCCCAGTCGAGCAGGGTAATCTCGAACTGTGCCATGCGCTCGGAAAGCTCAGGATAGTATTTTCCCTCGCCCATTTCCGCAGCCATCTCCTTGCAGATCTCAGGGATGCGCTTGTCACCGGCATGTTGCTTGTAGGACACAAGCAAGTCGAGCTCAGAATTCTCTTCGATCTCTACTCCTAACTCATAAAGTCCTTTGATCGGAGCATTGCAAGCGAAGAAATCCTGTGGGCGCGGGCCGAAGGAAATGATCTTCAGTCCTTTGAGTCCTAATACGGTGCGGGCTATTGGCACGAAGTCGGCTATCATCTTGGCGATATCTTCTGCGGTTCCTACTGGATACTCTGGGATATAGGCTTTCAGGTGGCGCATCCCGAGGTTGTAGGAGCAGTTGAGCATGCCACAATAGGCGTCGCCACGACCGTTGATCATGTCTCCGTCGCCTTCGGCAGCACTGACAAA
Source organism: uncultured Prevotella sp. (assembly GCA_900316015.1). Taxonomy (GTDB): domain Bacteria; phylum Bacteroidota; class Bacteroidia; order Bacteroidales; family Bacteroidaceae; genus Prevotella. The sequence continues at coordinate 46,758 of ONBG01000024.1, read as the reverse complement.
CATGCAGGGACCGTGGAATTTCTTGGCGATCAGGGTCTCTGGTGTCTCTGGCCCGAAATTGCCAAGGAAGACGACAAGGGCATTGCATCCTGCGTTACGCACGTCCTGGATGGCCTCTAACATGTCTTGCTCGTTCTCAACGGTTTTCTTGCAGTCATAAAGTTCGCCTTGATAGGCTTTTACGATGTTCTCTCGCCGCTGTGTTGACAGGGCGATTGGGAAGCAGTCACGGCTGACGGCGATGATGCCTAACTTAACTTGTGGAATATTTGTACTTACCATATTGAATAATGTTTTTGTAGATATGATCGTAATCTTGCTACAAAGATAATCCAAATATTTGTTTTTATCGTCTTTTTTTGTCGTAAAAATATCCGCTCATGACTGATTTTTCCCATTCTCTAACATTATTTCACGATCTGGCGGAAAGGTGAGGGCAGAAGGCTATCACAGGGCTTGGGCGATGCCTACTGCCTGCCGGATGCGGTCTGCCATACCTATCCCATCCCTGATATTGCCGGCAATGATCAGCCCTGGGTATTGTTGCTGCACTTCTTCAATGGCTTGATAGCGATCGTCTGTTGACAATTGATATTGGGGAATGGCATGGGGATGTCGGAAAATCCGGATCTCATCAGGGGTGATTTTCTCAGGATATTTTAGTAGGGAGTGCAGGGTGGTCAAGACGATTTCCGTGAGTTCTGCGTCTGTCTTCTGCATCATCTCTGGATGCCTGATACCACCCAAGAAGTAGGCAAGTGTCGCTCCTTCCTCCGGGGCGCGTCCGTCAAAGCAAGCGGAAGGGAAGAGGATGCCCAAGACGTCTTTCTTCTCTTTCGACGGTACCAGACCTCCAAAGGCGGGATAGTGATGTCCCTGCACGTTTCTGATGCCTACTCCTATCTCGATCACAGGTGCATACGACAAGTTGTTGAGGCGATCGATCTGCTCCTTGGGAAGGAAAGGAAGTATCTCTGGGAGACAGTAGGAACCACAGGTGGTGACTACCTTCCGGGTGGTTACAGTTTGTGGATTGCCGTTACCATCTTGATAGGTTACCGTAAAAGTGCCTTCGCTGGATGGATCGATGCGTACGTCATTGACATTCAGGATAATATGGCTCTCTCCGATCTTACGGGTGAGTGCGGCTGTCAACTGTCCGAAACCACCCTTAGCAGAGAATATTTGTTTGGTAGCTTTCTTCTCCCGTTCTGTTTTCTTGCGTTTTGCCAAGGCAATGCTTCCTCGGATAAAGCTTCCATAATTTTGTTCTAAGCGATAGAGTTTGGGTAGGGCAAGACGGGTAGGGAGCTGCATGGGATCACCTGCATATACTCCATTGATGAAAGGATCCACGGCATAGTCGAGGAACGACCGTCCGAGCCGACGAGTGGTCATCATCCCTACACTTTCGTTTGGGTCTGTGCCTTTCTTTCGCCACGGTTCGCCAAGGATGCGAATCTTGTCGTGCAGGGAATAGAGGGGTGTGGCAATGGCACTTGCCAGTCCCGAGGGCATGGGATGGAACCGATCGCCTTTCCAGATTAGGCGGCATTTGGATGAGGAGCGTGCTATATCCATTTCGACTTCCCCGGAAAGGTCGTCGAAAAGCTCAGCTACCTCTGGATAGGATATGGATCCTGTGGATGGACCTCCTTCGAAAATGAAGTCTCCTACAGGATGAGAACGCATCTGACCGCCTGTGTAGGGGAGGCGGTCAAGGACTAATAGGTCCTTGCCTCGCCTTTTTGCATAAAAGGCGGTGGTAAGTCCGGTGATGCCGGCACCGATAATGATGATATCTTTGGTCATGTTTCGATTGTTATTTCTTGCTGAAATTCTTTTCTTCTTGTTGGCTGTGGCTTGCCTTATGCTGCCGACTGCCTCCTTAGCTTAGGGGATTCCTTCTCCATGTTGAGGGTGCCTCTTCTCCATGTTAAGGATTTCTCCTCCTCATGTTGAGGATTTCTCCTCCTCATGTTGAGGATTTCTCCTCCTCATGTTGAGGATGTCTCCTCTTCATGTTGAGGATTTCTCCTCCTCATGTTGAGGATTTCTCCTCCTCATTATGCGGATGTCTATTCGCTTTTTTTCTGACTCCCCTCACCCCCTCTCGGCAGGAGAGGGGGCTCTAACATCCCCCAAGGCCCCCTTCTTTCAAAAGAAGGGGGATGCAACCGCTCCTCTCGTCGCTCTTTCATTAGGGTACTCGGGCATTCATAAGCCCTCGTATCTTTTTTTATGGCTTACGCCCTTGCTTTTCTTCCACTGTTTCGGGCTCTTGTTTATATTCGTTATGCGTAGTGCCTTTACAAGGTTCTACCACTATTCAGATTCCCTCTTTCTTTCTTCTTTGCTTAGGCTCGGCTTCGCCATTGCCGGGATTAGCCTTTTTGCTTGCATCTTCCTTGGTTATGGCTTGCCTCTCCTTTGCTTATGTCTTGTTTCTTCCTTGGTTATGGCTTGCCTCTCCTTTGCTTATGTCTTGATTCTTCCTTGGATATGGCTTGCCTCTCTTTTGCTTATGACTTGTTTCTTCCTTGGATATGGCTTGCCTCTCCTTTGCTTATGTCTTGTTTCTTCCTTGGTTATGGCTTGCCTCTCCTTTGCTTATGACTTGCATCTTCCTTGGTTATGGCTTGCCTCTCCTTTGCTTATGTCTTGTTTCTTCCTTGGTTATGGCTTGCCTCTCCTTTACTTATGGCTTTTCTCCCCCTTACTTCTGGTTTGAACTTTCCTAGTCTATATTCTGGTCTTTTCTTTGCTTCTTGAGCTTGTTTCTCCCTTGGTCAGTGCTTAGGCTTGGCTTTGGGGAAGGGTTGGATTATATAGGCTTTGAGAATTTCCTATCGGTGTTGACCATAAGAGGATCGAGGCTTGCGGCGACATTGCGGACGAAGGGACTGCGCTCATCTGTCATGGATAAGGTATCTCCGTCCCACGTGATGATGCCATCGTCTTGCATGTCTTGCAAGATGTTGGGATCGAGATGGCAGGCATCCTTGACTTCTTGAGAGGTTACTCTCAAATGATCGGCGATGGCTCGGAAGGAGAAATGGTAATTGCACATCAGAGACTCGATGACCTCACGGACAAGACGTTGGGCATGGGAGAGGGCGTAACCCTTGCGGATGCAAAGGTCTCCAGCTTGTATATTCTGGATATATTCCTCGATATCTTTCCCGTTCTGCGCATAAGCCCCATCAAGCTGACTGATGCCTGTCACGCCGAAAGCATATACTTGTCCTGTCGTGCGTAACGTACAATAACCTTGAAAGTTGCGGTGCAATATCTTTTGTTGACGTGCTATGTAGAGCTCATCCTCAGGTAACACAAAATGATCGAGCCCGAGTTGGTAATATCCTGCTCGTTCCATGACCGTGGCAGCTCGTTGAAACATCTCATTCTTGTCCTCTGCATTCGGGAGCCCGAGCTTCTCAAGGATTTGTTGACGCTTGAAAACCCATGGCACATGTCCATAGGAGAAGGTGACAAGGCGATCGGGATGCAGGTCTGATGCCTTCTCAATGGCACGCTGGAAACTATCTGGGGTCTGATAGGGTAGCCCGAACAGGAAGTCCATGTTGATGGTAGCACCTGCCTTGCGGAGAATTTTGAAGATCTCTTCCATCGGCAACTGCGAGGGTTGTCGGTTGACCGCTTTCAGTACTTTCTCATCAAAGTCTTGCACGCCAATACTGAATCGGTTGAAATGACAGTCGACTAATGCCTGCCAGTCGGCAGATGTAAGAAAACCGGGATGGGCCTCGATGGCGATCTCAGGATGCTCGATGGTTGGGAAAAGACTGAGCATGTGGTCATTCAACTCCTTCAGTTGTGCAGCTGGGATAGCAGTAGGAGATCCCCCTCCATAATGGATCTGTGAGATCTTCCTGTCTTTCCGGAGATGGGCTGCCACTCGGTCAATCTCTTGATGCAGACAGTCGATGTAGGCATTCACTACTTCTGGTCGTTTCATCGGATAAGAGTTGCATCCGCAGTAATGACAGAGACGGCGGCAGAAAGGCATGTGAATATAGAAGGAGATGTGATTGTTCCTCGCATCATTCGACTCTTCTACTGCCTCAAGATATTGCTTGTTTGTAAATGTTGTGAAAAAGTTGGCCGGTGGATAGCTGGTGTAACGTGGCACCGGCACATTATATTTATCAATTAATTTTTGGTCCATCATATTTTAAGAGGTTTTTATACCCATGTTTCTCGCTTGATCCAGTCAACGACAAACCTGACGTTCTCTACTGGCGTACCATTGATCAGCCCGTAGCCAAGACTGAAAATCCAGTCGGGATGCTCCCGGAAAAAGGGGAGATAGGTCTTTAACTGCCGTTCGATGACTGGCTGGGGTGCAAAGAGGATGCGGGGATCCATGTTCCCTTGGAGGCCAATGGCAGGATCCAGGAGCTTCCGAGCTGTTGCCAATGGGATCTGCCAATCGACGCTGGCATAAGTACAACAATCTGGGGTGAGCATCTCAATGCCAGCCCCTAATCCTTTCCCAAAGTAGATGGCAGGAACATCTTCCTCCATAGCTACCTGCATGATCTGCCGTACAGATGGGAGGAACCATTCCCGATAGACATCCGCTGGTACTTCCCCTGCATATGACTCAAAGAGTTGGAAGGCATCAATGCCATGGGCTACTTGCTGTCGGACGTATTGTTGGGTCATTTTCGTCACGGCTTCGATCAATGCCTGGGCTTCCTTACGGTGCGAATAGCAATAGGCAATCGCCTCATTGTAATTACCACGCTGACTGGTTCCCTGCAACATATAGCAGAGGATCGTGAGCGGACCGCCACAGAAACCGATGAGCGGGGTGCTCGCCTGCCGTGTTTGGATGATCTTGTCGAGGACAGAATAAATATAGGTGAGTGCATCCGGGTTTTCCTGGAGCTTGCTAAAAGGATCGGTTTCGGCAAGGAGGGGATGCGGGAAGGACGGACCTTGTGGCGTCCACACGGGTGCCACGCCTAAGGCCATGGGAATGACTAAGATGTCGCTGAACAGAATGGCAGCGTCTACGCCAAGGTCATCTACCGGTAATAGCGTAACCCTTGCAGCCAAGTCAGGGTCACGCATCAGCGTAGAAAAGCCATATTGTGCAGAAAGCTCCCTGTATTTGGGAAGCACCCTTCCTGCCTGTCGCATGAACCACACGGGCGGACGACGCCCGTATTGATGGCGTAACGTGTTGATAAATAGACTATTTTGGGTCCTCATCTCTTCCTTTTCTTAAGTTTGTACAAAGGTAGTCATATTTTCCTGTCTATACAATCCTCTTTTATGAGGATTACGGTGAGAGCAAGGCTCTTCCTATCTGACCACGAACTTATGTCCACCTCGGATATAGATCCCTGCTGGGAGTTGTTCCGTCTTGTCGCTTACCTTCTGTCCGGTGATGGTGTAGACGGTGGAGTCGTCCTTCCTTGACGGTGTTGCCATCAGGTTGTGGATCCCTGTATATCCATTTTCACCATAGTAGCCTTTGATGATTTGGTCCTTTAAGTCGGCTTGGTTGAATTCCGGGACGCTGCGTGCCGTACCGTCTGAGAGTCCCATCCAATAGAGAGTGGCAATTCCAGCAGCCTTGGTCTTCTCGACAAAGTAGCGGGCGTAGGAAAGAAGGTTGCTCCTATATTTTTGATAAATACTGTAGTCTTCATTCTGGCTGGCTCCCCATTCCCCGACGATCACGGGCACTCCTCTCGACAGAAAGTATTGTTTCCAAATGCTTATCTCCTCATCCACTTCGTTCTTGGCTGCTTGCAGTTTTGTCATGTCCTTATAGTCATGGACCTCAACAGCTAAGTGATGGGCAGCCTGATCTGTGGGCAAGGTCAACTGTTTCAGAGGATCTTGCAGGTGAGTATTCCAGTTCCCACTCCCCGAAGCGGCAGCATAAGGGCTGATGATCAGGTTACGTTGGGCATTATTGCCACCTGTCGCCCTGACGGCATTGACGAAGCTCTGCGCATAACTATTGATGGCAGCGTAGGCTGAGGTGGCTATCTGTGCATCATATTTGTTACTGGTATTGAAAGAAGCGAAGCACCAGGAGTGCTTTATGTCTAACATCTCGTTGTATCCTTCAAAGAGCAGGTGCTCGTCATAGTCCTTAAAGGTATTGGCAATCTGGGTCCATATCGCCTCAAAGGTGGACTTTTCCTTGGCATAGACGTCTTTGTCGGCGACTAACCATGTGGTATTGGCATCGCCTGTATCATGATGTACATTTAAAATACAGTACATGCCCTGGCTGATCACATAGTCGACGACCTCCTTGACGCGTGCCATCCAGTCGGCATCGATCCTCGTGCCAATGGGTTCTGCGGAGGGAGACCATGTCTTATGGTTGCCGTTGACATTCTTGAAGTCAGCTTCCATGTGAGGGTACCAGGTGACAGGGATGCGGATAGTATTGAATCCAGCCTCCTTCATCATCTTGATGAGGGCAAGGGTGGTGGCCGGTTGTCCCCATGCCGTTTCATAATCGGAGGGCTTGCGTTGCGTATAAGCCTCGATCCACATGTTTGTTGTGTCGCCAGAATGACAGTCGAGGGTGTTTCCGAGATTCCATCCTATCTTCATGTTGGCAACAGCCTGGGTAGCTGTTTCAAAGTCATCAGCATGAGTAGAGAGGCATCCACCTGCCATCAGCAGGATTACCATTAACAGGATCGTGCCCTGTTGAAAGTTCTTTTTAGTAGATGTTTTCATTGTTTTCTTCCCTATTTGTTATGATTACCCTGCAAAATTAAGAATTTATCCTGATTATCTATGAGATGATCCAGGAAAATCTGTTGATGAATGTTGTTCTTTCTATGACTGGCACGTCCTTTCCTTTGGATTTCATCCCCAAGAGAAACGAAAGGTCCCGATAGGACCCAAGAAAGGATCGGGGTATGCCTGTTGGAAAAGAGACCGGGACTTCCGACCACTAAGCAAAGACTTGAGAACCTAAAAGCTTATCTTTCATCTCCTAAAAGCTTATCTCCCACCTCCCTGGAGCTTATCTTTCGTTTCCTTGGAGCTTATCTTTTGTATTCCAGAAATTGACCTTTGATGCCCTTAGTCTGTGTCTTCTACAGTAGGTTCCCTCTTCATCTAATGCATATCTTTTTCGAAAATGTTCCTCGAAAAATTTGGCAGGACAGAAAATAATGCATACCTTTGCGGCATAGTACATACATTTTTGTCATTACTTAACGATCTGATCATGGGAAAAATAGAGATCATTATATATAGTAAATCCAATGTAACATACTTATTGAAGGGTCATTTTACTTGACCTGGATCAAGATGTTCACACGCGAAGCTTACTCAAAAAGTTCAATTTAATTTTATACCACATGAATGAAGCACATTTTAAGAAATTGAGGAGAAGTAGTCTGGTACTGCCAGCTGTAGCCTTGTTTGTTGGCGGATGCCTGATGCCCGCGACATCCATGGCAGCAACTTCCGGTAATGCCATGACAGTAATTAATCAGCAGAACATGCAGAAAGTCTCCGGATCGGTCAAGGATGCGACTGGTCAGCCGATTATCGGTGCCTATGTAACGGAAGTGGGGAAAAAGAACGGCACTGTTACGGATGTCGATGGTAACTTTACCCTGTCTGTGCCCAGTGGCGCAAAGCTGACGGTTTCCTACGTTGGATTTGAGTCTTCCACGTTCGTCGTCTCTGCGGGCAAGGACCGTTATGACATTGTCCTGCAAGAGAAGAACAAGTCGCTTGACGAGGTTGTGGTGGTTGGATATGGTACACAGAAGAAAGTAAACCTTACAGGTTCAGTCGCTTCTGTGTCTTCTGACAAGTTGGCAAACCGTACCGGTAGTGACGTGACCTCTATGCTGACGGGATTGATGCCGGGTGTCACCGTCATCCAGAACACCAGTTTGCCAGGTTCCGACCAAGGTATCATGCGCGTCCGCGGATTGGGTACCATGGGAAATGCCAGTGCGATGGTAGTTGTTGATGGGGTAGAGGCATCGATGTCGGATGTAAACCCCAATGATATTGAGAATATCACTGTGTTGAAAGACGCAGCGGCATCAGCCATTTACGGTGTGCGTGCTGCCAACGGTGTTGTGCTCATCACCACAAAACATGGTCAGTCGGGACGCACCATTGTCTCTTATGACGGCTATGCAGGATGGCAGCAAAAGACCAGGATGCCTAAGTTCGTGGGCTCTTACGACTATGCCCGTTTGATGAACCTTGCCTATACCAATGATGGGTTGTCTGCCCCGTATAGCGACGAGATGCTTCAAAAGTTCCGCAATGGAGGGGATCCCGATCATTATCCTGATTCTGATTGGTTGGAAACGTTGCTTGACAAGAACGGATTCTTCACGAACCACCATGTCGGAATGAAGGGCGGTAACGACAGGATCACCTATAATGTAGCGATGAACTATTATAATAAAGGTGGACTCATCGAGAATACCAGCTTCAACAAGATGAACTTCCGTTCCAATCTGGATGCACAGATCAACAAACGGGTGAAGTTTAGTTCCAACATCGCTTTCTATCGGAGCAAGGCTATCCAGCCTGCTATTGGCGTGAGCGAGTTGATGCATGAGGCTTTCCGTGAGACTCCGGTCACCCCAATCCAATTGAGCAATGGCAGATATACGCTGTTCAAGAACGAGCATAACTCAGTCGCATACTCCCGGATCGGTGGTATTTCCCGGTCGGTGGAGACCAACTTCCAAGGCAACATGGGCTTGACGGTAGACATTATCGATGGATTGAAAGCACGCGGTATTGCCGCCTTGACATCCTATACGGTCGACAATCCTGTCCATACCAATGCCATGACTTTCTATGAAGCTGACAATGACGTGCCAGTGAAGGATACCCAGAGCGTGATCTATAACTATGACACGAAATATTATGAGTACAATTTACAGGCCTATCTTGACTATCACAAGACCTTTGGGAAACACGAGGTAGGTGGATTGGTGGGTTATTCCCAGATTTTCCGTCGTACGCGCACCCTCAGTGCCTCTCGAAAGAATATCCCCAACGGACTGGAAGTGATTGATGCAGGTGAGAAAACAGGTCAGACCACGGGTGGAAACGAGACAGAGTATGCCCTGCGGTCCGTCTTCGGTCGTTTGACCTACGATTATGATGACCGATATCTCTTTGAGGCAAACTTACGTGATGATGGTACGAGCCGTTTCCCGAAGCACAAGCGTTTTGGCGTTTTCCCATCTTTCTCAGCTGGATGGAGAATCTCACAGGAGAAGTTCTTCCATGTGGATTGGATCGACAACTTGAAGTTGCGTCTCTCATGGGGTCTCTTGGGTAATCAGGAGACCGTAGATAAGAGTGGCTACACGACCTATTATCCTTATCAGGATACATACGCATTTGGATATGATTATATCTTCAATAATGTATTGCAGAGTGGTGTCTCCATCACAGATCCTATGGCCAACAATGATATCACTTGGGAAAAGACAGAGCAATGGAACTTGGGTATTGATGCTACCTTCTTCAATAACAAGTTGACATTGACCGCAGATTTCTTCCGGAAGGATACACGTGACATTCTGTTACAGTTGCCTATTCCTTATATCGTGGGCGTAGGCGCACCAATGCAGAATGCGGGAAAGGTACGTAATACAGGTTTTGAAATTCAAGTAGGTCATAACAACAATATCGGTAAATTAGTCTATAACGTACAGGCGAACTTCAGTTACGTCAAGAATAAGATTACCGACCTGAAGGGTGGTGACACTCCCGGACAATCTGTTGGCGATCCCTTATGGGCATACTATGGCTACGTATGTGACGGTATCTTCCAGAGTCAAGAGGAAATTAATTCTCATGCAAAGCAAAGTATGGGAACACCAAAGCCGGGCGACCTGAAGTATCGTGACCTGAATGGCGACAATGTCGTTGACAGCCGCGACCGTAAGGTGTTGGGTTCTTACTTCCCGAAGATCAACTATGGATTGAATTTCGGTCTTCAGTATTGTAATTTCGACTTGAGTGCCGTCCTCCAGGGCGTGGCTGGCGTCAAGGGATTGCCCGTATCAGAGATCCGTTATGCTTTCTACAATGGTGGTAAGGTAACCGATAAATACTTAGACAGTTGGACTCCAGAGAATACCGGGGCGTCTATGCCAAGACTCTCTATGCGTGACAGCAAGAACCGGCAGCTCTCCAGTTTCTGGGTACAGGATGCCAGCTTCTTGAAGATGCGTAACTTGCAGCTTGGATATAGCCTTCCCAAGAACATCATTAGTAAATGGGGACTGACAAAGCTTAGGATCTATGGAAGTGTAGACAATGTCTTCACCATCACAGGCTTTGATGGCGTCGATCCTGAAATGGTCACAGGGTCTTATTATCCATTGACCCGCAATTATACTTTTGGACTCAATATTATTTTCTAAATTAGAATTCCATGAGACAGACATATAAAATCATGGCAACGATCCTCTTAGGAGGTTTCTTGCTGACATCGTGCAACGACAGTTTTCTTGACCTTAATCCAAAAGACAAGCTAACCAATGAGTCTTTTTGGAAAACGGAAAGTGACGCACAAGAGTTTCAGAATAGTATCTATCGTTATCTGGTACAGCCAGAGAACCATACCATTATGACGGATTGTTATACAGACAACGCGGTTCCTGTCCACGTCGGCGCAGAGCAAGGACAGCTCTCTGCAGGTACGGCAACGTCAAGTTGTCCCCATTTCCGCCAGTTGTGGACAGATGCTTATTCTGGTATTCGCCGCTGCTTGGTGTTCTATCAGAACATTCCGAACGTGCAGATGGATGAGACTGCAAGGAAAAGAATGACAGCTGAGGTGAAATTCTTAGAGGCTTTCTTCTATTCTACCTTATTGAAATATATGGGCGGCGTGCCTATCCTCGATCATCCCTTGGGACTGAACGAGACCATACCTGCTCGTAATACAGCAGAGGAGACCTACAATTACATTATCAAGTTACTGGATGCCGCTGCCCCCGACCTGCCTATGATACGGACGGGTGCCGACCGAGGGAAACCCAGTGCAGGTGCATGTTATGCCTTAAAAGCTCGTGTGGCTTTCTATCAGCATCAGTATGATGTGGCTCAGGAAGCTGCAGAGAAGGTCATGCAGTCGGGCTCATTCCACTTGTATAAAAACTACGGTGACCTGTTCCAACCTGCAGGCGAGAACAGCGATGAGATCATTTTCGAGCGTGAGTACATGGAAAATGCTGAGAACAGCAAGCAAGGAAGTTTGATCGGACTTTATTTTGCACCGATCATCTTAGGTGGATGGGAGGCTGTTTCTCCTTCACAAGACATCGTGGATGCCTATCCTTGTACAGATGGAAAGTCGATTACCGAGTCTCCGCTGTATGATCCGAAGAACCCCTTTAAAAACCGTGACCCACGTTTGGCTTATTCTATCCTGTGGAACGGGGCAACGATTGCCGGGAAGACCTATAAGACGAACAATCTCGGAGATGGAAACCATACTCGTACAGGATATTGCATGCGCAAGTATATCAATCCTGATAACGACGGAATCAACAATTATGACTGGACGAACTTCATCTATATCCGCTATGCAGAGGTATTGCTGACATATGCAGAGTGCCGCAATGAACTCTTGTCTGCGCCCGACCAGAAAGTATATGACGCGGTGAACGCCATCCGTCAGCGCCCGAGCGTAGACCTTCCTCCTCTGCCTGCTGGACTCTCGAAGGACGAGATGCGGACAGCCATTCGTCATGAGCGTCGTCTGGAATTGGCATTCGAAGGAATCCACCTCTTTGATACCCGTAGTTACCGTACGACAGAGGCAGACGTGACGAAGCCTGTTTATGGCGTGCGTTCTGATGGTACTTCGTTCTTGGTAGAGAAACGTAAGTTTAATCCAGACCGTGATTACCTTTGGGCCATTCCTTTGGTAGAGATTGACCTCTCAAAGGGAACCTTGAAGCAAAATCCAAACTGGGATTAATCAAGACATACAAAAGGGTCCGGAACATGCCGGACCCTTTTGCTGTTATAGCGTGGTAATACACGTCTTTTCTATTTTTACCCTTTTAGTTCCTCCTTCAGGAACTTGGATGTGTAGCCTATATGGCTATTTGCGACGATCTCAGGCGTACCTGCGATGAGCACTCTGCCACCGTTGCGCCCACCTTCTGGTCCCATGTCTATGATATAGTCTGCCAGCTTGATGACATCGAGGTTGTGTTCAATGATGATCACCGTATTGCCGCGGTCAACCAGCTTCTTTAAGACATCCATCAAGATCTTGATATCCTCGAAATGGAGCCCTGTTGTCGGTTCGTCAAGAATGTATAAAGTCTTGCCTGTATCGCGCTTGCTCAATTCCGTGGCCAATTTCACACGTTGGCTTTCACCACCAGACAAGGTAGTGGAAGGTTGCCCCAGTTTGATGTAACCTAATCCTACGTCTTGGATTGTCTTTATCTTTTGAAGGATGTTGGGCACGTTCTCGAAGAACTCTACAGCTTGGTTGATGGTCATGTCAAGAACGTCTGCGATATTCTTGCCTTTGTAGCGCACTTCCAGTGTTTCCCGGTTATATCGCTTGCCATGGCAAACCTCGCAGGGTACCATTACGTCGGGCAGGAAGTTCATCTCTATGGTCTTGTAGCCATTGCCACTGCAAGCCTCGCATCGTCCTCCTTTTACGTTAAAGGAGAATCTCCCCGGCTTATAGCCCCGTATCTTTGCCTCAGGAAGTCCTACGAATAAGTTGCGGATATCACTAAATACCCCAGTATAAGTTGCAGGGTTGGAACGAGGCGTTCTTCCTAATGGGCTTTGGTCGACGTTGACCACCTTGTCGACATATTCCATACCCTCGATGCTGTTATAAGGCATGGGTCGTTTCAAGGAACGATAGAAATGCTGGCTGAGAATGGGCTGCAGCGTTTCATTGATGAGGGTTGACTTGCCCGAACCACTCACTCCGGTCACCACGATCAGCTTTCCTAAGGGGAATTCGACGTCGATGTCTTTCAGGTTATTGCCTCTTGCCCCTCTTATCCAAATACTCTTCCCGTTCCCCTTCCTGCGAGTCGACGGTATTTCAATTTTCCTTGCTCCGTTCAGATAGTCGGCTGTGATCGTATGCTGTTTGAGCATCTCCTGTGGGGTACCTTGGAAGACCACTTCACCACCTTTCCTTCCTGCCTTGGGTCCAATGTCCACGATATAATCCGCATTGAGCATCATGTCTTTGTCGTGCTCAACGACAATGACGGTATTCCCTAAGTCCCGTAATTCCTTTAGGCTGTTGATGAGCCGTTCATTGTCCCGTTGGTGCAGTCCGATACTCGGTTCATCAAGGATATACAGGACATTCACTAATTGTGAACCGATCTGTGTGGCGAGACGAATACGCTGGCTCTCCCCACCAGATAAAGATGCCGACTGCCTGTTCAATGAGAGATAGTCCAGTCCCACTTCTAAGAGGAAGTTCACGCGTGTGCGTATTTCCTTGATGATCTCTGCCGCAATTGTCTGCTGTTGGGGTTCCATATGTTCTTCTATATGGTCGAGCCATTCTTTCAGGTCGGTGATATCCATGTTCGCAACTTCTGCGATGTTCTGGTCCCAGATGCGATAAGAGAGAGATTCCCGCTTGAGGCGTTGACCGTGGCATTCTGGGCATTCGGAGACGGAAAGGAATTGGTCAGCCCATTTTTGTCCACTGGCACTGTCATCGTTTTCCATGACGTTCTTCAGATATTTGATCACTCCGTCGTACGCAATGAAATAATCGCTGGATGTATGCACGAGTTCCTTTGGTATCTTTACATTCTCGATCGACCCGTATAGTACCTCCTCCATGGCGTCAGAGGGAATGTCCTTCACGGGAGTTTTAATATCGCAGCCGTACTTATGGAGAATAGCATCGATCTGCCAAAAGATCATTTGGTTCTTGTATTTCCCTAAGGGAGTGATCGCACCGCCGTGAATGGAAAGTTCTCGGTCAGGGATGACCTTGTCAAGGGCAATCTCGTTGACATAGCCTAATCCCTTGCATCGTGGGCATGCACCCTCAGGAGAATTGAAAGAGAAGATATTCGGGGCTGGGTCAGCGTAAGCCATCCCCGTCGTGGGGCACATCAGCCGTTTGGAAAAGTTCTTGACGATACCGGAATCCTTGTCTAAGACCATGAGCACACCGTCTCCTTGTTTCATCGCAGTCTGCACGCTCTTTTTCAGTCGTTCGTCATCCTTTCCTTGTACCTGAAGTTTATCGATGACTACCTCGATGTTATGGTTTTTATACCGGTCAACCTTCATTCCACGAACGATTTCCTTAATTTCCCCATCAACCCGGATGTAAAGGTACCCCTTCCTTCGCATGCTCTCGAAGAGCTCGCGATAGTGTCCCTTTCGCTGTCGAACCAGTGGAGCGAGGATATAGATCCGTTTCCCGTTATAGTCGTTCAGGATCATCTCGATTACCTTTTCTTCTGTGTACTTTACCATTTTCTCGCCGGTCATGTAGCTATACGCAGTTCCTGCGCGTGCGTAAAGCAAGCGAAGGTAGTCGTAGATTTCCGTAGTCGTGCCCACAGTAGAGCGGGGGTTCTTGTTGGTGGTTTTTTGCTCTATGCTGATCACAGGACTTAGTCCCGTGATTTTATCCACATCCGGGCGTTCCATATCGCCGAGAAAGTTACGTGCATATGCAGAGAATGTCTCGATATATCGCCTTTGTCCTTCCGCATAAAGCGTATCGAAGGCAAGAGATGATTTCCCTGACCCAGATAATCCTGTGATAACTGTGAGTGAGTTGCGGGGGATTTCCACGTCCACGTTCTTCAAGTTATGGACCCGTGCTCCCCAAACATTTATTTTTTCGTCTTCTCTATTCATTCTGATGTTGTTTCTGTGCCTTCCCGGTAATCCCGGAATAAGTTGACGTCTCTCTTGATATGATAGTTCTTTCCATCGGCTCCTTTAGCATCGACGAGAACGAAGTAAACACCTTGCTTAACGGGTTTTCCATGGAAAGTACCGTCCCATCCTCCATCAATGTCCTTCCATTCGTATAGCTTTTGTCCCCAACGATTGAAAATATAAGCATGGAAGTCGATGATACTCTGGTAATTGGCTTTCGCTTTATAAATATCGTTTTTTCCGTCATTGTTGGGAGAGAAGGCATTGGGCATTTCCAGCTTGCTCTCAGAGATGGTAATCGTGAGCGGAGTCACTTCCTTCCAATA
The DNA here is from genome assembly GCA_900316015.1 of uncultured Prevotella sp. Classification (GTDB taxonomy): domain Bacteria; phylum Bacteroidota; class Bacteroidia; order Bacteroidales; family Bacteroidaceae; genus Prevotella. The sequence continues at coordinate 31,507 of ONBG01000024.1, read as the reverse complement.
GTCAGCAGTGTAGGATATGGTGTCCCCTCCCTGAGTGAAGACCGCATACAACTGGACTGTGTTTGTCCCTGCCTTGTTGAATGTGTAGGATGTCTGTTCTTCATACCGGATGAGATAGGGGAGGCTATCCCCAGAGAAATAGAATCTCCATTCATAATAGGACGACCATCCCTCAGCATGTTCAGTGCCAGAAGAAAATGTGGCGATAAAGGGAGCTGACCCGCTATAGGAGGTCGCCTCCCCTGTTGTCCCGTTGCTGTCCGTGTAAGTGAACACTGGATTGATAACAGGAGTATCGTCGTTTGCCCGTGCCCCCCATCCGCAGAACAGGGTAAGGGAGAGAGCAAATAGATGCTTAAAATCCATTTTATCCGATTTAATTATGCAAAATTACTGATTATTGTTGATTTAGCCATTCTTTTTTTGTATTTTTGCATTCAGTATTTATAAAAAGAAGTATGATGAGACTTTCATTTCGATACATATTCTTGTCTTTGGTCCTTCTGTGGGGCAGCGCGGCTTATGCCCAGACTACCAAGTGGAGGGACATTTATAAGGTGAAGAGGAAGGATACCCTGTTTGGGATTGCACGCCAGTATGGGCTCTCTCTTCCTGAGCTCGTGGATGCCAATCCAGAAATGAAGCAAGAGGGCTATGCCCTGAAGAAGGGAACACTCCTGTTCATCCCTTATGCTAAGACCGAAGCCCAGCAGGTTTTAAAGGAAAAGACAACGCAGCCTACAGCTGTGGATGTGAGAAAGCGTGCCATCCGAGTAGGGGTGATGCTCCCCTTACATCAGCAGGATGGAGACGGAAAGCGAATGGTGGAATACTACCGTGGCATCTTGATGGCCTGTGACAGCTTGAAGCAGACAGGTATCTCCACGGACATCCATGCTTGGAATGTCCCACTGGATGCGGATATCCGTCAGACCCTTTTAGAGAAAGGTGCCAAGGATTGTGATATCATCTTTGGTCCGCTGTACACCCGTCAGGTAAAGCCCTTGGGAGAGTTTTGCAAGACTTATCATATCAAAATGGTGATCCCCTTCTCCATTACAGGCGGGGATGTGAACGATAATGCCCAGATCTTCCAGGTCTATCAGAATGCCGATCGTCTGAATAACAAGGCAATTGAGGTTTTCTTAGAGAGATTTGAACATCATCATCCAGTCTTCATCGATTGTAATGACACTACCAGTAAGAAAGGAATCTTTACATTTGGACTGCGAAATCGGTTGGACAAAAAAGGCATCAAGTACAGTATTACCAATCTCAAAAGCAGTGAGGAGAATTTCGCCAAAGCATTTAGTCGCACCCAGCCCAATGTCGTGATCTTGAATACCGGGAGATCTCCAGAGCTCAATGTCGCCTTTGCGAAACTAAACGGACTTTCTGTCAACTATCCCGGCATTGTCGTCTCTATGTTTGGTTATACAGAGTGGTTGATGTATACAAAATATAACTTGGATGATTTCTATAAGTATGACACTTACATACCCACTACCTTCTATTACAATCCCCTGTCTAAGAAGACACAACAGTTGGAACGTGCCTACCACCGATGGTTTGGGGCTGAGATGCAATATGCACTGCCTCGATTTGCAATCACCGGCTACGATCACGCTCAGTTTTTCCTGAGAGGATTGCATCGGTATGGACTGGGATTCTTGGGGACGAAGGGTGAGAATGCTTACACCCCCTTGCAGACCCCCTTGCATTTTAATAGAATCGAGAATGGAGGGATGCTGAATGCAAATTTCATGCTGATCCATTATACCTATGACCACCAAATCCAATCCATTAATTATTAACGGGAATGCGTAAACTGTTCTTCTTTCTCTCCATGTTCATCGGATGGCCGCTTATTATTACTGCCCAGATCGGACAGCATCGTGACGACTTGACCATAGGCGTTAACAGTGGATATATTCTTAGCAGTGTTTCTTTTAATCCAAAAGTCGTACAGTCGAAGCACGGTGGGCTTATGGGTGGGTTGACCATCCGATACACGTCAGAAAAGTATTTTAGTACGGTTTGCTCCCTTCAGGGCGAGATCAATTATGCCCAGGTAGGATGGAAGGATAATCCTCTTGATGCCAATGACCAGCCGGTCATCAATAAGGTGACGGGGGTTAAGGAGGAATATAGTCGTACCATCAACTATATCCAGATCCCCTTGCTTGCCCATTTAGCATGGGGTAAGGAAGGACATGGTGCTCAGTTCTTTGTCAACCTCGGACCGCAGTTGGGAGCTTACTTGAGTGAGTCTACGAAGATGAACTTCAATTTCAAGGATATCAACTTGTCTGACAGGGCAAATACGATCGTGGCTCAGGATACGATGGCGGTGGAGAACAAGTTCGACTATGGCATTGTGGCGGGTGCAGGACTTGAGTATACAATACCCAAGATAGGGCATTTCCTTCTTGAGGCACGTTATTATTATGGGTTGGGCAACTTATACGGTGACAGCAAGCGGGATTACTTCGGAAGTTCCAACCTTAGCAATATCGTCATCAAGGTGTCATACTTGTTTGATATCAGAAAAACGAAGAAATAACGGAATACATAATTCTATATTATCATTAAAAATTAATAATCTATGTTTGAAGGTCAACCAAAAGGACTTTATGCGTTGGCGTTAGCCAATACAGGAGAGCGATTCGGTTATTATACCATGATCGCAGTGTTTGCATTGTTTTTGAGAGCCAATTTCGGATTGACTCCGGGTACGGCAGGACTGATTTACAGTATCTTCCTCAGTCTGGTCTATTTCCTTCCACTGATTGGTGGTATCCTTGCTGATAAGTTCGGATATGGGAAAATGGTAACCCTTGGCATCATCGTGATGTTCTTTGGTTATCTGTTCTTATCCATTCCTTTGGGTGGAAATATGATGGCGATGGTTTGTATGTTAGTAGCCCTCTTCTTTATCAGTTTTGGGACGGGGCTGTTTAAGGGTAACCTGCAGGTCATGGTGGGTAATCTGTATGATGACCCGAAATATTCAGCCAAGCGTGACTCTGCTTTCTCTATTTTCTACATGGCCATCAACATTGGTGCATTGTTTGCTCCAACGGCTGCCGTGAAGATCAAGGAATGGGCAGAGACAAGTTTGGGTTATGCCAGCAATGATGCCTATCATTTCTCTTTCGCGGTAGCTTGCTTATCATTGGTTATTTCCATGGCAATTTACTACGGTTTCCGCTATACCTTCCGCAATGTCGAAGGAGGGGAGAAGAAAACGAAAGAGGAATTGGCTGTAGAGGAACTGACGCCGCAGGAGACAAAAAGTCGTATCGTGGCTCTTTGCTTGGTTTTTGCCGTTGTCATCTTCTTCTGGATGGCTTTCCATCAGAATGGTCTGACATTGACTTATTTCGCGGATGAGTTTACGCAGAAAACGGCTTCAGGCGTGCAGAGTATGGCTTTTGACGTTGTCAACTTGGTCATGATCATCTTTATTGTCTATTCTCTGTTTGCTTTGTTCCAGAGTAAGACATCGAAAGGTAAGCTGATTGCAGCTGGCGTTATTGTGTTGTCTATTTTAGTGCTTATTTGGAAATACACCCGTGTGGAAGGTTCCATCGATGTCAGTGCTCCGATCTTCCAGCAGTTCAATCCCTTCTATGTGGTTGCCCTCACCCCGGTGAGCATTGGCATCTTCGGAGCATTGGCAAAGAGAGGAAAAGAGCCTTCTGCACCCCGAAAGATTGCTTATGGTATGCTTGTGGCTGCCGTAGCGTATTGTGTGATGATCATTGCCTCACAGGGTTTGCTCACACCAAATGAGCAGAAGGCTGCAGGAGATCAGGCTGAATTTGCTTCTGCCAATTGGCTGATTGGTACTTATCTGATCCTCACCTTTGGTGAATTGCTGTTAAGCCCTATGGGTATTTCTTTCGTCAGCAAGGTAGCTCCTCCTAAGTACAAGGGTATGATGATGGGTGGCTGGTTTGTCGCTACAGCCTTTGGCAATATACTTGTCAGTGTAGGTGGATACCTTTGGGGTGATCTTCCTCTGTGGTGCGTATGGTCAGTGTTCGTAGGACTTTGCTTGCTCTCTGCCCTGTTTATGTTCTCGATGATGAAACGGTTAGAGAAAGTCGCTAAGTAAACGAGGACTTTTCTTCAATATATTAATCCCGGTTGCCTATGGTGCCGGGATTTTTTTTTATATAAAAAAGGCAAAGCATAAGAAATCAATCTTGTACTTTGCCTTTTTATGTTCATCTTAAGATCTAGTCAACTCATGGTTGACCGTTTCTTAAGCCTCTGCTTGTTCACTCGTTTGTGTGGGCTCTTCTTTGATGTTAGGCTCTTCCAACCCATAGCCTCCCTTACGGTCTATGATCTTAAGATAAAGACCGAGCAGTAAGGCTGCTACGCCGAGGGATGCAAATACACACATAGGAACGGTATAGTTATACTTCAGAGGATCCGTGATACCGGGATTGCTGGCTTTCAGTACACTGCCGATGATCATCGGGAATGCATACAGGCCAATATTCTGGATCCAGAAGATCAGAGCATAGGCCGAACCTAAGAGCTTGTTATCGATCAGTTTGGGTACAGATGGCCACATGGCTGCAGGGACGAGAGAGAAACTGATACCTAAGACGATGATGGCAAGGAAGGTGATCAGAACGGATTGGGTGGCTGGTACAACGAAAGCGAAGACCAGGTGGCAGACAATCATCAAGATAGCTCCTAAGATCATCATCGTTGCACCCTTTCCCTTATGGTCGAGATAGTTGCCTAAGAAAGGAGTAACAGCTGCGGCCCCCAATGGGAAGACGAAGAATACCCGACCAGCTGCGACGGCTGAGAAATGGAGGTCGCATTGCAGCATGTTGATGGCATATTTCTGGAAGGGGAAGATCGCTGAATAATAGAGCACGCAGAGCAAGGCGACGATCCAGAATGCCCGTAATGACAAGATCTTGCCGATGTCCTTGACACGGAAAGGATCGTCTTTCTCTTCCTTGGCTCCCTGGGCATCTAATTTCTTATCCATGAATCCATAAACGATGAAACTGATGAGCCCGATGCAGCAAAGTAACAAGCTGACAGCAACTGGTCGGCTCACGCTGATGGGGGTGATGGCTGCGATCACGGGAGAACCTAACATGACAACGGCTACGCCCACGCGGGCGATGGCCATTTCAATGCCCATGGCAAGTGCCATCTCATGTCCGGTAAACCATTTGACAATTCCACGGCTGACGGTGATTCCCGCCATCTCACTACCGCAGCCGAAAACCATGAATCCGATGGCGGCAAGCTTTGCGGATGCAGGCTCGCCAGCGTACCATGGCGTAACATTCCACCAAGCATCTGGCAAATTCAGGATGCCGTCCATGAATGTCTTTAGGCTGGATGCCTCGAAACTGTCGGTAACGGCATACCAGTTGATCATGGCCCCGATTACCATTACTGCACCAGAGAGTATGGCAGTAAAGCGCACGCCCATCTTGTCAAGGATAATTCCAGCAAAGATGAGGAAGAAAACGAAAACGTTCAGGAACGGTTCAGAACCCGCGAAGTGACCATATGCCACAGGATCCCATCCTCGTTGTGTTTGCAATAGATCCTGTAAGGGGGATAGGATATCGACAAAGATGTAAGCGAAGAACATCGCTCCTGCCAATAAGATGAGTGCAGTCCATCGCATGGCGGGAGAGTCGCTCAGTTTCTTTTGAAATTGTTCAACCATAATTAATCTGTTTATTCTGTAATATTTGATATTTGCTTATTATTTCTTGAGCCATCGGTTCAACCAGTCGAAATAGGTGCGCTGCCAGAGTATGCCGTTCTGTGGCTTCAGAACCCAGTGGTTCTCATCTGGGAAGATGAGCAACTCTGCGGGAATCCCACGTAGTCTGGCAGCATTGAATGCTCCCATGCCTTGGTTGGCATTGATACGGTAATCTTTTTCGCCATGGATACAGAGAATAGGGGTATCCCATTTGTCGACAAACTTATGGGGACTGTTCTCATACGTCTTGCGGGCATTGGCGGTCTGGTCTTTGTTCCAATAGGCATCGTCATATTCCCAGTTGGAGAACCATACCTCTTCCGTATCGGTATACATCGACTCTAAGTTGAAGGCTCCGTCATGTGCGATAAAGCACTTGAATCGTTTGTTGTGATGCCCGGCTAAATAGTAGACGGAGAACCCACCGAAGGAAGCTCCCACACATCCCAATCGGTCCTTGTCGACATACGGAAGGTTCTGGGCAGCATCATCGATGGCACTGAGATAGTCGTTCATGCACTGACCGGTCCAGTCGCCTGAGATTTCCTCGCACCACTCACTGCCGAAGCCGGGTAGCCCACGGCGGTTAGGCGCAATGACGATGTATCCTTGCGATGCCATGATAAACATGTTCCAGCGATAACTCCAGAATTGGGACACAGGACTCTGTGGGCCACCTTCACAGAAGAGTAGTGTTGGATATTTCTTGTTCGCATCAAAATGAGGAGGAAGAACTATCCAGTAGAGCATCTTCTTTCCATCCGTGGTCGTTGTCCATCGCTGCTGCACGGAGCCTTTTGCCAATTGGTCGAGGATGGACTTGTTCTCTTCGGTGATCTGCTTCAAGAGCGTCTTCTTCATGGTCTTACCCGGCGTGATGACGTAAAGGTCATTGGGATGGAAGTAGTCATGGCGCTCGGCTAAGATCTGCTTGCTATTCAGCATCTGTAGCGAGCCGAAATCGGCCCAGTCATTCGTCAACTGTTCCGTGACAGGCTTGGCGAGGTTGATGCGGTACAGGTTCTCTGTGGCATGCCAGACCCCGATGAAGTAGATTATCTTAGAATCTGGTGTCCAGCAGTAATCGTCGACATTGGAGTCGAAGTCCTCGGAAACGAACTGGTACTTACGTTTGCCAGAGACCGTTGACAGGTCGAGGATGACCAATCGATTGCGGTCGCTTTCGTAGCCATCGCGTTTCATGCTCAACCAAGCCAGGCTCTTCCCATCAGGAGAGAACTTAGGATTGGTGTCATATCCAACAAACTCATTGCCGAACTTCGTGTTGACACTTTGGTTGCGCATCGACTTCGTTGCGTCAATGGCTGGCTCTTGGTAGTCAGCCGTCTTGCAGAGATTGGTCGTCGTTTTACTGTTGATGTCATACAGGAAAATGTCGGTGTCTGTAGAGATGGCATATTTTACCCCTTCCTTCTTCCGGCAAGAATAGGCAATATATTTGGAATCAGGGCTCCAGTCAAGCAGTTCCATGCCACCGAAGGGAGCAGTAGGGCACTCATAGGGCTCTCCTTGGAGGATGTCAACACCTTCATCCACGCCATTAGATGTTACTTCTGCCACGAACGGATGTGGTATGCTTTCTACATAATGGTCCCAGTGGCGGTAGTTCATGTCGGTCACCAGTCTTCCCGTTGCCTTAGGCAGGTCTTCTGGGTTCTTCTTGATAGTGCCATAATAGGGGAGGCTCTTGACTAAGATCACGTGTTTGCCATCGGGAGAGAACTTAAACCCTTCGATGTCAATCTTGCTTTGCGTGAGTTGGGTTCGCCCTGTTCCATCCGGGTTCATGCTCCACAACTGTCCGTCGGAAAGGAAGGCGATCTTCTTTCCCCCGTCAATCCATGCCGCATCGGTCTCACTCTTTTCGGTTGTCGTCAGTTGCTTCTGGTTCCTCCCATCCGCATCCATGAGATAAAGGACCTGATGGCTCTTGTTTTGTTGCACACTATAGTAACCCACCTGATAGGCAATTCTCTTGCCATCCGGTGAGGCGGCATAGCCGCCGATACGTCCCATGGCCCATAGAGCCTCAGGTGTCATGATGTCACTCTTCAACGTGATGTTGCTCTTTCCAATCATTGTCTGTGCTTCCATTTGCGGAGTCCCTATGAGAAGGGCAGCCGCAGCGATTGCGATTGTCTTGTTCATGATGATTTTAGATTTGTAACATAAAAGAAAGAAGTTAAGGGGGTGTATGCCCCTTAACTTCAAGGTATATGATTTACTTATAGAGATTTCTCTTTTTACGCTCCAGTTCCTGGCGCTTGCGCTCCATCTCTTTCTGTTGCTCCTGCATAGCTTGCAGGCGTGCGGCAAGACCCGACATCTTCCTCGGGTTGCTCTTGTTTTCCTCATAATGGGCTTCCAAGATCGCAAGCAACTTAGGCTCGTTGGTCGTATGCCGCAATGTCCACATGATCGCTGCAGAGAAGAACAAGGATACGAAATAGTAGAAGTTCAGTCCAGCGGAGTAGTCATTGAAGATGAAGAAGAACATCAATGGCATTAGGTACATCATCCATTGCATCATCTTCATTTGTTCTGCTTGCTGTCCCACCATTTGGTCTTTCTGTAACTGCATGGTGAACCAGCTGTAGATCAGGTTGGCACCGCAGAAGAGAATACAGGTCAGGCTCAGGTGGTCGCCGATCATCCATAGGTTCTTTCCCCATTCGATGATGGGGTCGTACGTACTCAGGTCCTTGATCCAGAGGAAGCTTTCGCCACGCAATTGGATGGCATTCGGCACAAAGTTGAACATCGCGATCCAGATCGGCATTTGGATGAGCATTGGCAGGCAGCCTGACATGGGGTTGACTCCGTACTTCGCATACTCAGCCATCATGGCTTGCTGCTTCTGCATCTGGTCTTCCGGCTTGTTGTATTGCGCAGTGGCAGCATCGAGCTTCGGTTTCAGCACGCGCATCTTGGCGGAGCTCATGTAGCTTTTCTTGACTAACGGATAAGTAATGACCTTCAACAGCAGGGTGATCAGGATCAGCACGATACCCATGTTGATGTTCATCTTGGTGAGCCAGTCGAAGACGTAAAGGGTAAACCAACGGTTGATGATGCGGAACAACGGCCAACCTAAGTAGACCAACCTTTGCATCTGCAGGTTCTTTCCGAAGGTGCTTTCTTTCTCTACCTTTTGCAACAGACGGAAGTCATTGGGTCCAAAGTAGAAGTCAAATTCCGTCGGCGTCTTACCGGAAGGATCGAAGAAAGCCTTCATCTTCGCCTCATAATGCTTCAAGTATCCTGATCCTTTCTGGTCGGGGATACTGGTCATCAAGGCATTCTTCTGGAAATTGTTCTTGGCGATCATCACTGCCGAGAAGAACTGGTTCTTGAAAGCTACCCAGTCTATTTCTTCTTCCACTGGTTCGTCCGTCTTCTCTTTCATCTCGTTCAAGTAGTCCGTACCACCATCTGCCTTATGGTAGGTGAGGGTAGCATATCTATTTTCGAAGGAGTAGCCGCGTTCCTGTTGGCGGCAATGGTCTTTCCAGTTGACGTCCATCGTTGAGGTGTTGGGTGCGAAAAGCCCGCTCATGCCCTTGACGTATAGCTTCGAATGGAGCATGTAGTCCTTGCCTAACGAGTATTCGATGCTGATGGCTTTGCTCGGTCCTGCCTGGGCTGTCATCGTTACCGTCGTGTCCGTTACCTGCGAAGGCGTGAAGAACAAGTCGCTGGTACTGATATTGATTTCTTTTGCCACGAAGGTATAGTTCATGCTCTGGTCTTTCTCATCGAAGAGCGTCACGCTTGGGTCGTCTTTGGCATGCTTGTCTAACACATGATGTCCGGCGTAGTGGTTGATGACAGCCTTGACAACGGTTCCACCTTTCGTGTTAAGGGTGAGCTCTACCTTGCCGTTCTTCAGCACGATTGGCTTAGCTGTTCCCTGGAGGGCGTTATGGAAGAGGGCAGTCGTATCCTCCAATACTTTTTCCTTGGCAGCTTTTTGCTTGGCCTTAGCCATCGCCTTTTGTGCGTCCACAGCTTTTTTCTTTGCTACTTGGGCGAGGGAATCCTGTACGAAGGCAGCTCTTTGCTCTTCTTTGGAAGGTTGTGACCACCAACTGAATCCAATGAGGATGGCGGCGATGAGAACAAAGCCCCAAATACTATTCTTGTCCATTATTTCTTTTGATTTTCGATTGCTGTCTTAACGAAGTTCACAAACAAGGGGTGTGGCTTCAGGACGGTACTCTGATATTCTGGGTGGAACTGAGTGCCGATATACCATTTCAAGGTTGGGATCTCGACGATCTCCACCAAATTGCTTTCTGGATTACGTCCTACGCATTTCATGCCTGCCTTTTCGAATTCAGTCTCATAGTCGTTGTTGAACTCATAACGGTGGCGATGGCGTTCCTGGATATGCTCTTGCTTGTAGATATCGAACACGCGGGATCCTTGCCTGAGGTCGCACTCGTAGGCACCGAGTCGCATCGTGCCACCCATGTCGGTGATGTTCTTCTGTTCCTCCATGATGTCGATGACATTATGGGGCGTCTTCTCGTCGATCTCCCTACTGTTTGCGTCAGCGTATCCTAAGACGTTGCGGGCAAATTCAATCACCATCATTTGCATGCCCAAGCAGATACCGAACGTGGGGATGTCATGCGTGCGCGTGTAGTGGGCTGCGATGATCTTGCCCTCTATGCCACGCTGTCCGAATCCCGGGCAGATGACGATCCCGTCTTGTCCTGCCAACTTCTCAGCCACATTTTCCTCGGTGATCTTTTCCGAGTTGATGAAGGTGATCACGGTCTTATGGTCGTTGTACGTACCGGCTTGTGAGAGACTCTCACGGATGCTCTTATAGGCATCCTGCAAGTCGTACTTCCCAACCAGTCCGATATGTACGGTCTCCGTAGCTCTCTTTTGCCGGTCGAGGAAGCTCCTCCATGGACCGAGCGTAGGCTTAGGACCTACTTCCATGCCCATCTTCCGTAAGATGGCAGCATCCAGTCCTTGGTCCTGCATGGAAACAGGAACCTCGTAGATGCTGGGCAGGTCTTCGCTCTGCACGACACAGTCAAGGTCTACATTGCAGAAGTTTGCTACTTTCTTGCGCACCTCATCACTCAAGTGCATTTCCGTTCTCAGGACAAGAATGTCGGGCTGAATGCCCACGCTCTGCAATTCCTTGACGCTATGCTGGGTAGGCTTCGTCTTCAGTTCCTGTGCTGCCCTCAGGTAAGGAACATAGGTCAGGTGTACGTTGACGGCCCGTTTGCCCAGTTCCCATTTCATTTGCCGGATGGCTTCCATGAAGGGTGCACTCTCAATGTCGCCAATGGTACCGCCGATCTCCGTGATGACGAAGTCGAAATGATATTTCTCTCCTAATAACTTGATGTTGCGCTTGATCTCATTGGTGATATGGGGAACGACCTGGATGGTCTTGCCTAAATAGTCGCCACGGCGCTCCTTGTCGATGACGGATTTGTAGATACGACCCGTGGTCATCGAATTCGCCTTGGTCGTCTGGATGCCCGTGAACCGCTCGTAATGCCCGAGGTCAAGGTCGGTTTCCATACCGTCAACGGTTACATAGCATTCTCCATGCTCATAGGGATTCAACGTGCCTGGATCAATGTTGATATACGGATCAAACTTTTGGATGGTGATATTGTAGCCCCTTGCTTGAAGAAGCTTTCCTATCGAAGACGAAATAATTCCTTTACCCAGTGAAGAAACCACACCGCCTGTGACGAAGATATACTTTGTTTCTGCCACGATTATATGTATTTGAATTGATATACTTTACAACAACGTGCAAAATTACAATAAAAAACTGAAACCCACAAGGAATTAAAAATAATAATCTCTGTTAATATGCATGTTCTGTGAACAAAAATGCTTATCTTTGCCGACGCTAATTGTAAAGGGTATGAAACTTAGATATTGTTTGTTGGTCGTTTTCTCACTCGGGTTGGTGTCGGCACACGCCAGACTCCATGAGAACGTGACGACCAATCAACCATTCACCTCTCGGTATTTGGATTCTTTGTATCTGTTCAAGAGTCGTTTGGATAGCATCCCCACAGGGTCTTTCCAACAGACTGCTATCTATCAGGACCTGGTCCGGAAATTCGGGGACAATGCTTTCCTCGCCTCTGATTTCTCACGACTTTTCTTGCCGATGACTTTCTATCATTCTCCTGCACACGACCTGCTAAGTATCCAGAAAGAAGGGGATATCGAAAATATTGTAAAAGAGAATGTTGACTTGGCTTTGATGAATGTTTACTTAAAGCATCCGGAGTGGTTGGAAAACACAGAGAGCGCATTAGCGAGAGTGAACACGAGAATCTCGACGGAACCTACAAGGCAGCGGGCTGATCTCGATATCGTCAAGCAGGTGGCTCCTCGCCCACAGGACGTGGATATCATTCCTTTTGACGTGATGGTGAGGAAGCCTAACTTCTGGACCTTCGGTGGGGATTACTATATGCAGTTCTTGCAAAACTATGTTTCCAGCAATTGGTATAAAGGGGGAGAAAGCAGTTATTCCATGGTGGGGAGCATGACCATGCAGGCTACGTATAATAACAAGCAGAAAGTGAGATGGGACAATAAGCTGGAACTGAAGCTGGGGTTCATTACCAGCAGGGGGGATTCCCTTCATAAGTTCAAGACTTCCGAGGACTTGATCCGATACACGGGCAAGTTGGGACTGCAAGCTTCAAAGCGATGGTATTATACGTTCCAGTTGCTTACCTATACCCAGTTCACAAAGGGGTATAAGAGCAATCAAAGCAAGGTCTATTCTGATTTCATGTCTCCATTTGTCGTCAACCTCTCCCTGGGTATGGACTATTCGCTGTCTTGGTTCCACAAACATTTAAATGGAACGGTCCACTTAGCTCCTTTGGCAGGTAACTTTAAGTATGTTGGGCGGACAGGACTGGAGTCTTCCTATGGGTTGGACGAGGGCAAGCACTCCTTGACCGATTACGGTTCTGAGTTTACGGCCGACCTCACCTGGAAATTCTCAGACAATATTTCCTGGAAGACCCGTTTATATGGGTACACAACCTATAGCCGTTCAGAATTGGAATGGGAGAACACCTTCTCCTTTAAGTTCAACAGGTTTATCAGCAGCAATATCTTTGTCTATCCCCGTTTTGACGACAGTACTTCCCGGGATGACCATCATGGCTATTGGCAATTCAAGGAGTATGCCTCATTAGGCTTCTCTTTCTCATTCTGAACCGGTTTGCGGGAGGTCATCTCTTAGGCTCTGGCAGATGACCTTTTGAGCGATGATAGATGTCCTTTTATGCGGCAAAAGATCACCTCTTGTCCGATGATCGGTCACCTCTTGCCAGTGAAACAAAAAAGGGGAGACGCAAGCAATTTGTATCTCCCCTTTTTATCATTTATCCTTTCTTATTTGGCTTCTGTCATATCCCCTTCGATATACAACCGGGTCATTTCCGTAACGCCATTGGTACGTACGGTGATGCTCTTCTTGAAATGACCGGGAAATTTGCCTTTTCCGTTATAGGTGACTTTCAATTGTCCCTTCTGACCTGGCTTGATGGGTGTCTTCGTATATGTGGGCACCGTGCAGCCACAACTGGCAACAGCCTGATTGATGATCAAGGGGGCACTTCCTACATTGGTGAAGGTAAAGGTTGTTTCCTGAACGGGATTGCTCTCACTGAACGTGCCGAAATCGTGCACAAGCTTGTCAAACTTGATTTCTGCCTGCTTTTGCTGTGATTGGGCAACTGCGTACGTCATGCCCATCAACAACATCATTGTCATTATCAGAATCTTTTTCATTGTCTTCTTTTTTTTGATCAATTTGGTGCAAAGTTAAGTAATTTCCCTTACATGGTATTTGAAACCCCATGTTTTTGACTTATTTTAACCCCGAATGGTATCTTCCTTCCTGTTTTAAGATTCTTTTACTAACTGATAATATGAGCAGGCTCCCAACAGGAAGCATCCCGTACCGAAGTCTTCGAAGTCGGGCACTTTCGTATAGGTGACGGGTTGACCGGCTGAAGGGTCTTTGCCTGTTCCTTGGACATACCCAAGGAACCCGTCTTCATGAACACAATCTTTCACCAGGCCTTGCCAGGTCTTGTCGGCGATAGGACGATATGCCTTTGCCTTGAGGAGTCCCTGTCGGATGCCCCAGCTCATGCCATAGAGAAAGAGACAGCTCCCTGTCAGCTCTTTTCCACCGTAGGTAGCAGGGGAGATGAGGCTTACGTTCCATAGTCCATCTTCTCGTTGGCACTGGGCAAAGGCACGGCTCATCTGTAAGAAGTCCTTCTTCAGTTCCTTATATTCCTTGCTCTTCTTTGGGAGCAGGCTCATGCACCTTACTAATGCCGCATAGACCCATCCGTTGCCCCGCGACCAATAACAGTCGTTACCATCTTTTTCTTTGTAGGGTGGCACGTAGTCCTTGTCTCTCCACCAGAATCCAGTCTTGGCGTTATAGAGTCCCCCTCCACATTGGTTCCTGCTCCACCGATAAGATGACATGGCATAGTCGAGATATTTCTGCTGATGGGTGAGCTTGTAGGCTTCCACATAGACGGGCATCGCCATCTGGATAGCATCGATCCAGGTCCAGTAATCATGTCGGTTCGTGCTGATCTGATGGTCCAGGTTCTCCAACGTGGCCTTTGCCCTATTCTCGCTTGCATTCCCGACAAGGGGAAGCAACGACAAATACGTCTGGCAACAACACTGGTTGTCAGCATCTGTGGTCGTGACCCCATCGCGTGGTTGCCATTGATGGAAGTCTGCCCATGTCAGCGCGTAGTTGAGATAGGATGGGTTAGGGTCAATGGCTTGCAGGTCCATCAGTCCTTCGTAGTATACTGCTCGTGTCCATAGTGAGCTTGGACGTATTTTCTTGACAAAGGTAGGCTTTGTTGGGTCGGCATGCTTCGCCATGAAATACGCATTGACCTTCTTCGCGGTCTGGAGAATTTCTTGTGCTGTTTGGGCGGAGGTGCTGAAGGCAATGCCCATTACCATCGCCAGGATGATGATTCTCTTCATGTCTTGGATTTGTTTTAAGCATTCGTTTGTTCTGTCAAAGGTAATTAAATTCCTTCACATGGTATTTTAAACCCTCTGATTTTGGCTTATTTTAACTCCATGTGGCTTCTTTTTTCCTATTTTAAGATTGTTTTAACAACAGAACGCGGCATGCTTCCAGGGTCCAATATTGAGCGAAGACTTAATGCTGCACGACCTTGATTTCAGCGAAAGAGTCGTCTACCATACCACTCACATAAAGTTTCCGTTCTTTTCTTGTGTGATTAGGCTGCGCAGTTATTTTTAGTTGTGGGCCTGCAGATGGCTTATATGTAACCGTTAACCATTGGTATGTGACGATTACCGAATCGTTTTCACCCTTAATAACATCTATGGAAGCTGATTCTCCATCTCCATTGTAGTTATAGATTTCGACTGTATAGCAACTACTTGTGCCTGAGCATACCTTATTTCCTCCCTCTTTCCCAAATGTTATTTTGGAGGGATATCCGTAATTATCTGTATTCCAACAGGAGATGAGAAGGCAAGATAACGAAATGAAGGCTATCAAGCATCGTATGAGATGGCACGTGGTTCTACCCGTACCTTTCTGTTTATTTTGTGTCATATCTGTTATGATGATGTGTCTACTTCTCGATGAGAACCACGTTCTTCTTCTCGTATTTCTTGTCTACGAAGATCAGGGCAATGGGTTGCATGGAGTAGGAGAGCGACTTCCCCCTTGTCACCTGGTAATAAAGGGTCAAGTTATCCTCGTTGGCTTCCAGTCTTCCCACGGTGATCTTGGTATCCATGCTGGTGACAGGCATGACAATGCCGATGGCAAACTGTTTCTTGAAGTCGATCGGGGTAGGGTTTCCATTCTTGCCCATGACGGCAGCACTCCCATATAGTTCCTCAAACCGTTTTTGTGAGCTGACCTTCGCTTCCGTTGGTATCTGCTGGTCGTTGTGAAAAAAGTAGTGCCGTGCTACTGTGTAGGGAATGTCCTGCAGGGTCTGCATACTTTTCTGAGACCGGCAAGCATTCAACAAGAGAATCGCCATGACAGCGATGACGGGCAAGATCGCCCTTGTACATTTCTTTATCATCTTTCTGTTTTAATAACTGTTCGTCCTATAAAGACAGCTCTCTTGTATGCTTGCATGGCTGGATTCTACTTTAACGGACATTAACGGGTGAGCGATTGCAGACGGGCGATATATTTGCCGAGGATGTCGAATTCGATATTGACAACAGACCCGATTTGCATATCGTGGAAGTTCGTGTGCTCTCGCGTGTATGGGATGATGGCTACCTTGAACGTGTCGGCGGTCGGTTCGCAGACGGTCAGGGACACCCCATTTACGGTTACTGACCCTTTGTCCACCGTGTAATAGCCGCGTTCTGCCATCTCTTTCTGGTAAGGGTATTGGAAAGTGAAGTAGGTAGATCCCCCCGCATCCTCCATCGCGATGCACTTTGCAGTCTCATCCACATGCCCTTGTACGATATGGCCGTCCAGCCTGCCATTCATGGGCATTGAGCGTTCCACGTTAACCGCGTCTCCCACTTTTAGCATACCGAGATTAGAGCGGTCAAGGGTTTCCTTCATTGCCGTTACCGTATACTCGTTACCCTTGAGGTCCACGACGGTCAGGCAGACACCATTATGTGATATACTTTGGTCGATCTTCAGTTCCTGCGCGAACGGGCATGTCAGCGTGAAGTCGATATTTTCATGATCTTTCTTGATTGCCACGACAGTGGCCATTCCTTCTACTATTCCAGAGAACATACTGATTTATGATTTGATGTAAGATAGTGTAAAAAGAAAAAGGGAGTATCGATGATGTGATGAAAACTCCGAGTCCAATATGATTTGAGAACTCCCTGCTTTTGTAATCCACCGGCCTTGCGGCTTAGTTCCGAGGAGTTTATATGGCCCGCCATTGGCAAGAGAGTATTCCCGGTTTTTCGATTTTATTTGATGAGTATCCCGATCGAATCGATACCGCCCTATTTCTTTCTCCTTTCATTTGCAAAGGTACATGATTCTCTGTATCGTACCAAATATTTTCGGTTAAAAAGTGCGATCATGATATCTTTTGACCTTGTTTTTCTTCTTGATAAATCTTGTCGAAATACCTTCTTAGTTCATCTTTCGAGTTAATGATCTCGCGTATATGCTTGAGCTTCTGCTCGTTGGGGGAATTTTGTATCCACAGTCGTATGTACCCATGTTCAGCGTACTTCTCTTCCATGTGGTTCACGAAGCGTTCCCATTGTTCCTCCTCCTTTTTTTCTGGGTAGTGGTCGATGCCATATTCGATTGCCCTGCGGAATACCATCTCCGGTTCCAGGTCGCGGTCGGCCTCCGCGATGATCTTCCCATAGATGCTCCTTGGGGCATGGGAGGCTGAGGCTCGGTGGTCTTCCACCGCTTCTTTCATGATCCTCAGCTTCTCTGGCGAGAACCACTTGCGCAGTCTCACATCTGCCATTAAGATCTTCCCACTGGTGAGGTGATGGATCGCTCGCGGACCTTCCAGTCCTAAGTCGTGGTATGCCGCGATGGCATACACCATGTCAATGTCTGCGCCAGTCTTTTGGGCGAGCTCCAAGGAGCTCTTGATGACCCTTGTCACATGGATCAAGCCATGGGCCTTGTCAAATTGATTATATCGGGGGAGGATATTCCTTTCAATGAACTCCATCAGGTCGAGACTAACAAACTTATCTATCATCATGCTCATATTTTTTGCAAATATACCGATTTATTTATACTTTTGCAAGTATTATGGTTAAGAATATAGAAACGAACTCCATGAAGGCTTGGTTGTTGGCGGCTCGCCCCAAGACCTTAACGGGTGCCGCGGTACCTGTGATGTTAGGCACAGCCTTGGCATTGAAGGACGCCGGAGGGCAGATTCGCTTGTTGCCGACGGTCTTGTGCTTCCTTTTTGCCTTCCTGATGCAGATTGATGCGAATTTTGTGAACGACTATTATGATTTCGTGCGTGGCAATGATGATGAGACGCGATTAGGTCCTGCCCGTGCTTGCGCCATGGGTTGGACGACATTAGCGGCGATGAAGGTAGCCATCGTGCTCACGACCGGAGTGGCTTGCCTCGTGGGCTTGCCCCTTGTCTTGTATGGAGGATGGCAAATGGTGATCGTTGGAGTGGCCTGCGTGCTGTTCTGCTTCCTTTATACCACCACTTTGTCCTACTTGGGATTAGGGGACGTGTTGGTATTGCTGTTCTTTGGACTCGTTCCGGTGTGTCTGACCTACTATCTGGCCATGCCCTCAGGACAGCCAGGGTTTACCTGGGAGGTGCTCGTTACTTCTATAGCCTGCGGGTTGGTGATTGATGATTTGCTGATCATCAATAATTTCCGGGACATTGATAATGACCTTCAGGCGGGTAAGAAAACGCTGATTGTCCGGTTGGGACGGGAGCGTGGCTTGTCTTTATACCTGATCGTGGGCTTGGTCGCTTGGTTGACGAGTGCGCTCTATCTCTTCGAGGGTCATCCCTTTGCCTTTGTCTTGCCCATCGTCTATGTGGTGTTGCACGTCAAGACCTACCAGGAGATGCGGAAGATCTACCAAGGGAAGGAACTGAACCGGATCTTAGGCAAGACAGCCCGCAACATGTTCCTGTACGGTCTGCTTACCTCCATCGGGTTGATGATCTGATCCATGATCAGTCAAAGAAGTTCCAACTCAGTCCAAACCGCAGGATCCTGCCATTCAGTGGATAGTGAGGGGTGAAGAAGTACCCCTTGGAGCCCATGCTTGCCGTCACATTGCTCATCATGATAAAGAAGCGTGTGTGCTGGAGATGGAAGTTGGCATACACGTTGACGATGGGGCAGTCTCCTACCTTAGTCTTGTAATTGCCATCTTGCACTGTATATTGCCCTAATGCCGGACTATAGTCGGGTGCATAGTATTTCGTGAAATAGCGGGCATCGGCTCCGAAGTCGCATTTCAGGACATGGGCAATCTTGAACCTCAGGTAAAGGTTCGTGTAAATATTCAGGTCGGGCACAGGAATCACGTCTTCTTTGCTTGACTTCTGATAGGTGACGACGCTTTCCCAGTTCACCGGTCCCAACGTGAAATCCTGTGAGAGGGAAGCCGTCAGCAGGTTCACTGCACTTCCGTTTTGTTTCACTTCCACGATATTGTTCTGGCGAGCATACGTGTTCGTGATCGTATAGCTTTGTGCTAAGTACGTATAGTTCTCGATGTTGTCAACGGCAACCCGCAGTTTGGTCCTGGTCTTCTGATAGCTCAGGATTCCTTGTATGCGCGAGTGCGTGATCTTGTCCAGGTCGTCACGGTCCCACCAGAAATGCTTCGAGTGGTAATGGCGATAATAGAAGGTTGGGTTCAAGCGGTGGAAGAAAGCATTGGCCGCCAAGGTTACCGTATCCCCGAACAAGGGGAAGTTGATGTCTAACTTCCCATCAATTTTCAGTTGTCCAGCATCCTCACCCGTCAGCCATGTCTCAGCCAAGACATCATAATGGAGCAGTTTCCCTTGCCTTTTGCTCAGCTCGCCTCCGATACTCAGGTTATGCTCATTATAGCTATTCGTTCCCCCTAACGAGTCGGGTAGGGTGAAATGGCGCAGGTCGCTGGTGATGAAAGCCTTCAACCCAGACTTTGCCCATTTGTTGAATCCCTCGAGTAAGGAGAGCGCAACGGTATTCTGCAGGCGATAGGCGCTCGTCTTGTCAAAGATGGAATCGCCCTCGAACTTGCCTACATTGTAAGTGTTTACATAGAAATCGGAGGGAACCTCGAAAGCCTCGAAGATCCTACGGTCGTTGTCAAACTTCAATGTATGGATGAAACTGGTCACGGGGACATATTCGTTCTTCAGCCACATCGTGTCCTGTGCAGCTTTCTTTTCTGCTGCAATGATACTGTCTCTGCCAGCTTTACCCTTGACGGCAATTCGTTCTTGCTGCTTTCCCTTCTCTTCTGCAGGTTCTATTCCTGCGATCTTGGCGTTGTCTGGGCGTCCAGCGTATGCGGTCTTCTTGCTCTTCTCATCATAGGCTTTCTCGTCAAACCGCTTGCCTTTCTTCTTCGCGTCCTTCTCCGCCTGTTCCTTTTCCTTTCTCGCTTGCTCGTCCTTTTGGGCTTCCATCGCAAATTTCTTGGCCTTGATTTCCTCCTCGGTCATCTTCACTTTCCTGTTGAAGCCTACGTTATAGCGTTGTGAGAAGAAGATATGCTGGCTGTCGAATCTGTTCCATGTCTTTGAGAAGACCGTGGGGATCTCTGAGGTCTGGTAGCTCTCGTTGTAGCTTTCCGGATGCGTGATATAGTTGTCGTCGGTGATCCCACCATTCTCTGTCAGCTTCTGATGGTAAGTAGACATCAGCAGATGTGCTTGGTAGCGATCTCCTAAATACGATCCGTACATCGTGTAATTGAAGTGAGAAGTGCTTTGGCTGGAATAATATCCGCGACCATATATATAGTCGAAGAGGAATCCCACGCCTAATTTCTTGCCAGCGTTCACGCCGAACTTGGCTGTCAGGTGGTCCTCACCGTTGGTCCGGTCTCCACATTGGTTATATGTGATGTTGGTGAATGGAGACAAGGTATTGGTGAAATGGAATTGTTCTACGGGCTTGACGAAATAGTCATACGGCTGGGTGAAGACAAACTGCTGCCCTTCCAGCCGGTCGGCGAAGATACGTGCGATGCGTGGTGCGCCCACGTTTCCTGTCGTATTATACTCCCCTCGCAGGCCTGTCGTGAAGATCGTGTTGGGGAACATGTGTGAGATTGTGTCCAACTGGGCTTGCTGTCTGTCCCCGAACTTAGGGTCAACGGTCCAGACATAGATCCCCTTCGGGATCTCCTTGTCCGTGCCCAAGGAATCGGTCTTGTTCTTTTTGCTCAGTTGTTGGATGTTGCCTTCCGTGTCGATCTGGTTATAGTTATCCCTATCGACCTGTGCATTGGCAATGCCTGCCATGAAAGACAAGATTGCCATTAATAAGAAGAATTTCTTCATCAAGGAATCATTCGTAATACGCATTCTATGATCTTGAAGACCATGGCTGCTAAAATAACTATGACACCGACGGTCCTGCCTACGGTAAAGAATAAGATGACACCTACAATGCCGCCTATCATGAATATGAGGTTCAGAACCTGCCGTACGTTCAAATATCTCTCGTCATGCCCCAATCGCTCATGTCTGCGTCGGTATGGAGGCATTCCATTGCTTTCGTTGTTCTCCATTGCTCTTATTTGTTAAGTGCTTGTGTGAGTGCCTGGAAAATGGCGTCCTTGCGGTCGATGGTCTTCCTACGGAACTTACCCGTTACCTTGTTGATCTTTGTCCCTTTCTTGTTGAGGGCTGCCTTGTCGCTGATGATGTCCTCGGCTGGGGAATGGAACCCGGTTGGACGGTCTTCCTCATAGCTGTAGCTCATCCTTTCCATGGTGACATGGGCATGCCCGTCCGTGCAGTTGGCGATCAGCGTGAAGTTGAATTCCGTGCGGTCCAGTGACAGGAAATTGTTGGTGAATACTAACCATTCCTTGAACCTTGCCGCAATGATATGTTCCTTTGGGTTCACTAAGGCAATTGCGCTCTCTGGCAATTCGTCCTCGCCTTTTGTCAGGCTGTTGATACAATTGTATAATTTGCCGTAGATGGTCTCGGCACTTTGCCCTGGGGCATCTAAGTCCAAGGTGAAGACGATCTTGCCATTCTCCTCGGGAACGGTCCCAGCTAAGTATTTTGCGTCAGGATCAGATGCAGAGCCTGCAACTACGGGAACTTTTGCTACCACCTTGTTAGGCTTGGGCTCCTCTTTCGGTACGTACCAGGAGGAACTTCCCTGCTGGGTGTCAGCCGAAGGTTGTGTTACCTTGGACTGCGACATCCCCGTCTTCGGGGCTTCTGCCTGCGTGGGCTTGGTTTTTGCCTGCTGAACGGGCTTCGTCTCCGACTTTGTAGGCTGAGCTCCCACCTGAGTAGGCTGAGCTTCTGCCTGTGCCTTGATCTTGGCTGCCTTTGCCATCTCAGCGGCTGCCTTTTCTTGTAGTTTCTTGGCTTTTGCTGCTTTCTTGGCAGCTGCCTTCGCCTCTTTTACTGCTTGCTTGGCGGCGGCTTGGGCGCGCTTTGCCTCTTCCAACTGTTGTTCAGCTGTCATTTTGGATTGTGCCATTGCCAACATGGGGAGGAAGGCAAACAAGGCTATCATGAACTTTCTCATATCCTAACTTTTATATGTTACTGAGATACAAAATTAGTAAATAAACTCCTATCCCCAAAGGATTAGACAATATTTAACGTTTTCACGCATTCCCGGCTTCCTTGGCTTCCAATTCCTTCTGCAACCTGATGATTTCGTCCCTGTATTGTGCGGCTTGGATAAAGTCAAGTTTTTTGGCAGCAGCCTTCATGAGTTGCGTGGTGTCGTCGATACTCTTTTGGAGTTGTTCTTTGCTCATCTTCATGATGATGGGATCGGCGGCAAAGGCGGCGTTGTCAGGTTCAAGGTAAGCCACTTTCTGATAGGGCTGTGCCTCTCCTCCTTCCTTCGAGGTCGGCAGTGACCCCTTGATGTCCTTGACGATCTGCGTGGGAGTGATATGGTGGGCTTCGTTGTATTGCATCTGCTTCATCCTGTGTCGGGTGGTGGTGTCGATGGTCTTTTGCATGCTGTCTGTGATCGTGTCCGCATACATGATCACCTTTCCGTTGACGTTTCTCGCCGCACGTCCGGCGGTCTGTGTCAACGACCGTTCGCTCCGGAGAAACCCTTCCTTGTCTGCGTCTAAGATGGCTACCAAAGAGACCTCAGGCAAATCGAGTCCTTCACGTAACAGGTTGACTCCCACCAAGACATCGTAAACGCCTGCCCGTAAGTCATTCATGATCTTTACCCGGTCGAGGGTTGCCACGTCACTATGGATATAGTTGGCCTTGACGCCATGGTTTAGCAGATACTCGGTCAGCTCCTCTGCCATTCTTTTGGTCAAGGTGGTCACCAAGACGCGTTCTTGCCGGTGGCAACGGGTGAGGATCTCGTCCATCAGGTCGTCGATCTGGTTCTCGCTGGGCCTTACTTCTATTTCCGGGTCGAGCAGTCCCGTGGGTCGGATCAATTGCTCCACCACGACTCCTTCAGCTTGTTGCTTTTCGTAATCGGCAGGTGTCGCGGAAACGTAGATGACCTGGTTGGTCAGTGCCTCGAACTCCTCGAATCTCAGGGGACGGTTGTCAAAGGCTGCGGGCAGTCGGAAGCCGTACTCTACCAAGTTTTGCTTGCGCGCTCGGTCGCCTCCCCACATGGCATTCAGCTGGGGAACGCTCACGTGGCTCTCATCGATCACCATCAGGTAATCCTTGGGGAAGAAGTCGAGCAGGCAGTAGGGACGCTCCCCGGGTTCCCTGCCATCAAAATACCTGGAGTAGTTCTCGATCCCTGAGCAGGTCCCGAGTTCCTTGATCATCTCCATGTCGTATTCCACTCTCTCCTTGATGCGTTGTGCCTTGATCGGGTCGCCGATGTCGTTGAAGAAGTCGACTTGCTTCACCAAATCGTCCTGAATTTTCCGAATGGCGATCTCTTGCTGCTCTTTGGTTGTCACGAAGAGGTTGGCAGGGTAGATCTGGTATTCCTCAAAGGAAGCAAGCCTGTGGTAGGTGACGCTGTCCACTTCCTCAATAGAGTCAATCTCATCATCCCACCAGGTGACGCGCAGGATGTTGTCACTGTATGCCATGGCCACGTCCACGGTCTCTCCTTTCACGCGGAAGTTGCCCCGTTGCAGTTCCACGTCGTTTCGCACGTAAAGCGCGTCGACAAGTCTGCGGAGGAACATGTTGCGGTCTAACTTCTGCCCACGCTTCAGGGAGATGATGCTTTCCTGCATGGCGACGGGCCCGCCCATGCCATAGATGCAGGAGACAGACGAGACAACGATCACGTCCTTGCGCCCAGAGAGGAGGGCAGAGACAGCTTCCAAGCGGAGCCTGTCGATGTCTTGGTTGATGGCAAGGTCTTTCTCGATGTAGGTGTCCGTGGTAGGCAGGTAGGCCTCAGGCTGGTAATAGTCGTAATAGGACACATAATATTCCACTGCATTTTCCGGAAAGAATCCTTTCATCTCTTCGTACAACTGGGCGGCGAGTGTCTTGTTGTGACTCAGCACGAGCGTAGGGCGGTTGACATTGGCTATCACGTTGGCAACAGTAAAAGTCTTTCCTGATCCTGTTACCCCTAAGAGGACCTGAGCCTTGTCACCCCTGAGCACACCTTCCGTGAGCTCTCGTATTGCCTCAGGTTGGTCACCTGTTGGTGAATATTTTGATGTGAGCTTAAAATCCATACGTATGCAAAATTAACAAAAAACATTCTAATATCTATCAGGTTACGCAATTTTTTGCTAAAAATCAAGATGATTGCTTTGGAGATCACGGAATAATGTGTAATTTTGCAAGTCAAATAAGGAAATATGAAGAAGACGATATTATTCTCTATATCCGCTGTGCTTCTGTTCAGCAGTTGTGCCCGGGAATTCAATCAGGTATACAAGACCGACAATTTGCTGTATAAATACGAATATGCCAAAGAGAGCTTCGCCAATGGGAAGTATGAGCGTTCCATTTCGCTCTTACAGGATTTGGTAACTCCCTTGAAGGGTACTGAGAATGCACAGGAATGCCTGTATATGTTGGCCATGGCTGAATATTGCAGTCGTGACTATGAAGGTGCTTCTGAGACATTCAAGAAATATTATTCCAGCTATCCTAAGGGGACCTATGCTGAGGAAGCGGAGTTCTATGTGGGGCAGAGCCTTTACATGAGCACCCCAGAGCCTCGCCTGGACCAAAGCCAGACCGTGGCAGCCATTTCTGCTTTCCAGGAGTTCTTGGACATGTACCCGGATTCCAAATTGCGGAACACGGCCCAGAACCGGTTGTTTGCCTTGCAGGATAAGTTGGTCAAGAAAGAACTGCTTTCTGCGCAGTTGTATTATAACTTAGGCTCTTACTTTGGCAATTGCACGGATGGCGGGAATAACTATGAGGCTTGTATCATCACGTCCCAGAATGCGCTGAAAGACTATCCGTACAGTAACCTGCGTGAGAACTTCGCCATCTTGATCATGAAGAGCAAGTTCGAGTTGGCACAGCAGAGTGTGGAAGAGAAGAAGCTGGAGCGTTATCAGGATGCAGAGGATGAATGCTACGGATTCATCAACGAATACCCGGATTCCAAGGAAAAGGCTACGGCCCAGCGGTATATTGCCAAATGCAAGGAATATACCAAGGAGAATGCCACCTCTGGCGCGGTTTCTTCGCTTCATTGATCGAGCAGGAGGAGATGCTTCTCCTGAAAGTTTCAAGAAAATATCATATATAGCTATATAATTAATAACAGATTATGGATTATAAAAAGTCAAAGGCACCCGTTAACACCGTTACTCGTAACATCATGGACTTATGTGACGAGACCGGAAACATCTACGAGAGTGTCGCCATTATTGCAAAGCGTGCCAACCAGATCTCTGTAGAGATCAAGCAAGACCTGAACCGGAAGTTGCAGGAGTTTGCTTCTTACAATGATTCTTTGGAAGAAGTCTTCGAGAACCGCGAGCAGATCGAGATCTCCCGTTACTACGAGAAACTGCCGAAACCTACGTTGTTAGCTACGCAGGAGTTCGTCGAAGGGAATATTTATTGGCGCGACCCGTCTAAGGATAATCAGGAACAGGCATCATGATACAGCGCAAGCAGACTCTGTTTCTCTTCCTTTCCTTCGTGGCCATCTGCATCTGCCTTTTCTTTCCCGTGTTGGGCATAGAGCCCCAAGGCATGGGCGTGGAGGCTCAGGTGTTCAACTTAGGGGTCAGGGGGAGCAATGGTGTCCTTTCTTTCGGCGGTAAGGGTCTCCCTTTGTTTTTGTTCTTGGCTGTTGTGGCTGTCCTTTCCCTGTTGGACATTTTCTTGTACCACAAGCGTCAGTTGCAGGCCAAGCTTTGCACATGGGGAATCGTTTTCTGCCTGGCATGGTATGTTTTCCTGGTCTTGATCTTCACGAATGTCATCGTGATGGGCGAGGGAACCATGCACCTGCGGTTTGCCTCTTGCCTGCCTCTTGTTGCCATCATCTTCTTGTTCATGGCAAGGAGAGGGATCCTTGCTGATGAGGAGCTGATCCGTTCTGCCGACAGAATCAGGTGAGCACTATTCAACCCTATATGAACAAGAGGGCGACTTCCGTGGTGGAAGCCGCCCTCTTTTCATTTTATATCCTTGCGACAAGCAAGAGAGGATTCCTGACTTACAGTCCTAATCCTTTGATGGCTTTGTCCGCAGCCTTGTTGACAGCGTCATTGGCTTTATTGGCAGCCTTGTTCACTGCATCGTTGGCTTTCTTCTTGGCGTTGTTTACTTTTTCGTTCGCCTTTGCCTCTGCCTCTTTCTTCGCATTGTTCACAGCGTCGTTTGCCTTGTTCACGGCTTCGTTAGCCTTATCCACGGTAGCAGCCTTGACATCTGTTACAGCCTTGTCTGCAGCTGTCGTAGCCAAAGTCTGCACGTCACTCTTCACAGCGGCGGCAGCCTCTTGTGCCGTAGCGGTAGCGCTGGTAGGCAGGTTCTTGATACCTTCAACGAGCGAGGCGATGGTCGTATTGCCTGCGGCCACGTTCTTGATCTCCGTTGCATGCTCGTTGATGAAAGCCTGTACTTGACTGGCATAGGCTTTTGCCTCGTCTAATTTCCCTGTCTTCACCAAATCGGCATATTTAACCTGAAGTTTTGCCAAAGTGGTCGTCAAGGTCTTGGTATCCTTGGTAGTCAACTGGGTGCTCAGGGCTGAGGTCAGGGAATCGGTTGCCTGTTGCGTAGCCTGCTCTAACACTGCAGATGTTGTGTCTACAGCTGTGTCCTGGGTAGAATCTGCGCCGGTGGCACTTGGGGTTGTCTTGTTTCCACAACTTGCAAAGGTCATTGCCAATGCTGTCATTGCCAATAAAAATACTTTCTTCATATATTTCCAGTTTTAAAACAATTGTTTCGTTTGTTTCCTAAACGACAAATATAGGGCATTTCACGATTCCTTGTTCTTTTCCTTAAGATGTTTTAACGATTTAGCAGGAGGGATCTGATTACCAGCCCTCTTCATCGTAGAAGAAAGATTTCTTAGCCTCTGCGCCGCTCAGGTCCGTGGTTCCATCCGCGCCTTTAGGGGTGTCACTGCCTTCTGGCACGGATGTGTCGATGAGCAAAGCGTCTGTGTCCATGCTCAATGAGGTGATTTTTGGCTGTATATATTTTTTACTCATGCCTGTTAATTATTTTCTTTCCGTTATGAATATAGATGCCTTTTCCTGGTCTATTGACTCGTTGTCCGTTCAAGTTATAATAATAAGGGTCTGTAGGCTTGTTTGTTTCCAACGTGTGGATACCTGTTGTCAGCTCGTCATTGCCGATGCCGATGAGCAGTTTTGCTGTTGCGATCGCCGTTGAGGGCAGTTTCAGGTAAGCGCGGTGGACAGGGAAGTTCTTTCCCTTACTGGTCACCTTATGGAATTCCCCACCATTCATGATGTAGATAGGATCATCTTCTGAAGCCTCGATGTCCGTGCTCTGGACGGTAACCCCGTGCATTAGGTTGTTGCTGATCGTATAGGTTGCGTCATCATGCTCACCAATGGTATAATAGAACCCATCTGGCGTGCTGTCTTGGTCGAGTACCTTCAGGAGCACACCAGTGTTGGCAGGGATGTATCCGTAGGTGGTCTTCCCGTCTGCTGTATAGCCACCATTCTCATCGATGCTGGTCATGTGCACATAGTTGACGGCATTGCCCTTGTCGTCTGTTCGGGTTTTGTATTCTCCTGCGACGAAAGCTGCCACGTTTGCCTTGCCGTTCTCTGTGTAGAAATCGCTGAGGTCGGTGTCGAACTCACGGCAGAAAGTGCCATAGGTGGAACTGATCTTGATGCCCGGCAGCTTGAAGCTTACTTGGTCCTTGAACCGGCTCAGAGCCTCTTGATAGTCGGCGAGCTTGCTCTTCTTCACATAGATTTTCTGTTCGGGAGCGAACTCCCGGTAGTGGTCGATGAGCTCATACTCGTCGCTCATCAGCACCTCTGGTGCTTCGTTTCCGCAGAACACAATGTCTTGTATGGATGTGGAAACGGGTGTGACGACACCGTCCACGGTCTGGGTCTTGGAATAGAAGGCGAGTGTGCCGATGGAATAGATGCTATTCTTGAACACCACCTCCTTGATTTGGTCGGCATTCTCGAAAGCGTAGTTGTCTACCATGCTCACGGTACGCGTGTAGCCTTTCTCATCTTCATCACTGCTGTTGACCACCTCCGTGGGTGCCACGTAGACCGGAAGGGTGCTCTTGGTGCTGAGCAGCATGACGCCATTCTGGGAGATAGGCAGGAACTCATCGGTGTTAGCCGAGTTTCTTTCCCCCGGATGCTCCACGGTGAAAGAGGTCTTGATGGCCTTGAACTTTTGGTAGAAGGCGTTTGCCTTATACTGGTCTACCAAGTCCTTGCGCACATAGAGCGTGATATTTTGGTACATGTTTGTCACCACCCCTGACTGACCGTTAGTACCGTCGTCGAAGCTCATCCCGTTGGTGGTCTGGTCGATGTTGTCGGGCGATAGCATCTGGTCGCAGAGCAGTGCGATGGAGTTGAGGTTCTTGTCGAGTCCGAACGCACGGGCACTAATCTTAGTCACTTTCTGGGGGATTACTACATTCGTGAGGTTGGGGCAATCGTAAAAAGCCTTCTCGCCGATGGTCGTGATGGAAGGTGGTATCACGGTCGCTTTTTGGTTAGCCCGTCCGGAGGGGAAGAGTACGAGCGTGGTCTTCTTCTTGTCGCAGAGCATGCCGTGGGTAGCAGAGAAATTGGGATTGTCAGCATCCACGGTGTATTCCATGATGTTGGGACTCCATTTGAAGGCTGAAGGATCGATGCTGGTGACGCTCTTTGAGATGTGCACGGCTTTCAGTCCCTTGCATTCGCGGAAAGCCTCATGGCCAATAGAGGTGATGTTGTCGGGTAGCGATAGCTCCTCGAAGCCGCACTGAGCAAAGCAACCATCGCCTAAGGTCTGGAGCTGGGAGCCCGTGGCAAAGGTCAGGGTCTTTAGGCTGTTGCAGTTGAAGAAGGCACTCGCGCCGATGGTGGTCACCGTGGCG
This sequence comes from uncultured Prevotella sp., assembly GCA_900316015.1. Taxonomy (GTDB): domain Bacteria; phylum Bacteroidota; class Bacteroidia; order Bacteroidales; family Bacteroidaceae; genus Prevotella. Next base: position 2,466 of record ONBG01000024.1, on the reverse strand, counting down.
GGAACGTCGAAGCGTTCGAGCTTTGTCTTATTGGCAAAGACACTTGCGCCAATCTCTTGCAGTTGGCAGGAGCCTTCAAACTTGAACAGTCGGAGGTTGGCAGCACCGATACCGCCTTTGTCGATACGCTTTAGCAGTGAGCCATCGGGGATGTCGATCTCATCCAAGGCATCGCAGGCGTTGATGCCGCGCTCATAGATTTCTTCCATGTTCTTGGGCAGTCGCAGGATCTTCAGGGCAGGCAGTGCACTGACGGCCTGCCAGGTGAGCGACTTGAGCTGTCCGTTGTCGGGGAAGTCGAGTTCCTCTAAACTACTCATGCTGGAGATGCCGGAATCAGCGATGCTGGTGACGGTGGAAGCCACATGGAGTACCTTCAGCGGACAGCCACTGAAGACGTTAGAGGGAATGGTGGTGGTACCTTCGGGGATGGTGTATTCAGTATCAGGACGTGCGGGCGGATAGAGCACGATCTTGGTCTTGTCCTTGGAGAATACGATGCCATCGATGGACGCATAGGTCTGGTTGCCCTCATCCACATTGTAATAGCTGATCTTCTCGCACTTGTTGGTCAGTCCCTCAATCTTCGTCACGCTGGCGGGGATGCCAAGGATGGTGAGGTTATGCAGCTCGTTCACGCCGTTCGTTTCTGCTGTCACGGTTTTGTTGAGGTACACGCTCGTGAGGTTGGGGTTGTAAGAAAGGCTGTACGCACCCACGTGGGTCACGTCATCGGGGACGGTGAAACTGCTGCCCGTGTGATAAGGTGGATAGTAGACCAGTGTGTTCCCGTTTGTGGCATCTATCTTCACGAGGGCACCGCTCTCCACTTGATAGTGGGTGTTGCCCTCGGCGACGGCAATCTCTGCCACCTGATTCTGACTGTAGAAGCCTGTAAACGAGGGATAGCCGTTGTTGAGGTCAGTGAGCGTGGAGGGCAAGACGATCTTCTTGAAGTTGCCGGAGAAAGCATGGCCCATGATCTTCGTCACACCCTCGCGCACCGCATAGGTGCCGTTGTTGGCATCTGCTGCCGCGCTGGGCACGGCATATAGCTGTGTGAGATCCTTGTTGTAGAGTGCCCCATCGGTATCGTTCGCGTAGTTGGGATTGTCGGCATCGACATGGAACTTAGGGAAATGGAAGGCTTCTATGCCCAAGCCCGTATTGATGGAGGTGACGCTCTTGGGAATGTAGAAGTCGGTAACGCTCTTGTAGTTGGAGAAGGCTGACCCCATGATGGTCGTCACCGTCTCCGGCAACTTGATGACTTTAGCATGCCAGTCATCTGTCCAACCCAATCCGCCGTACGCAGTCACGGTGAAAGTCTCGTCGTTGTTCTTCACTCGTGTAGGGATGTCAATCTCTGTTAGGGTATTGTCATCTGCAACACCGAGTGCAGTGACATAGAAGTTGGTGGCATCGGTTACCTTGTAAATCACGCCATTCACCGTGAACTGTTCATCTTTCGAGGCCGCCTGAAGATCACAAGTCCCAAAGAAGAGCAGCAGTACCATGGCGAGAACAACTTGTAAATTGAAAGATAATGTAGAAGAGGGAGCTTTCGCCAAGCTTCCCCTGCCACAAGGTATCATAAGCATTTCTAACATCATTTACTCCTTTTTTTGCTATGCAATGAGCATGCTTTTTTCTGGTTGCAAAATTACAATAAATAACAATTCATTGATCATTTTAAGTGGATTTATTTCATCTTTTCATTTCCCTTTTCTGATGATAGAGATCTTGTTCGTGGGGGAGAGGCTCCTGAAAGTCGGTCCGTATTCAGATAAAATGTTTCAAATGGTTAGCTATCGGATGGAAATGAGTCCTATTTAGGTTAAAAATAGAATTAAAATAGGTTTGAAATAGGTTTTTAACATCAATTTATAAAATGCTTATTTTCAATGTATTATATGTTAAATTTAAGGTTCTCTGTCTCAAAACTGTTTCAAATCTTAGTCAAAACTGAATTCTTGCTCTATTTTAAGTGTCATTTTGCTTGGAAATATGGATGATTTTTACTATCTTTGTTGGGTAGTTCTATGAACTGCAAGCGGCACGGATCGTGCCGTTTAACCACGTATATTCACTATTAATCATTTAAATCATGAAAAAAGTTCCGTACATTCAGATTGCCAAGGACATCTTGGAAAAACCTCTCGTTGACGACATGCTCCAGGAAGGGGGCGCCACTGCCGTTGGCGTTTATGTGATCCTCTTGCTCTATCTCTCGCACCGGCGCGACTGCGTGGGCAGCTTTTCCTATCCCACCTTGCGGATGCTCGCCATGGTGTCGCACAAGTCGGTGAGGTATGTCAAGAACATCATCCTCAACTACGGGCAGTTCCGCGTCGACGAGAAAGGGATGTCGTTCACCTGTCCCGACCTGCAGCGTTCGTTTCGCATCCCCGAGACGATCCAAAGGCTCTTCACCGACGACGATGAGGAAGGCTCGGAAAGTGATTC
>ONBG01000023.1 GCA_900316015.1 uncultured Prevotella sp. | reverse complement strand
TTCTTGCAATTCTGTGGAGAAAGAGTTTATATATTGTTTTTGGTTCCAAAGATTATCCACCACTAATGTAAAATTCCACCGCTTTATGGCATAGCTTGCTTCAGCATTTGAAAGTATGAACGATTTGTCTTTTTCGTTTCGATTGTTGTAATAGTAAGCGAAATTCATGTTCAAGCTCAAAGCGTTAGTTATGATGAAATTGAATGCGAGTTTCGACTTAAAGGTATTTTGTGTTGGGACTGACGCACCGAATTTCATTCTTGATTTGATGATATACCAACTATTTGAATAGTCGATAGCCATCCAATGAAGAGGCATAGCGTAGAGCGACATACTGAGATTGGAAGAGTTCGACAAATATCTCACAATCTGATCCTGAATGAGTAGTGGACTGTTTAAATGTTTGTATGAAGCGTTGACACTCAATTTTGTCTTGGCCCAATCCCAACCTTTGACACGGTATAGCTGTCAGCAGCTTCATTCGTAGGTCTACTGATAATGAGTTCTTTTTCGTCTTGATAGCTTGCTCCATAAAGGACATTGGGGCTATAGTAGGTAAATCCCATATCTAAACCAGCAAACCACATTGACAATATGTTCCTATAATCATAGGACAAGCTTGTGGCAAACACGTTTGCCTGGTATAAATCATGACTTTGATAGATTGAAAGTTGCCTATAGCCTGTCAAAATATAGTTATCATACAAATTTTCGATCGCTGGGCTGGAGTACGCTAAACTGCTTTTCAGCCTTAGTTCATGATTGCTTTTGATGGCGTATCTAATCGAAAGATGTGGCTCGACTACAAAGCGATGCTTGTCGGTTGTTAAATCTACTTGATTGTTTTTAAGGTCGTATAGCCGATAGGCACTAGTTATGAGCAGTTCACAATATGTCCTGTTTAATTTATAATTAGCTGTAATACCGACACCTGCATCCATGATATTTAGTGCCAAATCATTATTGTATATTTGCAGAGCACTCGTTAGTCTGTCGTTTGAGAAATTAAAATGAGCGGTAGGATGGATTGATAGTTTACCCAGTACGATGGCTGACAACAAATCTATTCTGTTTTCTGTTGACAAGTTAGAGCGTACGACCTCTTGAAAAATATTCCCGCCGTTGACGACTTCAGGAAATAGATTTGTAGATGCAAATAAATTATGTGGTCTCCTCTCAAAATTTATTTTGGAGTAGATGTCCACGCCATGATTGCCAGCCGTCCGGTTTGTAAAATGCAGAGCGTTATTCAAATATAAATTCTTCATATTGCTCTTTTGACTGATGTATTCATCGATTTGGGTACTGCTACTTCCGTCTTGATATATAAATTCTGTCTTTATTTGGTCTTTCAAATAACGCCTTTTAGAATTTAGCATATAGGTGAAAGTCCCATACCCTACCGTATGATGAGTCAGCGAGTTTGTCTCTTGTCGTACAATATTGGATGTGCCATCAGGCAGATATGTCACCGATTTAAAGTCTGTTGAACGCTCGTCTCGATTATTTAAGAGTGAAAAATTAAAGCCCAATTCGCCTTCACTTCCGCTGCGACTCACATAATTAACAGTGCCCGCATTGGAATTATTGAAATAGTAATGCCGTTTGCCTATGTTGGGTGTGCTTGCCGTTTCAATTTCCGACAGTGTCGATGTTTTGTATCTTATGCCGTCATCATCGAAGGAGCGTAGTTCATTCTCTAAATCATTGCCAGTATTATTACCTTTATAAGTAGCTAAAAGTTGACTATTGCGCTTGAAATAAGTAGCAATTAGCTCATTATCCCATAGGCTCTTATGATCATATCCCAACCCCAATGTGGCAATGAGGTTAAAAATACCCTTCACACCGTTCTTTAGTTTTAGATTAATGGATGCTCTTTCTTCGGGTTTTAAATCTTCGAGAGCCTTTATGTCCTGATGGTTTTCCAAAACCTGAACTGTACTTATGCTATTTGGATCAATATTATTTGTTGCAATACCATACTTGCCCTTCATCAGATCTAAACCCTCAATATAGAATTTCTTAATGGGTATACCTTTATAAGAAATCTGTCCTATGTCTGACACTGTTATTCCTGGCAAGCGTTTTAAAACTTGACCTATCGATAAATCATTTTGCTGTTGGAAAGCTGACACTCGGTAGTTAATCGTGTCACCTTGTAAGTATATCTTCGGTGCTTTTATCACGATATCTTTCAATTGCTGAACCCTCTCGCTAACTATGATGTCTACGTGTTGCGAAGCATTTTTGCATTTAATCGAATAGGCCTCTATGCTGATGCCAGTTACATGCAATACTACTGAGTCTTCTTGTACACCCTGTAACCTAATAGTGTATTCTCCTCTTGAATTACATTGAGTTGAAGCCAATATTCTGTTTTGTTGTCTTAATCTTGTAACGTAAACGCTTGCATGTTGAACGAAATCTCCGCTTTCAGTTTTAACAACTCCATCTATTAGAGTTGCCAGGATTTGTCCATTCGCCTCAACAGGGATAAATAGGGCAAACATCACTATTATAGCGAGATATGTTCTCATAATGTTCTGTTTATGGGGACGAGTACAAAGATAGAAAAAAAAATAGAAGCGCAAGATTCTACCTGTTAATTAATGCTAACGTTCTTTTGCTACTCGTGTTTTTGGTGCGTTCTTTGTAATTTCACGTAATTGCGTGAAATTCAATTCAGTAGGTGAAAAGCAGACCATAAATCTGGATTTCACGCGAATTTCACCGAGGGAAAAGAAAAAGGAGTTACATCTCTGTAACTCCTTGATTCTCAGTGTAGCGGGGGTGGGTCACGATCCCACGACCTCCGGATTATGAATCCGACGCTCTAACCAGCTGAGCTATCCCGCCATCATTTTCAGAGCAATAGAAGGACCTTGTTTTAAGGTAATTTCTGAATTGCGAGTGCAAAGGTAACATAAAATTTGGTATCTGCCAAACAATTAGCTCTTTTTTTATTGAATAGGTTCAAAAAAGAGTATAAATCACTTTGCAAGATCGGCTCAACATCTATAGATGACGTCCCCTACTCTCTTTCCATACATAATTAGATCATAAAAAACAAAAAATTGAAAGGTTTCTCCTTTTTTTATGCTACTTTTGCAAACTGATACGTATCATCGCGTCAAAGATTTGAATGAGAATATTCAGAATAAAGAAATTAGATATCTTCATACTGAAACAGTTTAGTCTGCTTTTCATAGGTACATTCTTCATCTGCCAATTTGTGCTGATGATGCAATTCCTATGGAGATATATAGACGACCTGATAGGTAAAGGTCTATCCATGACGGTCTTGGTACAGTTTTTCTGGTACATGGGACTCATGTTGGTTCCCCAGGCACTTCCTTTGGCGATTCTGCTATCCTCTTTAATTACCTTTGGCAATTTAGGAGAAAGCTCTGAGCTCACAGCCATAAAGGCTGCAGGCATATCTTTGATGCAGTCTTTCCGCTCCTTGATTATCACTTGCTTTGTAATCTGTCTTTGTTCCTTTTATTTTCAAAATAATATTGGGCCAGACTCCAACAATAAATTAGCCCAATTGATGATCTCAATGAAGCAGAAAAGCCCAGAGTTAGAGATCCCCGAAGGTATTTTCTATGATGGCATTCCCAACTGCAATATCTATGTGCAGAAAAAAGACTTGAAAACGGGTAAGCTCTATGGGCTAATGATCTACCGCATGACGGCCAGCTATGAGGATGCCGCCATCATTCTTGCCGACTCTGGTATGATACAATCAACGGCAGAAAAAAAGCATTTATTGCTACACTTATGGAGTGGAGAATGGTTTGAGAACATGCAGTCACAAGAATTGGGGAACAGTGCGGCAGTTCCTTACCGTAGAGAGACTTTCACGACAAAGAAGATTCTCATTGATTTCGATAGTGACTTCAACATGACTGACGCATCATCCCTATCAAACAATGCACGTGGGAAAAGCCTTGCAGACCTACGCACTGATTTAGACTCACTAAACCAAAGCTATGACAGTATTGGCAGAGCCTACTACCGAGACGAGCAGATGATGTATTACCAACAAGGGAAGATCAGCAAACAAGACTCTTTGCATGCCGAGAACTGGGCAATGGCAAAATCGACGAACTACGACTCACTATTCAATAAGGCACAAGCGAATGTCAAGGCACAAGCGATCAACCAGGCACTCGCAACCGTACAGTCAGAAATGAGTGACTTGGAATTCAAAAGCATGATTACCAGTGATGGAGACAAAATCATCAGGCTCCACAAGATTGAAATGATCAACAAGTTCACGACAGCCTTGATATGTATAGTCTTTTTCTTTATCGGGGCACCTTTAGGTGCCATCATCCGAAAGGGAGGCCTTGGCATTCCGGTCATTCTGTCTGTACTCATATACATTATATATTATATACTCGATAACACAGGATATCGTATGGCGCGACAAGGGATATGGGCAATCTGGTTTGGGAAGTCCATGGCCTTAGCCGTTCTTATTCCTCTGGCTGTTTTTGTGACTTACAAAGCCAACAACGATTCTGTCATTTTCAATATGGATATATACAGGAACCTATTCCGAAAGTTGTTCGGGCTACGCCTCCATCGCCATATCTTTGGGAAAGAAGTCATCATCAATGACCCTGAGTACCATCAGGATGCGGACGAACTGAGGCAAATCAGCACAGACGTGAGGGCATATTCCCGGGAGCACAATCTCAAGAAGGCACCGAATATAATAAAAGTATTCTTTAAATACCAACCAGATCACGAGATAGAACGCATTGACAAAGAAATGGAAGAGGTTATAGAAGACCTGTCCAACACGAAAGACAAAATCATTCTTCATCTCTTAAACGATTATCCTGTACTTTCCACCAAGGCACACACAAGGCCTTTCGAACGAAGATGGATGAATATCGTCAGTTTCCTGATACTACCCGTTGGTTGGTTCCTCTATTTCAGGATGTGGAGGTTCCGCCTCCGCCTGCATCACGACCTCACCATCATCGACCGTACCAACCAGTCGATCCGTTCCCGTATCCGAACAATGGATGAGATTAAAGCGAAGGCAGAGCACAAGGAAACACCAGAAAAGAAAAACGCCCCGACTATTAATTAAATATGTATTCTTTTAAAAGGAAATAATTATGGGAGAATTCAAATTAGATAGCATCGAAGATGCAGTAAAAGATTTCAAGGAAGGCAAGTTTGTGATCGTTGTTGATGACGAAGACCGAGAAAACGAAGGCGACTTGATCACTGCGGCAGAAATGATAACCCCAGAAAAGGTGAACTTCATGCTCAAACATGCACGTGGCGTGCTTTGCACACCATTATCTATCAGTCGCTGCGATGAACTTGACTTGCCACATCAGGTTATGGAAAACACCTCGATGCTTGGCACGCCATTCACTGTGACTGTAGACAAGCTGGAAGGGTGCACGACCGGTGTATCGGCACACGATCGTGCGGAGACCATCTTGGCTTTAGCCGACCCGAAATCTACACCAGAAACATTTGGGCGTCCAGGGCATATCAACCCTCTTTATGCACAAGACAATGGGGTCTTGCGCAGAAGTGGACATACGGAAGCAACCATCGATCTCTGTCGGCTTGCAGGACTTCGCCCTGCGGGTGCGCTCATGGAAATCATGAACGAAGACGGTACGATGGCCCGTCTCCCACAGTTGGTAGAATTTGCAAAGAAATACGAGATGAAAATAATATCCATCGCCGACTTAATCACTTACCGCCTGAAAAAGGAGACTTTGATAGAAGTAGGCAATGAAGTTGACCTGCCAACCACCTACGGGCATTTCCATCTCATTCCTTTCCGTCAGATCAGTAATGGCTTAGAGCACATGGCTCTCATCAAAGGAGAATGGGAACCCGACGAACCCATCTTAGTCCGCGTGCATTCTTCTTGCGCAACCGGAGATATCCTTGGTAGCATGCGATGCGATTGTGGAGAGCAGCTACACAAATCAATGCAGATGATAGAGAAAGAAGGGAAAGGAGTATTAATTTACATGCAACAAGAAGGACGCGGCATAGGATTGATGAACAAAATTGCTGCGTACAAATTACAAGAAGAAGGATATGACACGGTTGATGCCAACGTCCATTTGGGATTCAAGCCCGACGAAAGAGACTACGGATGCGGTGCCCAGATGCTTCGCCATTTAGGCGTACATAAGATGCGACTGATGACCAACAACCCCGTAAAACGCGTTGGGTTAGAATCTTACGGGTTAGAAATCGTTGAAAATGTGCCCATTGAGATCACCCCGAACAAATACGACTATGAGTATCTGAAAACGAAAAAGAATAGAATGGGACATACATTGCACTTGAAATAATTAAATCAATAATGTTTAAATGTTGTCACAATAAAGATTAGTTAGATAAAATATTGCCAACATTTTTTCGTTATAAGGAATAATTTGATTAATTTTGCAACGATAATATTAACAAGCATTCAATATATGGCACAATTATCAAATCGACTGAATCGTTTGGCTCCTTCTGCCACATTAGCCATGTCGCAGAAAAGTTCGGAGATGAAAGCACAGGGGATTGACGTCATCAACCTAAGCGTTGGCGAACCAGATTTCAATACGCCGGACCATATTAAAGCTGCTGCCAAGAAGGCTATCGATGAAAATTACTCCAAGTATTCACCGGTTCCTGGCTATCCCGATTTACGCAAAGCTATCTCTGCCAAGCTAAAGAAGGAGAATGAACTTGATTACGGGATCAACGAGATTTTGGTTTCGAATGGTGCCAAACAAAGTGTATGCAATACCATCTTGGCACTCATCAACGATGGAGATGAAGTCATCATTCCTGCACCCTATTGGGTAAGCTACCCACAGATGGTCAAATTGGCTGGGGGAACTCCCGTCATCGTCAATGCGGGATTTGAGCAAGACTTTAAGATGACACCTGCTCAATTGGAGGAAGCCATCACGCCCAAGACGAAATTAGTGATTTTATGCTCGCCCAGCAATCCAACTGGAAGTGTTTATTCTAAGTTGGAATTGGAAGGATTAGCAAATATCATCAAACAACATGACAACCTGTTTGTGTTGGCAGATGAAATCTATGAGCACATCAACTATGTAGGGAAGCACGAAAGCATTGCCCAATTCCCGGGAATGAAAGAACGTGCCATTGTCGTGAATGGTGTATCCAAGGCCTATGCCATGACGGGCTGGCGCATTGGATACATAGCAGCTCCAGAATGGATTGTCAAAGGCTGCAATAAGTTGCAAGGACAATATACCAGTGGTCCATGCTCCGTCAGTCAGAAAGCCGCAGAAGCAGCATACACACTTGACCAAGGTTGTGTCGAAGAAATGCGGCATGCCTTTGAACGCAGGAGAGATCTCATCGTTAAGCTTGCCAAGGAGATCCCTGGACTAGAGGTGAATATGCCACAAGGTGCTTTTTACCTATTTCCTAAATGTAGCAAATACTTTGGGAAAAGCGATGGAAATCGGGTCATCAAGAATTCCACCGACTTTGCCCTCTTCTTGTTAGAGGTGGGACACGTAGCGACGGTAGGAGGAGATGCCTTTGGGGATCCAGAATGCTTCAGGATGAGTTACGCCACAAGTGATGAAAACATCGTGGAAGCAATGAAACGCATCAAAGAGGCAGTAAGTAGGCTGAAATAACAGCGCCAAAAGAATGGAAACGGCAACAAGAAGAACTGTAAACTTCAAAATATACCGTTAAAAGTTCTTAATTAGAGGATGTGATAACCTATAAATTACTATCTTTGCGTAATCATTGCAAGGTGAACATTGCAAAAAAGCTGTCGCCCACATGATAAACATGAATTTTGAGTATTAACAACTTAAATTTATTAATAACTAAAAATTAAAATTTTAAATTATGGCAACTACACAAAAAGCAGCAAGTCCAAAGAAAAAATCTGAGGGCTTTACAGGAGTTAGAGGCGCATTCTGGATTATCGTCGTTTGCGCAGTCATCGCATTCGTACTGTTCTTCACATGGTTTGGAAGTCCGATGCACTTCGCAGACGAAACGAAAGTTCAACCAGTTGACGTTTGGGGTACCATCTTCAAAGGTGGTGTTGTCGTTCCTGTCATCCACACGCTGTTGCTTACAGTTATCGCTATGTCAATCGAGCGTTGGCTTGCACTGAAGACCGCATTCGGTAAAGGTGCCCTGCCTAAATTCGTTGCAAACATTAAAGAGGCATTGAACCAGAATGATTTCAACAAAGCACAGCAGCTTTGCGACAAGCAGAAAGGTTCTGTAGCCAATGTTGTTCAGGCTTCTCTGAATGAATACAAGGCTATGGAGAGCGCAGAAAACGCAGCTCTGAAGAAATCACAGAAAGTTGCTAAGATCCAGCAGGCTCACGAGGAAGCTACTCAGCTTGAGATGCCTACCCTGACCATGAACTTGCCAATCATCGCAACGATCGTTACATTGGGAACCTTGACCGGACTGCTCGGTACCGTAACCGGTATGATCCGTTCATTCTCCGCTCTGTCTGCTGGTGGTGGTGCTGACTCTGCCGCTCTGTCACAAGGTATTTCTGAGGCCCTGATCAATACCGCATTCGGTATCGCAACATCATGGTGCGCCGTTGTTTCATACAACTACTATACAAACAAGGTCGACAAACTGACTTACGCGCTCGACGAAGTAGGTTACTCAATCGCTCAGACATTCGAAGCCAATCACCACGACGCTTAATTTTTATCGAACCCTTTAAAAATTTATCGCTATGGGTAAAATAAAAGTTAAGAAGAGTGACGTCTGGATCGATATGACTCCTATGTCAGACGTGATGACCCTTCTGCTGACCTTCTTCATGCTGACGTCAACGTTCGTCAAGAACGAGCCCGTCAAGGTCAACGTCCCAGGGTCTGTGTCTGAACAGAAGGTGCCGGAGAATGGACTTCTCACGATCCTGATTAGTCCAGAGAAAGATGCAGCTGGCAAGCCAACAGGCGAAGGCCAGGTGTTTATGAGTATTGATAATACAGAGCAGCTTGGCAGCACACTTGATAACATGGCAAATGCCTTCGGTGTTAGCCTGACCCCAAAGCAGGTTGAAACCTTCAAGAGTGAAAGTACTTTTGGTGTCCCCATGAGCAAACTCAGTGCTTATCTGTCTTCCTCATCGCAGACACGTCAGAAGGAATTGCCTAAGGCAGGTATTCCCCTTGACTCCATTAAGGGTGGTATGAGCGAGTTCCAGCAATGGGTAAACCAAGCCCGTACCGTCAACGAGAATATCAAGATCGCTTTAAAGGCAGATGCAGCTACTCCATATAAGACTGTAAAGAAGGTGATGAACGAGCTCCAGGACATGGATGAATCACATTACTTGATGGTTACTCAATTAAAACAAGGAGATCAGTAATATGGCAAAGAAAGAAAGCAAACAAAAGAAGATGAATGTCCGCGTGGACTTCACTCCTATGGTTGATATGCTGATGTTGCTTATCACGTTCTTCATGCTGTGTACAACTTTGAGTAAGCCACAGGTCATGGAGTTGTTCATGCCAAGTAACGACAAGAACGTTCAGGAAGACCAGAAGAACGAGGCCAAGGCTTCTGAAACTGTCACCCTGTATGTCTGCGCAGACAATAAGCTCTATTATGGGGATGGAATTCCTCAATACGATAATCCAGCATGGATCAAAGAGGCTACATGGGGTAGCGCAAAGGATGGTATCCGTACAGTCCTTCGCAACCACACCACAGAAACTGGCGTAAAACCTGTAACACGTATTGAGCTCGCAGTAAAAGAATTGGTAGCTGACCGTGCCAAGAATCCGAAAATGTACAATGATAGTATCTATCAGTCAAAGTTGAGCGATTTGAAGGCAGGTAAGCTGAAAGACGGCGAGAAGATTCCAACATTGACCATCGTCATTAAACCGACTGATAACGCAAGTTATAAGAACGTGATTGACGCTCTCGATGAGATGCAGATTTTGAGCATTGGTACTTATGTGATTGATAAAATTAATGCTGACGACGAGCACCTGCTCAAGTCGAGAAACATTAAGTTGTAATCAAGATGTTAAACATTTAAATTAAGAAGCCAATGTCTAAAATTGATCTATACGATCCGAAATGGATTGAGATGGTTTTCCAAGGGAAGAACAAAGCTTATGGAGCATATAAACTCCGTACAGGTACTTCCAAAAGAAACATCAAATCATTAACGATTCTTGTTGTCTTCTTTGCCATTTTGGGCGGTTTCCTTGTATGGAAAGTCCAGGCAGATAAGGCAGCAGCAGAGCGTCAAGCTTATATGGAAGCCATGGAGTTATCAAAGCTCCAAGAAAAGGCTAAGAAAGAACAAAAGAAGGAGAAAATACAGCCGAAAGTTCCGCCTAAGAAGGAAATACCTGTAGCTCGTCAAACCCAGAAATTTACAGCACCTGTCATCAAAAAGGATGAACTCGTAAAAGAGGAGAACCAGGTAAAGCAGATGGACAAACTGGATGAGAAAGTAGCCGTAGGTACAGAAACTCATGAAGGAACTCAAGACCGTACAGTGGAAGCAGTCCGCAACGACATTGCTGTTGCTACAACACCTCCACCTGCTGCTCCTAAGGAAGAAGTCAGCAACAAGGTATTCGACGTAGTAGAGCAGATGCCATCGTTCCCTGGAGGTATGGGAGCATTACAGAGTTATCTGGGACAAAACATCAGATACCCGGTCGTTGCACAAGAGAATGGCGTACAAGGACGTGTAACAGTGTCTTTCGTAGTCGAAAGAGATGGATCTATCACAGATGTGACAGTCGTAAAATCTGTTGACCCATCTCTTGACAAAGAGGCCGTACGCGTCATCAAGAGCATGCCAAGATGGAATCCTGGAAAGCAGAACGGTTCTCCGGTACGTGTTAAATACAATGTACCTGTTACTTTCAGACTTCAGTAATTCATAAGCATTGATGAAAAAGAGCATATCTTACATATTATTCGTAGGATTAACGATAACTGCCCTCCTCTCCTGTTCCTCAAAGGACAAGAGGGGAGGCAGAAATGATACTCCCACATCAGGAACTATCAGTTTCTATGCAGATGAGAGTTTCAGTCCCATTATCCAAGAAGAAGTGGAGCAATTTGAGTATAAATTCCCAAAGGCTCACTTAAAACCCATCTATACAGACGAGATTACTGGGCTTCAGAAAATAAAAGATTTGAAGACCTGCCTTCTCATCACATCAAGAGGGCTCACTTCCCGTGAAATCGCGTACTTACAAACCAAGCGTCAAGTACCAGAAGTGTTTCCTATTGGGTATGACGGCTTAGCCCTGATTGTCAACAGGAATAATAGTGATACCTGCATGACAGTGAACGATGTCAAAAAAATCCTGAGTGGAAAAGTGACCAAATGGAGTCAAATTTATCCTGGGTCCAAAAGAGGAGACATCGAAGTCGTATTTGACAATAAACGATCGGCTACATTGAACTACGTTGTAGATTCAATCTTAGAAGGGAAGCCTATCAATAGTCCAAACATCTTTGCAGCAAAGACAAGTAAAGATGTAATCGACTATATAGACAAGACTCCTAATGCCATCGGAGTGATTGGCTCTAACTGGCTCAATGACAAAAGAGACACAACCAACACTACTTTCAAGAAGAATATTCATGTAATGTCAATAAGCGTAAAGGAGAAGGCTACACCGATGAATAGTTGGAAGCCTTATCAGGCATATCTGTTAGACGGACGATATCCTTTCGCACGGACATTATACTGCATAGTAGTAGATCCACAGAAAGCATTGCCGTGGAGCTTTGCTAACTATATCTCAAGTCCTATCGGACAGTTGATCATCTTTAAAGCGGGATTGCTACCATACCGTGGAGATATAAATATCAAGACGGTAGATGTTAAAAGATAAAGAAAAAAATAGTCAAGATCCAGTAAACTAAAAGCAAAAGTTTACGTCTAACAGCAATAACGGTTAATAATAAGTATACGATTATGAAGGCAATTAAATATGTATTAGTAGCAGGAGCGATGTTAGTAACGACATCGTCTGCATTTGCACAAGAAGCTGACTACAAGACGATGTTGGCTCCCATAGCAAAAGAGTTAAAAGCAAATTCTGGTAATGCACTTGCTGCTAAAGATGCAGTCAAGGAGTATACGAAGACATTTAAAAAGAATCCCGAAGCACTCGTACGCTTAGGCGAAGCTTTTCTTATGGCAAAAGATTATGATGCAGCCAATCAATATGCAGACTTAGCCATCGGAAGAAACAAGAACTTTGGAGATGCTTATATCCTGAAAGGAGACATTGCTGCAATGCAAGACAACGGTGGAGAAGCTGCTACATGGTATCAGCAGGCCATGACCATGGATCCCAAGAATCCACAGGGATATATGCGCTATGCCAACGTAAACAGGAAAGTAGCCCCTGAAGAAACAGAGAAGACACTTAATCTCCTGAAGCAAAATTGCCCGAACTTCCCCGTAGAGGCAGAGGCAGCACATACTTACTATACAGGTGGGCAATATGCAAAGGCCTTAAATGAATATAACCAAGCCAAAATAGACAACTTGGAAGAATGGAGGGTATCAGAATATGCAACTACGGCCTACTTGGCAAACGATAAGGCAAAAGCATTGGAAGTGTCACAATATGGCATCAATAAATGGCCAAAAGACATGGGATTCCAGAGAATAGCCATGTGGTCAAAAGTTGACACAGAGAAATTCCAGGATGCGCTGACAAATGCAAACGTTATCTTGAATGACACCTGCAAAAAGACAAATCGAGATTACACTTACTATGGACTGGCATTAAAGGGTGCAGGGCAATATGACCAAGCTATCGAAGCCTACAAGAAAGCACAACAGGTAGAGCCAAATGATATCAAATCCTTACAATATATTTCTGAAGCTTACCAAGCTAAAGGGGATGAGGACAAAGCACTCGAATACAGCCAGCAATACATGGACAAGAACGAGAATGCCACACCATCAGATTATGCTAAACTTGCAGCAATCTACGAGACTAAGGCCAAGAAAGGAATCGACAAAGAAAACAATGTCGCAAAGGCAAATGCAATCTACGAAACTATGGCTTCAAAATATCCTTCTATCGCAGGTTGGGTATACAACACAGCTGGCAATGGTGCTGCAGACGCAGGATTGGATGACATGAGTGCACAATTCTACCAGAAAACGATAGACTTATTAGGCAACAAGGAAAATAGGGATGCTGACGAAACAGGATATCTGAAACAAGCCTATCAGCTCATCGGATACTACTATTGGGTAACCAAGAACGACCTGGAAGCAGCAAAGCCTTATTATCAGAAGCTCATTGTCATTGATCCAAACGACAAGAATGCCAATGCTGCCTTGAACCCAGCACCTGCTGAAGGTGAAAACAAATAAACATTAAGAAGAAAAAGAACATAAATAGAAGGGGGTCACATCAAATTGATGTGACCTCATTTTCGTATGATACATAGACCCATTTTCATCATTTCGCTGACGCATCTTATCTTACCATGGTAAAGATCAAGCAAACTTGGCTGCTCATTGATCTTAAAGAAAACGTAATATTTCTATCAATTTCATGATCACTATATGAATAAAAGTACAGCTATCATATAAAATTCTCTCGAGAATTTGATCCGATCGTTGGTGTTTTGCACAGCAAGAGGATATATGTAACGTTGAATTCTCTAGAGATTTTAGCGTTACATATACTTTTCCTGTCAACCTTATGTCAACCTTTGACAACCTCAAAACAGGTTGCAAACCCGATAAACACTGGGGTTTGACAACCTGTCAACCTTTTCACAAAAAAATTGGTGTGAAGAATAAAATTGTCGAGGAAAAGAAGACTACAAGGAATACCATTGGACAGTGCAAAGCAATAGTCGTGCCTTTCAACAATACTGAGAAGAAGATACATCAAAATTTGGAAAAATACTCTCAATCATGAAACAAAAACACAACAAAAAAGGCGGCTAGAAAGCCGCCATATCTTTAAAAGCATCAGATCCTTATTCAGCAAGATGAATAGCCTCATTAGGACAAACAGATGCACATGTACCACATTCGGTACAAACATCCGGGTCAATTGAATACTTCTCACCTTCAGAGATAGCCCCAGACGGACACTCATCAATACATGTACCACATGCGATACAATCGTCACTAATTACGTAAGCCATAATAAATTGTTTTTATTGTTAATAATGTTTCTGTACTCCTAAAAGGTTATACCTATTTCTAAGTACAGTGCAAAGATACATCATTATTTTTAGATACCCATAAATAGGTACCAAATTTTTAATTATTTAAACTAAGTCGAAATAAAGAGAAAGACAATAAGACCTAACAAATATCGTTATAAAAGAGATGAAGAAAGTCATACTCACATATATTTCCCTAATTCTACCTCTGTTGGCAGCCTCTGCACAAGTCAAGACTGTTCAGAACAGACCGTACACAGACTTAAGACCATTCCATTTTGGGGTACTATTAGGAATACACTTGCAAGACATTGAACTAGTGGATGCAGGTCCACAGACAGTTACCCTACAAGATGGAACTGTAGCCACGACAGACATATCAGCAGACCAAGACAGATGGGACCCAGGATTCACCGTTGGAGTATTAGGTGAATTCAGGCTCCATACTAATTTTCAGTTTAGGATAGCACCTGCCATGTATTTTGGAACAAGACATATCATGTTCATAAACCGATCAAGCTTAGATGCGGAAGGACAACCCACAAGACAAAAGCAAGACTTAAAGACCGCCTATTTTTCAACCGCATTCGACATAATATTCTCTGCGCCACGATTTAACAACCATCGACCCTACCTCTTGGCAGGCATCAATCCAATGCTAAACTTAAACGGGAATAGCAACGACTATCTCAAATTAAAGTCAACCAACTTATATGCAGAGATAGGAGTGGGCTGTGATTTCTATCTACCCTACTTCAAGCTCCGCCCTGAATTGAAGTTCATGTATGGAATAGGTAATAATTTGGACAAGAACCACGCAGATAAGCTAAAAGACAAAAACATGCTTCCTTACACAATATCAGTAAAGGAAGCACATACAAAAATTATCGCATTAACGTTCTACTTCGAATAAAAGCTATTTCTTATCGAAATTAACGACCATCTTTCCGACGAAGATGGCATTCTTTCCATTTTGATCATCAGGAACGGGCTTCCCATCTATGTTCTTAACATAACGTAACTCCTTGAAATATGAATGGGAATGACCGCCCAAAACAAGATCAATATTACGTGTATTTGAAATAACCATCTGATCACCCATACCTTGAGCTTCCCAACCCAAGTGAGAAATTAAGATGACGAAATCGCATTTCTTCTTATCTTTTAAGAAAGTACCCATGTCAGACGCGATCTTGATCGGATCGAGATATTGAATAGGACCATAATTCTTAGCTGACACAAGTCCAGATAACTTGGGACAAAGTGCAAAGACACCAATCTTAATTCCATTTCGCTTCAAAATAATATACTTCTTGACGATGCCCTCCAAAGGCGTACCGCTTAAATCATAATTAGAACAAATGATCGGGAAATTAGCCTTCTTGAAAATCCTTGCCATATTGTCAATTCCAAAATCAAATTCATGATTGCCAATCGTGCCTGCATCATAATGCATCCTATTCATCAGCCCAATTTCAACATCTCCTTTATACATAGAATAATACGGAGAACCTTGGGAAAAGTCTCCGCTATCAAACAAGAGTAAATCTGGGTGTGTTTTACGTTCCTCCTCAATCATCGAAATACGACGAATAAAACCCGCTCGACCTGCCTGCAAAGTATCCGCCAGATGGGAATTCAAGGGTTGAATACAACTATGAGTGTCATTGGTATGCAAAATAACCAATTGCTTCTGAGCAAAAGTTACCAAGGATAATAAAGAAAAAATAGCAAGGATATATAAATGTTTCATCTTATTCGACTTTAATTCTACCTTCAATATCAGCATTAACACTTAAGCCCTGAGAAAGCTTTTCCTTGAAAAAATCCATAATGATAAAACGCACATTATTCTCCATGTCTTGAGGAGAGAATAGTCGAGATCCTTCTCCCAACGCTTTCAAGCCATCATTTCCTCCGGCAAGGTAATCAAGTGTTGCCACACGGTATTCTGCATTTGAATCGATCTCCTTCCCATTTAATCGAGCAGAATTTAACTGCCCATCCTTCGTGATGACCAATTGGACACCATGACTCAAACCCTCGCCATGACGACGAGCGATCTGTCGGAACAGATCCATTAACTGCCCTCCCGATAGCGTTAGGAAACAAATCTTATTATCAAAGGGTGCCACCTCAAGCACATCCCCATAAGTGATCTTACCCTGAGGGAAAGAAGCCCTGATGCCACCCATATTGTAAACAGCCAGAACAGGATGTTCGTTATATTTTTTCCCTGACCAGATCAAAATATCAGACAACAAATTGGACAAAGGACTTTCCGGTCTAAAAGACGACAATGGTTTAGCTGTCTCACCCACGATAGGACTCATGATACTGTCCACATCATGCTGATAAGGTGCCAAAAAAGCCTCTGCCTCAGAATCTGGATGTGCATCATACCGATGATCTATCAACAAACGAGTACGCTGAATGCCCGTAACTACATAGTGAGAACGACAAGAGGATCCCAGAAAGAGAAGGGACAAGGCACCAACAAAAAGATAATTTCTATGCATATACTCTATAAGTATTTGATGCAAAGATAGTTATTTTAGCCCGAATAGACAAAAAAACATCTTATTTTTTGGAAGCAACAGAAAAATGTTGTAACTTTGCACCGCTTTTCGGCGTAATCGCTGGCGGGAAGAAGTGTTGCCTGTTATGTTACGTTGGAACGATAAACAAATTTAATTATCAGACAAAATGGATTTAATTAAAGTTGCTGAGGAAGCATTTGCAACCGGCAAGAAGTTCCCTGCATTTAAGTCAGGTGATACTGTAACAGTCGCTTACAAAATTATCGAGGGTTCAAAAGAGCGTATCCAGCTCTATCGCGGTGTTGTTATCAAAATCTCCGGGAGTGGAGAGAAAAAGCGTTTCACCGTAAGAAAGATGTCAGGAACAGTAGGTGTTGAACGTATCTTCCCTATTGAGTCTCCGAACATCCAGAGCATCGAAGTAAACAAGCGTGGTAAAGTACGTCGTGCAAAACTGTACTATCTGCGTAAGCTTACAGGAAAGAAGGCTCGTATTGCAGAAAAGAGGGCTCTTTCTGAGGCAGAGAGAGCAGCTGCAGGAAAATAATCCTACGAACCATTGCATTTCAAGCAGAAATAAAAAGAGGCTCATCCAAATGGTGGACCTCTTTTTAATTTTTTACAACCGGTAACTCAATCCTCATAATTCACGGATGCATCCGTATCTCCATGAACCGTATCTTTTAAACTCTTCCAATCCTGAAAACCAGCGAGCAGAGCTAACCTGTTCAACGTTTTCAAGGACGGATTCTCAATGCGGGAGAGATAACGCCCCAACTTCTTCACTGTAGTGGAAGTCAGATGATGATGCACATGTGTAAAACGAATGACTTCTTTCATAACACAACGAATACTAAATCAGATGCAAAGGTATTAATTTTTAGCATACGACGATCATTTTTCATCGAATTTTGCTAACTTTGCAAATAGAATTTAATTCTCCTTAGAAATGAAAGAATTAGCTTTAAAGTACGGATGCAATCCGAATCAAAAGCCTTCCCGAATTTATATGGAAGAAGGCGAGTTACCCGTTGAAGTGATAAATGGTCGACCGGGCTACATCAATTTCTTAGATGCCCTCAACAGTTGGCAGCTTGTCAAAGAACTGAAAGCGGCTACCGGTATCGCTGCAGCTGCTTCCTTCAAGCATGTTTCTCCAGCAGGTGCTGCCATAGGTCTTCCACTGAGCGATACCTTGAAGAAGATCTATTTCGTAGATGACGTTAAAATAGAGCTCTCTCCTTTAGCTTGTGCGTATGCTCGCGCACGAGGTGCCGACCGCATGAGTTCATACGGAGATTTTGTAGCCCTAAGCGATACCTGCGATGCAGCTACGTCAACGCTCCTGAAAAGGGAAGTCAGCGATGGTGTGATTGCACCTGACTATACGCCAGAAGCTTTGGAAATCCTGAAAAGCAAGAGGAAAGGAACTTATAACATCATCAAAATCGATCCCAATTACGAGCCTGTACCCATGGAGCATAAGCAAGTTTTCGGCGTCACATTCGAACAGCTCCGGAATGAAATCAAGTTAGATGACCCGTCGTTGTTTGAGAATATCCCAACGAAGAACAAGCATTTTACAGCGGAAGCGAAAAGGGATCTGATCATCTCGATGATCATTCTGAAATACACACAGAGCAACTCTGTATGCTATGTGAAAGAAGGACAAGCGATCGGCATTGGCGCTGGTCAACAAAGTCGCATCCATTGCACGCGATTGGCGGGAAACAAAGCGGATATCTGGTGGCTGCGTCAGCACCCGAAGGTGATGTCTCTGCCATTCAAGTCGGATATCCGTCGTGCAGACAGAGACAATACGATTGATGTCTATATTAGCGAAGACCATGATGATGTACTGTGTGAGGGGACATGGCAGAAATTCTTCACGGAAAGACCGGATATTTTGACGAGAGAAGAGAAGAAGGAATGGATTGCCAAAAATACGCAGGTAGCACTTGGTTCTGACGCATTCTTCCCCTTCGGTGATAATATTGAACGCGCACATAAGAGTGGCGTGGAATACATTGCTCAAGCAGGAGGATCCGTACGCGATGATAACGTGATCGAAACTTGCGATAAGTATGGCATTGCGATGGCGTTTACAGGTATCAGACTATTCCATCATTGATTTATGGCAAAAGGTGATGATATTGATGAGATCATCGCTGGAGGTGGACTGATCTTCCACGGGGCACCCAAAGAACGTGCTCAAAGCGATAAAGTAAAGACGAAAGCCAAGAAAAAGAAATACATTACCGGGGCTCATGGCAGTGGCTCTGCACGCCAAAAGGCGAAGTACAGAGAGCAAAGGGCAAACCGGCATAAAAGCAAATCATGAAAAGAAGAGTTGTCATCAAAGAGATGGCAACTTTTTTTGCTTATTGCTTTCGAACTCTCCCTTTCGAATAGACCAGCGTGTGCTGTTGAAGTGACTTGCTTACATGATCGAAGACCCAAGCAGGATCAATCCTCCTTCCATGGAATAAGACTTCAAAATGAAGGTGTTCTGTTGTCGCCCTACCCGTTCTCCCTGTAAGTCCAATCACCTGCCCCGCTTTCACTCGATCCCCTTTCTTAACGAAGTTCTTGGATTGATGACTATAATGGGTCTCCAGACCGTTGTCATGTTTGATCACGATAAAGTTACCATAACCGAAATAGGGTCCCGACTGAGTTACAATACCATCAAAAGCAGCAAGGATGCGATCTCTTGGGCACGTCTTAATATCCACGCCTGCATGACGACGTGCACCACCATAAGGACTAATCACATGGCTACCAGGAAGAGGGTATGCCCAATCACTATTTTTCAATTGGTTCAATTCCAAACGGGTAATTTCCGTCTGGCTTTTAGAATTCCCAGCATTGCCTTTCTCTTCACTCTGCTTGTCCTTACTTTCCCGCGACGTGCGAACACTGATGAGAGTACCTTGCTTCTCAAACAGTAGGACTTGCTTCCGTAACCTATGGCTTTTCACGTCAACCACTGTAACAGGATTGATTTTATTGCCATTCACCAGGATAGAGAAAGTACAAAACACCTTGCCTTCCGCTCCCCCTACAATGGCAATGGTCTGCCCTGCTTTCACCTTCTGCCCAACATCCACTAAGTTTTGGGCATTATGCCCATAAACGGTTTCAAGCCCATTATCATGTCGGATGACTATCACAGGACCATAACCAGGAATACTCCTGGAAAGACGGACAATACCACCAAACATGGCCTTGACAGCATCTCCTTTTTGTGTAGTAATCTCCAAGTCATTCCCTTGAAGGTCTGCTTTTCCCACCGGCAAGGGGAAAGAATATTCTTCGGGACGAAGAACCGTAAAATCAACCTGAAAAGCATGGCTGCGCGCAAACAGCCCTGGGGTAGCGATACTGATCTGTTGCTGCTCAGATAAGGTAAATCGACGTTGCTGGGCAACCGCAACACCTATCCAACACAGAAAGTAGAATAAGAAAACACAACGTAACCTCATCATCACTCCTTCAATAGAATACCTGTATAGATTCGACCTGAAGCCTGTCCTAAACGACGGGCAGAAAAATAATCAGCAACATGATCATACGTGCAAATACCAGTATCGACAATCGACTCTGCCTTCACGCCAACTTGCTCCAATTGGATCCGATTGCACAATGGCAGGTTGACATGCCATTTTATATATTTTCTCGCAATCCTGTCCATGTCATATCCGGCACTGGCAAAAGCACCATAGACCTCCTCCCCTACCTCAAAGTTCTTCAGCGAGATACCAGGACCAATGATCGCTTTGAGGTCATGAGGGACAGTATGATAATGATGAGACATCTCTTCTACTGTATGACAGGCAATTCCCTGAAGGGTCCCTCGCCATCCTGCATGGATAGCAGCTACTGCATGATGGACAGGATCATAAAGCAATACTGGTATACAATCGGCCGTTGAGACTCCTATACAAATGCGCTTGACATCTGTCATTACACTATCCACCTGGTCTAACAACTGCAACCGAGCCTTTTGGGAAAGGGCAATCAGGTCATCCGTGACTGCTCTACATGCGATACCATGTACTTGATGGGGCATCACGATACGGTCAACAGGAATAGACAGTTCCGAAGCTAACAACTGAAGGTTAGCTGACAAGTCTGCCGGATCATCACCGCAATAGGAATTAACGTTCAGTTCACCATAGTTACCCTTGCTATATCCACCATGCCGAGTTGTTGAAAAGGCGATAACGTCTTCATCACATTCATAATATGTCAACAGAGGCTTGATCATGATTCTGGATCCTCTTCGTATTCAAAGTCCTCAATATCCTCAATATCATCATCCACATCATCAAGACTCTCGTCAGCCCCTTCTGCTTTCATCTCTGCAGTAAAGCGGGACAGATCCTTATCACGATGAACCAGGGTATCCTCTGCCGTAATCTCCTGCAACTTATTACTCTCGCTATTCAACTCACTCCAAAGGACATCCTTGAGTTGATCCAACCCCTGTCCTGTGACGGCGGAGATAAAGACGACTGGCAAGTCTGTCGGTAGCGTTTCCTTGAGCATGTCGATCAACTCATCGTCTAACAGATCGCATTTCGTGACGGCAAGGACACGATGTTTGTCAAGCATCTCAGGATTGAATTTCTTCAATTCATTCAGTAACACTTCATAGTCGTGCTTGATATCATCTGTGTCTCCAGGTACCATAAAGAGCAACAAGGAATTTCTTTCGATATGCCGAAGAAAACGAAGTCCAAGTCCTTTCCCCTCACTGGCTCCCTCAATGATTCCAGGGATATCTGCCATGACAAACGACTGCTTATCACGATATCCCACGATGCCTAAAGACGGCTCAAGAGTTGTGAAAGGGTAATTGGCTATTTTGGGGCGAGCGCTCGACAACGCAGAAAGCAAGGTTGATTTCCCTGCATTGGGGAATCCGACCAGTCCCACATCAGCCAACAGTTTCAATTCCAAAATAATGGTCATTTCCATCATCGGCTCACCAGGCTGTGCAAAACGTGGGGCCTGATTGGTCGACGTACGGAACTGGAAATTACCTAATCCTCCTCTACCTCCTTTCAGCAACAATACCGTCTGCCCATCATAAGTAACATCACAGACGTACTTGCCTGTTTCAGCATTGTATACGACAGTTCCACAAGGTACGTCGATGTAGACATCCTTGCCATCTGTTCCATGGCACTTATCACGTCCCCCATTCCCACCATGCTCTGCAAAGACATGACGCTGGTATTTCAGGTGAAGAAGTGTCCAATAGTTATGGTTTCCACGCAAATAGACACTTCCTCCATGACCGCCATCACCACCATCCGGACCACCGTTAGGCTGGTATTTCACATGACGAAGATGCATAGATCCCCTGCCGCCCTTTCCAGAGCGGCAGTAGATCTTGACATAATCAACGAAGTTGGATTCTGCCATATTTCCAATTAAAGATTATCAATCACCTTACAGATATCGCCGAAGATACGGTCCAGCTCACCCAAGCCATTGATATGGTGGTGGATTCCTTCTTTTTCATACCAAGCAATCAGGGGAGCGGTCTGATTGTGATAAACATCCAAGCGCTTCTTGATGGTTTCTTCATTGTCGTCTGAACGACCACTCTGCTTGCCACGGAGAATCAGGCGTTTCATCAACTCATCCTCTGGGACATCCAGTTCGATCATGGCTGCCACCTTATGCCCACGCTCTGCCAACATCTTCTTCAAAGCCTCAGCTTGCGGGATCGTGCGTGGGAAACCATCGAAGATAACACCTTTATGCTCTTTGCCAAAGCCATCATAGACACTGGCAAGGATGCTGACCATCAAATCATCCGGGATCAACTGTCCCTGGTCGATATAACGCTTCGCTGTCTTGCCCAGTTCGGTTCCGTTCTTAATCTCATTACGCAGCACATCTCCAGTAGAGATATGTTCAAACCCATACTTAGCGATCATCTTATCGCTTTGTGTGCCCTTACCTGAACCCGGTGCACCAAAAATAACAATATTTTTCATTTTATATTAATAGAATATGAATCATCTACGAGGGTATAGATATCACGGAGATTCCGACCCTGCTGGTCGTAATCCAGTCCATAACCAACAATAAAGTCGTTGGGTATTTTGATTGCTGTGTACTCAATGTTCAAAGGTACCTGCAACTTCTCCGGTTTGAGTAGTAAGGTACAGATATGGACCGAAGCAGGATTACGGGTCCCCAATGTTTCTATCATCCTTTTCATCGTGAGTCCTGTCTCAATGATGTCTTCCACGATAATGACGGTCCTATTGGTCAGATCCTCATTGATACCAATCACTTCCTTGATCTTCCCTGTTGAGGTAGTACCTTGATAAGATGCCAGCTTAACGAACGAAATCTCACAAGGAATGGTGATCATTCTCATTAAGTCTGACGCAAAGATAAAAGAGCCATTTAAAACGGCGAGCAGCAACGGGTTCTTACCAGCCATATCATGATTAATTTGATCGGCTACGGCTTTTACACATCTTAGGATTTCCTTCTCTGGAATGGAAACCTTAAAGGTTTTATCCTTTATCCGAACTATACTCATAGTGTGATTTTAGAAATTTTGTCGCAAAAATACGAAAAATATAGCAAAATTCAGTCATACATTATTATTATTTTTGTATTTTTGCACAGTATGAAGAT
Organism: uncultured Prevotella sp.; assembly: GCA_900316015.1. Taxonomy (GTDB): domain Bacteria; phylum Bacteroidota; class Bacteroidia; order Bacteroidales; family Bacteroidaceae; genus Prevotella. Next base: position 27,634 of record ONBG01000023.1, on the reverse strand, counting down.
TTTTACAAGCGCTCAAATACATGAGCTTGATAAATATACTATAGAGCACGAGCCCATTTCTTCCATCAATTTAATGGAACGTGCAGCAAAAGCACTAACACGTTCCATCATGGACGAATGGACAGAACGCACGCCGATCGTTGTGTTTGCCGGTCCAGGCAACAATGGTGGCGATGCGCTGGCGGTAGCCCGTATGTTGGCCGAGCAAGGCTATCAGGTTTCCGTATATCTATTCAACATCCACCAACAGCTTTCTCAGGATTGCGCAACGAACAAGCAACGCCTCATCGACGGCAAGCGAGTCAAAAGGTTTACGGAAATTACCCAAAATTTCGACCCACCGAAGTTAGATGCCAACACCTTAGTGATAGACGGTCTTTTCGGGTCTGGACTGAACAAACCACTTGCCGGTGGATTTGCCTCGTTGGTGAAATACATCAACCAGTCGCCCTCCCAGACCGTGAGCATTGACATTCCTTCAGGACTCATGACGGAAGACAACACGAATAATATCCGATCTCATATCATCAAGGCAGACTTGACCTTGACGCTCCAACAGAAGAAATTGTCCATGCTCCTGGCCGACAACCAACGGTTTATAGGCAGGTTGAAGGTCCTTGACATTCGGCTTTCTCAAGAATATATCAAAAAGACAGTTTCTCCTTACAGCATGATTGAGGAGACGGATCTCCATCCCCGCCTGCTTCCCAGGGATGATTTCGCGCATAAAGGATCCATGGGCACAGCCTTGATCATTGCAGGGAGCTATGGGATGTCGGGCGCAGCCGTGCTCGCGACGAGAGCTTGCCTTCGTGCTGGGGTTGGGAAAGTCATTGCCCACACTCCTCAGCGCAACTATGATATCATGCAGGTTTCTGTACCAGAAGCTGTCCTGCAGATGGACCAGGATGATGCTTACTTCTCTGAGACCGTAGATACAGACAACTATGATGCCGTAGGGATTGGCCCGGGATTAGGACAGGAGGAAAACACGGCCATTGCCATGATTGCCCAGATCCGCAGGACTAATTGTCCGATGGTCATCGATGCAGATGCCCTCAATATCATCGCCAATCATCGGGCATGGATGCAGCAACTTCCCAAAGGGATTATTATGACCCCTCACCCCGGTGAATTCGACCGGTTAGAAGGCGGAAGTTGCAATGGGTGCTACGATCGGCTATTCAAAGCCCGGGACTTAGCTGAACGCTTACAAGCCTATATCATCCTCAAAGGTCACTATTCTGCCCTTTGCTTGCCAGACAGACAGGTCATTTTCAACACAACAGGCAACTCCGGAATGGCAACAGCAGGCAGTGGCGACGTGCTGACCGGCATCATCACAGGACTTTTGGCGAGAGGGTATAAGCAGGCTGACGCTTGTATGTTAGGCATGTACTTACATGGCCTTGCCGGTGATCTTGCTGCCAAGGAATTAGGCAAGGAGAGCCTCATGGCCAGTGACATCATCCGCTTCCTCCCAGAAGCATTTAAAAGATTGAATGATTAAAGACATATAAAGATGAAAAAATTGATCTTAACCTCTCTGTTTTTATTCGGTGGCGTTGGCCTCCTGAAAGCGCAGCAGCCTGTAGAAGGAACGACATACTTCCTGCCCAAAACAGCAATGAGGTTTTCTTTCCTTGTAGAAAAGACTGTTTATACGCCGGGAGAGTTCGCGCAATACGCTGAGCGTTACATGAAGGAGACAGATGTCAACTTCGAGCCCAGCACGACCTACCGCATCATCCATACAAGCATGACCCCATTGGGAGTGCCCGACTCATCCAAGCAGTATACCCTATCGCTCAACAAGAAATACACGATTTCCAATGTCAGCCTGGATGATAACGGCGTCTTATTGGCCGTCAACGCAAAAGGCAGGAAAGCAAGTATACCCGCCCCTTACGTCCCTGGTAGGAAACCAGCGGTCCTGAATCCCAAAGACTTCATGAACGAGGACATCCTTACCGCGGGCAGTTCCGCAAAAATGGCTGAACTCTGCGCACAGGAAATCTACGATATCCGTGACAGCCGCGCTCAACTGTCGAAAGGTAAGGCCGATACCATGCCGAAGGATGGAGAGCAGTTAAAACTCATGCTCAACAACTTAGACACGCAGGAAAAAGCCTTATTGCAGGTATTCAACGGGATGACCGTCAAGGATACGACAGAAGTCGTGATGACCTTTATCCCCCAAAAGGAGACGAGCAAGAAGTTGTTCTTCCGCTTCTCACAACGCTTAGGTTTCACCGACATAGACGACTTAGGAGGTGCCCCTTATTATATCATCACGGAAGATGAGCATACCATAGCAAACACCGACCCTTCCCTCAAGAATGAGAAGAAGGAAAAGGATGACATTAACCTGAATGTGAACGTCCCGGATAAGATCAAGGTTTCCCTTTATGAGCAAGAGAGACTGATGGCAAGCTTCGAATTCTATGCAGCTCAATTCGGGAAGACAGAAAATCTTAGTGGCGAACTGTTTGGGAAGAAGCAGACGACACGGATGGTCCTCAATCCCATCACTGGAGGAATCGAGCACTTGCAAAGCGAAGCCATCAAATAAAAACGGAAGTCATACAAGACTCAAATATATATTTTATCAACTTAAACAACAATACCAATGACCACAAATGTATTGATGACGAACGCCAATGACCTTGTGGCGTTCTTGCAGAAACCTGCATCGGAATTTACCAAGGCTGACATTATCTCCTTCGTCATGGAGAAAGGTATCAAAATGGTTAATTTCATGTACCCTGGAGGAGACGGGAAGCTGAAGACATTAAACTTCGTTCTCACCGACATTGATTACCTGGACACCATACTAACCTATGGAGAGCGCGTAGACGGGTCCAGTTTGTTCGACTTTATCCAAGCGAGCAGTAGCGACCTTTATGTCCTCCCCCGGTTCTGTACGGCCTTCGTCGATCCCTTTGCAGAGATCCCGACCTTGGATTTTCTCTGCTCTTTCTTCGACAAAGACGGGAATCCCTTAGCCAGTTCCCCGGAGCATACGCTTACGAAAGCCGCAGCCGCCTTTACCCAGAAGACAGGAATGGAGTTCCAGGCCATGGGAGAACTAGAATACTATGTCATCCGACCGGATGAGGATGTGTTCCCTGCCATCGACCAGCATGGATATCACGAGTCTGCGCCTTATGCCAAGACCAATGATTTCCGGACCCTGTGCATGGCATATATCGCCAGAGCGGGCGGACATATCAAATATGGACATTCCGAAGTGGGAAACTTCAAGCTCAATGGACTTAATTATGAACAGAACGAGATAGAGTTCCTTCCTGTCAATGTCCGTGAGGCAGCCGATGAACTGATGATTGCAAAATGGATTATCCGCAACTTGGCCTACCGCCATCAGTTGAATGTAACCTTTGCGCCTAAGATCACGAATGGGAAGGCCGGGTCTGGTCTTCATATCCATATGAGGATGCTGAAAGACGGAAAGAACATGATGCTGAAGAATGGTGTCCTCAGTGAAGATGCGCGTCGTATGATTGCCGGTCTGATGGACTTAGCACCCAGCATTACTGCGTTTGGAAACAAGAACCCGACCTCCTACTTCCGCTTGGTACCCCACCAGGAAGCACCGACCAATGTCTGTTGGGGCGATCGTAACCGCTCCGTCTTAGTTCGTGTTCCCTTGGGATGGAATGCGGGCGTTGACATGGCCCACATCGCCAATCCAAAGGAGAAAGAACAGCCCTTGGACGCTACCTTTAAGCAAACCGTTGAGATTCGTTCTTCTGACGGCTCTGCCGACCTCTATCAATTGCTTGCGGGGATCTGTGTGGCTTGTCGTCACGGCTTTGAGATGCCAGATGCCCTGGAAGTTGCCCAGAGAACGTACGTCGATGTCAACATCCATGACAAGCAAAACGAAAAGATCCTGGCCCATCTTGCCCAACTCCCTGACAGTTGTTCTGCATCCGCAGACTGCTTGCAACGACAACGGGCTGTCTTTGAAGAGGGGGGCGTCTTCAGCAAGGAGATGATCGATGGCATCATCCGACAGTTGAAATCCTTCCATGACGCAACGCTCCGACATGACATCGAAGGCGACCAAGAGGCAACCCGCATGTTGGTAAGGACATATTTCCACTGCGGGTAACCCCCTTGACTAGCACAAATAACGAAAAAGAGTCCTTTGGCTGATCACTCATACCAAAGGACTCTTTTCTCTTTACATCCAGAATTAGAATTCTGCGCTCTTAGGCGTACGCGGGAATGGGATGACATCGCGGATGTTCTGCATCCCGGTAACGAACAGGATCAGGCGCTCGAAGCCAAGTCCAAAGCCAGCATGAGGGCATGAGCCGTACTTACGGGTATCCAAATACCAACTATAGTTAGCCTCATCCATGTGACGGGCAGCCATCTCCGCTGTCAATTTCTCATAGCTTTCCTCACGGACAGAACCACCTATGATCTCCCCGATACGAGGGAACAGCACGTCTGTACCTTGCATGGTCTTTCCATCCGGATTCTTCTTCATATAGAAAGCCTTGATCTCACTGGGGTAATCCGTCATGATCACAGGACGCTTGAAATGCTCTTCCACAAGATAACGCTCATGCTCGCTTGCCAAGTCCATTCCCCATCCGGTAATCGGGAACTCAAAATGATGACCGTTCTTGGCAGCCTCTTCCAGGATATGGATGCCCTCTGTATAAGGCAAACGCACGAAATCTTCCTTCAGCACTCCTTCCAAAGTAGCAATCAATGTTTTGTCAATCATCTTGTTCAAGAACTCTAAGTCATCCTTGCAATTGTCCAAAGCCCACTTCACGCAATACTTGATGAAGTCCTCCTCTAAGTCCATCAGTCCTTCCTTATCCAAGAAAGCTACCTCCGGCTCAATCATCCAGAACTCTGCCAGATGGCGAGGGGTATTCGAATTTTCCGCACGGAACGTCGGTCCAAAGGTATAGATGGCTCCCAAGGCTGTTGCACCAAGCTCGCCCTCCAACTGTCCACTGACGGTCAGGCTGGTCTTCTTTCCGAAGAAGTCCTTGTCATACGCCACTTCACCGTCCTTGCCTGTCCGGCTCAGGTCGAGTGTCGTGACTTGGAACATTTCACCGGCCCCTTCAGCATCGCTGGCCGTGATCAACGGTGTGTTGAAATAATAGAAGCCGTGCTCGTGGAAATACCGATGAATGGCAATAGCCATGTTATGACGGATGCGGAATACCGCACCGAAAGTATTCGTACGAAGCCTGAGGTGGGCATACTGCCGCATATACTCGAAGCTTTGACCTTTCTTCTGCATGGGATAGTCTGCGCCACAGGTCCCATAGACCTCTAATTCCTGGCACTGTAACTCAGAAGCCTGGCCCTTGCCCTGGCTCTCCACTAACAAACCGGTAGCACTGATACATGCCCCAGTCGTAATTTGCTTTAAAGTATTCTCATCAAATTTGGATGGATCGACAACGATCTGCACGTTCTTGATCGTAGAGCCATCGTTCAATGCGATAAAGTCGACAGCCTTACTGCGACGATGCGTGCGCACCCATCCTTTGACATTCACAATAGAGCCGTAGGCAGTGCTTTTCAGCACGTCTACGACCTTTGTTCTTTTCACTGTTTCCATTTGCTTGTTATTTATTCAAAAGCCCCCATACGAAGCATCTCCACTTCCTTCTCTGTCAGGAAGCGCCAGTCACCACGACGAAGGTTCTTCTTGGTGAGACCAGCGAACTGGACACGATCGAGCTTGACAACACGATAGCCTAAGCTCTCGAAGATACGGCGTACGATACGGTTTTTGCCACTATGGATCTCGATACCAACCTGGCTCTTGTCACGTTCATCGGCATAGTCAATAGCATCTGCATGTACCTCACCGTCTTCAAGGGTAATACCCTCAGCGATTTGCTGCATGTCATGAGCCGTGACATTCTTGTCCAAATAAACATGATATACCTTCTTCTTCAGGAACTTCGGATGCGTGAGCTTGCTGGCCAAGTCACCATCATTGGTAAGCAACAAGACACCGGTGGTATTCCGGTCAAGGCGACCTACTGGGTAGATACGCTCAGGACAAGCATTCTTCACCAAGTCCATGACCGTCTTGCGCTGCTGCGGATCATCACTCGTCGTCACATAATCCTTAGGCTTATTCAACAAGACATACACCTTCTTCTCAAGGGTAACAGGCTGATCGTGGAACTTGATCTCATCAGAACGCAGCACCTTGGTACCCAATTCCGTGACTACGTTTCCGTTGACAGAAACCACCCCTGCCTGGATGAATTCATCTGCTTCCCGACGGCTACATACTCCTGCATTAGCCAAGTACTTGTTCAAGCGGATCGGCTCGTTCGGATCGATGTGCTCTTCCTTGTACTCGATCTGTTTCTTCATGCTATACTTCGCATTGGGATTATAGCCCGGTGTATGCTGGCGATAGCCGCCCTGGTTATAGCCACCACGGTTGTTATAGCCACCGCGATTGTTATTGCCATAGCTACCACCGCGATTGTTGTTATAGCCGCCACGGTTGTTATAGCCACCACTACGGTTATTGTTATAGCCACCACGGTTGTTGTTATAGCCACCACGGTTGCTATTATAGCTACCACGGTTGTTGCCGTAGCCGCCACCAGGATTGTTACCATAACCGCCCTGTCGTTGCTGATAGCCGCCACGTGGCTGGTAGCCTCCACGAGACTGGTAGCCTCCGGCTTGATTATCATCATTATTGTTATAACGGGGACGATAACCTCCCTGCTGACGTGGCTGATACCCTCCATCGTTATTGTAACGAGGGCGATAGCCTCCACGCTGAGGAACAGCTCCGCCACCAGACTGGAGACCAGCCCCAAATCCTTCAGGGCGGAATCCCCCTTCATCATTGCTGTTACTACTACTTACTCTTTCGCTGCTGTATGCGCGCTGAGAATGAATACGGGGACGCTGTGGTCGAGCGCCGGTACGATAGCCTCCCTGATAGGTGCCTGCTGGTTTACTGTAACCTTCACGGTTGCTCTGACTCTGGTCTGCAGACGTATCCTGAGGTTTCTTTTCTAATTCTGAATCCATAATTTTAATGTTTAAGCCTCACGGCGGTTAATATAAATTGTTAATTCAATCAATATTTGCATGATTTTGTTTACATTCCTGTATAGTTGCTCGGTGTGATGGCCATCAGTTCTGCCTTCACGCGACCACTCACCTTCAATCCCTGGATGAAGTCATGGATTGTTTTCTCTGTCATTTTTTGGTTCGTGCGGGTCAATGCTTTCAATGCCTCATAAGGATGGGGATATGATTCACGGCGCAGGATGGTCTGGATTGCCTCAGCCACAACTGCCCATGTGTTGTCCAAGTCAGCCTGGATCTTCTCGTCGTTGAGGATCAACTTACGCAACCCCTTCAATGTGCTTTGGATGGCGATGATACTATGGCCAAGGGGAACACCGATATTCCGTAATACCGTGGAATCCGTCAGGTCGCGCTGCAAGCGACTGATCGGCAATTTCTGAGCCAGGAACTGAAGGACGGCATTGGCCATTCCCAAGTTGCCTTCACTATTCTCATAGTCAATGGGGTTGACCTTATGCGGCATGGCACTCGAGCCCACCTCTCCAGCTTTGATCTTCTGCTTGAAATACTCCATGGAAATATACATCCAGAAGTCGCGATCGAGGTCAATGATAATCGTGTTGATCCGGCGGATGGCATCAAATACCGCAGCTAAATTGTCATAATTGCTGATCTGGGTGGTATACTGCTCCCGCTCCAGACCTAACTTTTCACTGACGAACCGGTCGCCAAACTTCTTCCAGTCATAATCAGGATAAGCGACATGATGGGCATTGAAATTACCTGTTGCCCCGCCAAACTTAGCACTCATTTTGCATGCCTTCAATGCCTTCAACTGTTCTGTCAAACGATAGACATAAACCATGATCTCCTTGCCCAAACGTGTTGGAGACGCAGGCTGTCCATGGGTCTTGGCTAACATAGGCACGTCTTTCCATTCGTCAGCATATTGCTGGAGCTGGCTGATCAGCTCTTCCACCTGTGGATCATACACCTGTTCCAACGCCTCCTTCATGGACAAGGGCACGCTGGTATTGTTAATATCCTGGGATGTAAGTCCGAAATGAATGAACTCCTTATAGGCATCCAAGCCTCCGATCGCATCAAACTGCTCCTTCAGGAAATACTCGACAGCCTTCACGTCATGGTTCGTGATTTTCTCAATATCCTTTACCCTTTGCGCACTTTTTTCATCAAACTTGCGATAGATGTCACGCAACCTGTCAAACAAGGTATGGTCAAAGGATGCCAATTGTGGCAACGGAAGCTCACATAGCGTAATAAAATACTCTATTTCAACGCGCACACGATATCGAATCAGTGCATATTCCGAAAAATAATTAGCAAGTGGCTCTGTTTTACTTCTATAACGACCGTCAATCGGTGAGATAGCTGTCAATAAGTCGAGATTCATATTTAATACGTATTAATGTGTTTGCAAAAGTAAGAATTAAAATTGATATTGAAGTCATTTATATGATAAAGTTTCTAAAATAAAGGATCAAAAGTCCAGAGGAAGAAGACTGGAAACAACAAGCCCTGTCATCGTCACCGATAACAGGGCTTATCTTTGAGAAGTGGGCGTTGACGGATTCGAACCGCCGACCCTCTGCTTGTAAGGCAGATGCTCTAAACCAGCTGAGCTAAACGCCCAAGGCTCTTTCTTAAAATCGAGTGCAAAGGTAAGGCTTTTTCTGTAAACCGCCAAAGAAACGAGTATTTATTTTGCATTTTTTAAGAAAGATAGCGATCGGTCGCAGCTACTCTACGGGAATTGCCCGTCCACCCCTTTTCTGATGACCGAAAAGACGATAGGTCATTCAAAGCAGTACTAATATTGAGAGTGTGACATTGGGCACTGAAACAAGAGATAAAAGAGATCAGGAGGTAACCTTTTACTCGCTGGGAGATGATCGATTGGATAACTGGAGATAACCTATTTGAAGGCGGGAGTTGATCGATTGGCAACAAAAAAGCCCTGCAATCCCGAGAGACTACAGGGCAACACCCCTTGGTGGGCGTTGACGGATTCGAACCGCCGACCCTCTGCTTGTAAGGCAGATGCTCTAAACCAGCTGAGCTAAACGCCCCAAGGCTTTACAAAAGCGATGCAAAGGTACTACATTTTCCCTTTTCCACCAAACTTTTCCGTATCTTTTTTCTTTTTATTCGCATCTTACGGAAAGAAAACATGCACCAATGCTTCCAAAGATCCTCAAAAACCGAGCAGCAAGAAGGCGTTGCACACGGCTTCCTACTGCCCGACTCCACACAAAAGGCAACGCTTATTCCGTCACCTCCACCGTCGCGCGGCGATTGTAAGACTCTGGAGTCAAGTCGTTGACACCACCCTTTGAAACTACCTTGATCTGGTCTCGGGAAAGACCCAGTAGGACGAGATGACCAGCAACCGTGTTTGCACGCCCTTCGGCAAGTCTTCGATTGATAGTCTCATCGCCTGTAGCACTGTCTGCATAACCTGTTACCAAAAGATGGACATGGTTCTTCTTGGCATATTCCACCAAGCTCTTGACATCTTCCAGATCCTTAGGATCTGCTATTTTCTGATACTCACCGAGATGGAAGAATACAGAAACCGGGGCAGTCACATACTCCTTCACGGTCTTGGACGTATCAGGAGACTCCTTCCCAAGAAGGCCTTTCAGTCGCTCATTCTCTGCATTCGCATCACTCAACTGCGCGTTCAACGCATCGAGCTCTGCCTGTGACATGGCCTTCATGGCATCCACGTCAGGCACTCTGTCCCAAGAGGAGCGTCCGATATGTAAGGTAAGCCCTATTTCTCCATACAGATTGTTATCATGGGATTTCCAGCCACGGGTCTGATGGATGCCACTTGTCACGCCATCGATGTCCCCTTCGCAACGGTTCCATCCCACTTCCACGTTCAGGGCGAGTTTCTTGCTGAGCCTGAACTCATTCAACAATCCTACGCTCAACTGCATGGCATACAGGTCATAGGTACAAGTACGCCCGAAGCCCGCGCCAGCAAAGGGAATGATGCTCCACATCCGGTCGGGGTTATAGCCACCAATCATATGGCTTAGGTTAAACAAAGCCTGTTCATTCAGGATCCAATATTTATTCCCGTTGCCATCGTTGTTCTCGTCGGTCACCGTCTTGCCCCAAATGCCCTGCACCTTCGTGCGCAAGCCTAGACTTGGGGTGAACCACTTTCCGAGGGCGATGGAGATGCCGGGATTTGAGCGAAACGTCTTCAAGGGGCTCTTGGAGAAATGCAGGCTTGACTCTTCATTCGAATACCAAGCATTCCAATCAGCACCCAGCTGGAAGAACCAGTTGCTCCAAAAAGAATTCGTGACCACTTTGCTTCTCAAAATAGGATCCGATTCCTGTGCCCATAGAGGCAAGATGACCCAAGCGAGAACCCATGATATCAATACTTTTTTCATAATCCTATCTGTTATACGATCCGATAAAATGAACCTTTCATGAACAAGAAATATCCATGATAAGACCTTTGCAAAGATAATCATATTTTTCGGATATGATCAATTTTTGGGAAAAAAGAATCTTTCTTCTTCCCAAAAGTGACAAGTACAATACTTTTCAAGAAATTTCCAATACTACCCCAACAAATGTTCGATCTCCTGCTGGCGGAGGATACAGAGGATATTCTTGCCATCCGGAGTATAATTGACATTGCTGCAAGCAAAGAGACTATTGACCATATTCTCCATCTCTTCATTGTTCAGCACCTGTCCCTGCGGCACAGCAGCATTCCGGGCGAGGCTCAGGGCTAGAGACTGGTTCATCTCCTCGATGGCATTGCTGCCCTTCTCCATGACAGAAGTGATCATGTCATGCACTAAATTGACGGTGTTAATGCCTTCCAACCCAGCGGGTATCGCATTGATGGCATAGCTGCCACTGCCTAAGTCGGTCAACTCAAAGCCCAAGCTGACCAGTTCCGGCAGGACCTTATCTAATAAAGTCATCTCCGAGACAGTCAGGGAGATCACCTCTGGGAACAAGACCTTCTGGGAAGATCCTTTCCGATCCTTCAGTTCTTGTAGATATTGCTCATACAAAATACGCACATGGGCACGATGCTGGTCAATGATCATCAATCCCGACTTGACCGCAGTCATTATATACTTACCCTTGTACTGATAATGGGCAGGTGATTTCTCGGCGATCATCTCCCGCCCTGTAGACGGCATCTCCTGATTTTCCTGGGGAGCGAATATCTCCGTCTCATCCTGCTGGGGACCTTTCAGCCCTTCATAAAGTTGTTCCCAAGCGTCGGGCATCTCCTTGCGTTGGTTCAACTTGCTCTCCATAAACGGGTTGTACTGAGGGTTATAGTTGACTTTTGGAGCTGCTGCGGGATGGACATCTGGGTTGAAAACCGGGATATCCGGTTTCCCTTGCACGTCAAAGTCGATGGATGGCACATCATTAAAGATCCCTACCGACTCCTTGACGGCTGCAGAGAGGATCTGCCAGATTGCCTGTTCATTTTCAAACTTGATCTCCGTTTTCGTGGGATGGATATTGACATCGATATCCTGAGGCGACACATCGAAGTAAATGAAATAAGGTACTTGCTCCCCGGCGGGCACCAACCGTTCGAAAGCCGTCATCACGGCCTTGTTGAAATAAGGATGTTTCATGTACCTACCATTGACGAAGAAATACTGGTGTGCCCCCTTCTTGCGCGCCGACTCCGGTTTCCCTACGAATCCAGAGATCTTGCAAACTGTCGTATTCACCTTAACCGGCAGCAGGTCTTGGTTCAACCGTTTCCCGAACACGTCAAGGATCCGTTGCCGCAATCCATTTTCCTTGAGGTTGAACATCTCCACGCCATTGCTATGCAAGGTAAAGGAGATGTTGGGATAGACCAAGACGATCCGCTCAAAAGCAGTGATGATATTATTCAGCTCTGTGGAATTCGATTTCAGGAATTTTCTCCGTGCGGGCACGTTGAAGAACAGGTTCTCAACGTTAAAGTTGCTCCCTGCCGGACAAGAACAAGGTTCCTGGCCCTGCACCCTTGATCCGGACAACGACAAGCATGTCCCTATGTCCGCGTTTCCCTGCCGGGTCTTAAGTTCCACCTGTGCCACGGCGGCGATCGAAGCCAAGGCCTCGCCTCGGAAGCCCATGGTATGCAAGGAGAACAGGTCGTCAGCCGTGCGGATCTTCGATGTGGCATGACGCTCAAAAGCCAAGCGCGCATCCGTATCGGACATCCCCTTCCCATCATCGATGACTTGTATGGAGGTGCGACCGGCATCCACGATCAGCACGTCTATATGCTGGGCACCTGCATCAATGGCGTTTTCCACCAATTCCTTCACGACACTGGCAGGACGTTGGATCACCTCACCTGCAGCAATCTGGTTGGCTACAGAATCTGGTAACAGTTGTATAATATCACTCATCTTATTTCGCTAAAAAGTACCATAGGATGACTAACAACAGAATGATAAACAAACAGGTTGCAAAGCCTGGAAGAAACATTCTGTTCCGTCTCTTCTGATGTTTCCTGGCATGTGTTGTCGCACGATGGAACGTGCCTCTCAAATCTTCCGGTTTCACGGTTGAAGGCTCCATGCCTAATTCTTGCTTTGCCTTTTCTTCCATTTTCTTGATCCTTTCCTTTCTCTCATCCACGTAAATATAATGATGATGAAAGCCCTTAGGCTTGGGCATGTGATAGAAATTCATCATGATTCTGCTTTGTTTCTTTGAGGAGTGCTGTTCCCCTTCGCAACTTTTTCTGGTGGTTCAGAAGGAGTTTCCTGGGGCGAAGACGGATTGCCAAGATGTTGCAATGGAGCAGAATGCCGCTTGATCACCTTCAGTTGGGAGCCTTCACCTTTCCCTCGCCAATTGAACACATCATCTTTGTCAACCGGGCGGATATTGTCAAACCAGGCGAAAACATCCAATTTCATCTTACTGGGCGGTATCTGGGTCATCGGATAAAGGGTCCCAGTTGCCTTTGGCATCCAGATCCGTTCCAGTTTCCGCTCAGGAGTCATGTACATCTTCATGGTATCCGTCTCTGTATAGTTCAGTCCAATCAATGAACTATCCTTATCATCCATTGGGTAATAGATCGCCCTCACATTGCCAAAGGCAACGCTCTTGCGGATTTTCCCATCAATGAAATAAGCCTCCATTTCCTTGGAGGACACTTGATTGTAATGCTTCTTGTCATCCATCTGCTCGATTGACAAAGCCTGTCCTTTCACGTTGGCATAGCGAAGTGTAGAGTCGTTCATATAAGCCTTGATAACCTCGCCCAGCAACTGGCGTTCCCCCGCCCAGCAGATAGGGTCGTGGTACATGGTCATACAAGAATCCTTGGAATTGAATACCAAGGAGTCGCAGACGGCCTGAACGTCCTGACGGTACACCCTAACCTTCCGGAAGCAGTGTACCACCCGATATACAGAATCCGTATTGATATGATACGTGTAGATCTTCATGGTGTCGGAATGCGCATACAAAGTATCTCGCTGGGAATAATCCTTGGCAAGGGCGCGCTTCGTAGCAAACCCATACCCAGTCTTCTCATTATACAGGAACTCCTCGCAGTTTAGGGAGTTCTTCTGCTTTTTATCTACATACACGACATTTCCGTATCCCTTGGCGATTCCCGTTTTATCGTTATAAAACAAGCTATCACCCGTAATGGTCTTATCCTTGTCCACGACAGTTGATCGTCCGAAGAGCTGCGCTTTGTCACTTTTCGTATTAAAATACCCTTGGCTGGTATTAATCACCGTCGATTTCGACGTGATCTTGGAAGGTCCCACAATATGGGCCAACGATTTACTGGTATCATAATACAAGGTATCCGTAGAGATCACCCTGGATCCATTCCGCATTTTCACATTATAGTAGAACACCGCCTCACGTGTTCCCGTATTGTATTGTCCCCAGTCAGAGACCAATTTGTCTTTCCCGTCAATCAGCGTTCCTCCCTCTTGGAAATAGGCGAAATTATAGAGTCGGTCGTAGATCAAGCTGTCCGTGTACAAGGTCTGCCTGCGATGATGGAGTACCACGTTCTTGCTGGCAGTCATCAATTGCTGCTGCCCGTCATAAGCGGCATGGTCGCAGGATAGCGACAAGGTATCACCTTGCCGGAAGCGAACATGCCCGAAGGCTTTCACTGAATTCGATTGCTGGTAGAAATAGGCACTGTCGCACCACAGTTGTGCCCCTTGATGAGAGAAATGAACGCGCCCTTTGACAATCTGCGCATCAGGGTTGGGGCCATACATATCGAATTTCAGCTCATCCGAGTGGATGAGATATACCCGGTCATCCTTAGCCTTTGCACGACGATGCTTGACCCTGCTGGACTGTGCTACGCATAGCCCAAAAAGGCATAGAACCACTACAAGAGTAATCCTATGCCCGTAGATATCAGCATATATGTTCTTTCTGGATGTCATTTAACCCAACCTTCGTATTCAAATTTACAATTCTTATACCGGTCAGCCATACGTACATAAGTATGTTTGATCTTATTCACGACCCAATCGTGCAAAGTCTTTTCCCTTTCCTTGGCAAGGACGACATTCTTCATCACTTGGAAGTCCTCAGTAATGGTTGCCTTATGTCCCTCGATCTTATTCTTCAGCTTGACGATGGCACACACCTTTTTCCCTTTGGAGTTGACCATCTCAAAGGCCTGGGAGATCGCTCCTACCTTTAAAGTGTCCACAACCTTAGCCACCTCTGTCGGGAGATCCTTCATCTCAAAGCGGGAGGTACGGGTAGGACCCTCTGCTGTCTGGGCTGTGTTGACCATCACGCCATTGTTGTTCCTGGTATCCTTGTCGTCGGAGAGTACGGTAGCCGCCTCCTCGAAGGAGAACTTATTGGCACGGATGTCCGTGGCAATGGAATCCAACCGCTGCTTAGCCTGAGTGATCGCCTCTTCCGTGACATTAGGCTTCAGCAGGATATGACGCACGTTCACCTTATCACCACGTTTATCGATCAACTGGATGATATGGTAGCCGAACTCCGTCTCTACGATCTTGGATATTTTCTTGGGGTCGGTCAGGTTGAAAGCCACGTTCGCAAAGGCTGGGTCCAGGACGCCACGACCTGTATACCCTAACTCCCCGCCCTGACGAGCTGATCCCGGGTCCTCTGAATAAAGGCGTGCCAAGGTGGCAAAGGTTGTCTCACCCTTGTTCACTCGCTCCGTGAAATCACGCAACTGGTCTTTGATGCGAGCTATCTCCTCAGGTGCCACCTTCGGCTGACGCGTGAGGATCTCTACTTCCACCTCGGTCGGCACGAAAGGAATGCTGTCCTCTGGAAGGTTCTTGAAATAAGCACGGACTGCGGCAGGAGACACCGTGATGTCCTTGACCAGACTTTCTTTCTCCTTTTGGATCAATTTATTGTTCTTGAAATCATCATGCATCTGCTGGCGCATCTGAGTGACCGTTTGCTTGCGGTATTCTTCCAGTTTCTCCTTCGATCCTATCAGTTGTATCCAATAATTGATCTGCTGTTCTATATCTTGAGAAATCTCCGACTCAGTAACCTCGATACTGTCAATAGCAGCCTGATGCAAGAACAACTTTTGTACCGCCATCTGCTCCGGGATCGCGCAATCAGGATCCCCTTTCCACTTGGTCCCCTCGGCCTCTCCTTGCAGGCGAACGGCCTCTACTTCCGATTTCAGGATCGGTTCATCGCCGACCACCCAGATGACTTCGTCGACAATACTTGACTCCGGTATTTTCGGCTCCTCTTTGGTCACCTTCGTGGTATCGTCATTCATCAGACCGTTCCGGAAACGGTTAGCATTCGCATTAACCCCTATGACGAAAAGCAATGCTATCAAACCTAACAATATTTTAAATCCAATTTTCATTCGTATATCTTTTGGTACTTAACAGTACATAAAACTAATGATGCTTGTTTACGGTCGCAAGAACCTCCTTATAGACTTGGACAGGATACTGGCTCCTCAAGCTTTTCACCCATTCCTTCTCAAGTTGCTCCTGATAATCAGCAACGACTTGTGAACGGACGTCTTCCATTTCCTGCGGGCCTTTCTTCAGCCGCTTCCCATACACGGAAGCATAGGGAAAGCCTTTCACCGTGGGAACTGTCACAGGAGCTCTGAATACTTCCTTGTCGACAACGGCATTGTCCCCTTTCTTGAAGATTCCTTTCTCTGCCTTGATGGTAATTTCCTTTCCTTTGCCAAAGTGCTCGCTCAGCACCTCTGTCCACTGACTGAATGGAACATTCTTAATGACCTTCTGGACAGCCTTGAGATCCTCCTCTTTCCGCGTATAATAGGCGATGCCCTTGAATCTAGGCTGGCTCCAGCGATATCTTTTCTTATTCCGGTTATAATAGTTTTGCAATCCAGCCTCATCCTTCTCGGCCTTCTCCCAAACGGTACGGTTACTGATCTCATAGAGCAAGCTTCCGTCACGGTATTCCTGGATCAAGTACTTGAACGATGGGTCTTGGGCTTCCAACTCTTTCTCTTTCTCATTCAGGACCTCATCCTTAGAGATGCCCCTTCTCTCAGCCATGGTCTTCACCTTTCCTTCAATGATGCTCTCCCGGAGCCCTCGCTGGTCGATAAACTTAATGATATTTGCCCTGACAGAATCATAAGGGAAGAAGTCGCTTTTCTTTTTCAGCAAGAGAATATGGTAACCGACTGGAGTGAGAAAGGGCTTGCTGATCTCACCCTCTTTCAGGGAGAACGCCACGTCCTCGAATTCCTTTAAGGTCTGCCCTTTCTGGATCCAAGGCAGTTCCCCGCCCTTCACAGCAGATGCCTCCTCTTCAGAACACTTCTTGGCGAGAACATCAAAGGCAGCCCCCTGCTGAAGAGCTTGGAAGATAGAGTCAGCCCGCAACTTTGCTGCGTTTTCCTGGACTTTCGTTGATTTCTGTGGCAAATAAATAAAGATTTGCGATAGCTTTCGCATCCCCCCATTTCCATTTACCCTTATCTGAGTCTCCTGATAGATCTTCCTTGCTTCTTGTTCTATATCGCCATCCGTAAGGAAAGCAGGCAAGAGTTGTTGGTTACGATACCCCAAGAATTCCTGACGGAGCTCACTGATGGTATCTAAATGGGCAGCCTTTGCTGCCAGGACTTTCAACTTGTAATTGACGAAGAGATCGACGTACTCGTCGATGCTCTTCTTGTCAATCACATTTGCCGTATTGTTTTTATTATATGAATATTCAAACTCCGATCGATGGACAGGCTCCCCACCGATCGCCATGACCACCGGGTCGTCTTGCGCAATTGCCAAGTCACACCATCCCAACAAGAGGACGAGAAGAGTTTTGAACTTCATCAGTTTCATCTTTATTCTGGGCGACTGTAGTTAGGAGCCTCACTGGTGATCGTAATATCATGGGGATGACTCTCTAAGACGCCAGCGTTAGTAATCCTCACGAATTTCGCATCATGCAACTTATCGATGGTAGCAGCCCCACAGTAGCCCATTCCGGAGCGAAGACCACCCACCAACTGATAGATCACCTCCTGAACAGTTCCCTTGTACGGTACACGACCTGCAATACCTTCTGGTACTAACTTCTTGGCATCTTTGATCTCTCCTTGGAAGTAGCGATCCTTAGAACCATTCTTCTGTTCCATAGCCTCCAGTGATCCCATGCCCCGATAGCTTTTGAACTTACGTCCATTGAAAATGATGGTCTCACCTGGGCTCTCCTCTGTTCCAGCTACTAAAGATCCGATCATCACACAACTGCCACCCGCAGCCAATGCCTTCACCACGTCACCGGAGTAACGGAGTCCACCGTCTGCGATCAGAGGCACATTTGTGCCTTGCAAAGCAGAATAGACATCATATACCGCAGAGAGCTGTGGCACGCCGACACCAGCAACCACACGTGTCGTGCAGATCGAACCCGGTCCGATACCCACCTTGATGGCATCCGCGCCATTGTCCACCAGCATTTTGGCTGCAGCTCCAGTAGCCACGTTTCCTACAACAATGTCCACATTGGGGAAAGAAGCCTTTACCTCACGAAGTTTCTCAATAACGCCCAAAGAATGCCCATGGGCCGTATCCACGACAATGGCATCAGCCCCTGCCTCAACAAGAGCTTGTGCACGATCCAACGTGTCTGCAGTCACGCCAACGCCGGCAGCAACCCGCAGGCGACCTTTGTCATCCTTGCATGCCATGGGCTTATCTTTTGCCTTTGTAATATCCTTATATGTAATCAACCCCACTAAATGATTGCCAGCATCAACAACGGGGAGCTTTTCTATCTTATTTTCCTGCAAGATCTGGGCAGCCGCTGCCAAATCAGTCTGCTGATGGGTTGTCACCAAGTTCTCGCTCGTCATGACATCGTCAATCAGCTTATCAAGATGGCGCTCGAAGCGCAAGTCACGATTCGTGACAATTCCTACGAGATGATTCTCCTCATCCACCACAGGAATGCCGCCAATATGATATTCGTGCATCATATCCAACGCATCCTTGACAGTACTTCCGCGACGAATAGTGACCGGATCATAGATCATTCCATTCTCTGCGCGCTTGACAATGGCTACCTGCCGAGCCTGTTCTTCAATGGACATATTCTTGTGGATGACGCCGATACCTCCCTCACGCGCAATGGCAATAGCCATCTCCGATTCTGTGACCGTGTCCATCGCAGCAGTCACAAAAGGAACGTTCAAGTTGATGTTACGCGAAAACTTAGTTTTCAACTGCACCTCTTTAGGCAAGACCTCTGAATAAGCCGGGATTAACAGGACGTCATCGAAAGTAAGACCGTCCATTACAATTTTATCTGCAACAAATGATGACATATATTACTTAAAAATTTATTGCGTGCAAATTTAGCACAAAAATTCCACATATAGTCTACTTCTTAATCATTTTCTAATGGAATTAGTGCTTTTTAACGCGAATCTATCCATGTGGAATCCCCATCATGAAACTCCCTCTGGAACGCCTCCTGATCGGAAGCAGTCCACTCCCAGGCCAAACCTTAGTACAAGAGTGAATTAGTTGGCCAATTCGGACAGGAATTTGATCCTGACTAGGCGGATCTCGTCTTCTGTATAGTCGGTTCCCAATTCATCTTCAGCGGTCTTCAGGTCATCCGTTTCACTTTCTCTGAAATAGTCATAAATATCATCGACATGATCGTCATCCATCACATCTTCGAGGAAATAGTCAATATTCAATTTGGTTCCGCTATAGACGATAGCCTCTACTTCCGTTAACAGATCATCAAAATCCAGACCCAAGGCATTGGCAATGTCGTCCAAGGCAATCTGCCTATCAATATTTTGAATTATCTTTACTTTCAACATAGACTTCTTAGCCACGGTTCTCACACGGATCTCAGCCGGTCGCTCAATGCCATTTTCCTCGCAATGCTTCTTGATCAGATAACAGAACTCCTTGCCATACCGTTTTGCCTTGCCTGCGCCAACGCCTTGGATATTCTGAAGTTCCTGTAAGGAAATAGGATACATGGCAGCCATCTGCTCCAAGGAAACATCCTGAAAGACGACATACGGAGGGACATTCATCTTCTTAGCCACTTTCTTCCGCAAGTCTTTGAGCATAGCAAACAGCTCAGGGTCCAACACGGCTGTCCCTCCCTCTGAAGATTCATCCTCCTCTTCATCGTTGAATTCCTTGTCCATCACGATCATAAAGGAGGTGGGATCCTTCAGAAATTTCTTACCTGCCGCAGTGACCTTCAGCAGTCCATAATTATCCACGTCTTTCTTCACGTAGCCAGCGATCAAGGCCTGACGGATGACGGGATTCCAGATCTTCTCGTCCTCATCTTCCCCACTGCCGAATTCTTCCAGCTCATTGTGCTTGTGAGAGACGATATCTGCCGTTCCTCTTCCCTTGATAAAGTCGATGACATATTCCTGACGGAAATTCTCCTTGATAGCTAGGATAGACTTCAGTACGATGACCAAGACATCCTTTCCTTCTCGCTTCTCTTTCGGATGTAGGCAATTATCACAGTTATGACAGTTCTCTTGCGGATAGTCTTCTCCGAAATAATGCAAGAGCATCTTCCTCCTACACACGGACGACTCCGCATAAGCAGCAGTCTCTTGGAGGAGTTGACGCCCAATGTCCTGCTCAGCGACGGGCTTTCCTTCCATGAATTTCTCTAATTTCTGCAGGTCTTTCTTAGAATAAAAGGCGATGCATTTTCCCTCTCTGCCGTCGCGACCGGCACGACCGGTCTCCTGATAATAGCCTTCCAAGCTTTTGGGGATATCATAATGGATGACAAAGCGCACATCAGGCTTGTCGATGCCCATCCCAAAGGCGATGGTAGCTACAATCACGTCTATCCTTTCCATCAAGAAATCATCTTGTGTCTTAGAGCGGGTAGCACTGTCCAATCCTGCATGATAGGGCTCAGCCTTGATACCATTCACCTTCAGCACCTCCGCCAGTTCCTCAACCTTTTTCCGGGACAAGCAATAAACAATACCACTTTTCCCTGCATTCTGCTTGATGAACAAGATGATCTGCCTGTCTATATCTTTCGTCTTGGGACGTACTTCATAATAAAGGTTCGGGCGGTTAAAGGAACTCTTGAATTCCTTGGCTTTCATGATGCCCAAGCTTTTCTTAATATCCGTCCTGACCTTATCCGTAGCGGTGGCAGTAAGGGCTATCACCGGGGCATTCCCAATCTTGTTGATTGTTGGGCGTATATTCCTGTATTCTGGTCGGAAGTCGTGTCCCCACTCTGATATACAATGAGCCTCGTCAATCGCATAGAAAGAGATCTTGACCGTTTTCAGGAATTCCACATTCTCTTCCTTATTCAGGGATTCTGGAGCGACATAAAGCAATTTTGTCTTTCCAGACCGGACGTCATCCATCACCTGTTGTATTGCAGCCTTGTTCAAAGAAGAGTTCAGGTAATGGGCTACGCCTTCCTCTTCACTGATCCCGTTGATGACATCCACTTGATTCTTCATCAGGGCTATCAAGGGAGAGATCACTATGGCCGTGCCATCCATGATCAGGGAAGGCAACTGATAACAAAGGCTTTTTCCACCACCGGTGGGCATAAGGACAAACGTATCATTTCCCGCCAGCAGATTCCGAATAATCGCCTCCTGATCGCCCTTGAACTTGTCAAAGCCGAAATAATGTTTGAGTTGTTCTATAAGATTAACGTCCTTTGTCATAAATATTAGCAGTAATCTGTATGATTAATACATGGTTGTTTTTCAGGTAGAGCCTGAGACTCAGGCCGACTCAAGCTTCTGTAAATGTGCTTTGTCGATCTGAGCCTTGGCATAATCCAGAGTCACCTCAAAACTTTTCACACGCTTTGAAGGAATTTCAAACATTGCATCCAGCATAATAGACTCAACGATAGAACGTAGGCCACGGGCACCGAGTTTGTATTCCATTGCCTTATCCACTATAAAATCCAAGGTTTCCTCTGGAAAGGTTAAAGCGATTCCGTCCATTTCGAACAGCTTGATATACTGTTTGATAATGGAGTTTTTAGGCTCCACCAAGATCCTTCTCAATGCGGTCTTATTCAAAGGATTCAGATAAGTCAAGACCGGTAGGCGCCCAATAATCTCCGGGATCAGACCAAAGGACTTAAGGTCTTGTGGCAAGATATATTTCATCAAATCGCCCTTATCGATCTTCCTCACGTTCTGTACGGAGTTATAGCCAACGACATGTGTGTTCAAGCGCTGGGCGATTTTCCGTTCGATCCCGTCAAAGGCACCCCCACAAATAAAGAGGATATTCTTCGTATTGACATGGATATACTCTTGGTCTGGGTGCTTCCGTCCGCCCTGTGGAGGTACGTTCACCATCGTCCCTTCCAGCAATTTCAAGAGTCCTTGCTGCACGCCTTCACCACTCACGTCACGGGTGATGCTGGGATTATCGCTCTTACGAGCGATCTTGTCAATCTCATCAATGAAGACAATACCTCGCTCTGCAGCAGCCACGTCATAGTCGGCAACCTGCAGCAAACGGGACAAGATGCTCTCCACGTCCTCACCCACATAGCCAGCCTCTGTAAAGACTGTCGCATCTACGATGGTAAAAGGTACGTCAAGAAGCTTGGCAATGGTCTTGGCAAGCAAGGTCTTTCCCGTACCCGTGCTGCCGACCATGATGATATTACTCTTTTCGATCTCCACGCCATCCCTGTCCTCGGGCTGTTGGAGTCGCTTATAATGATTATAGACTGAAACGGAGAGAGTACGTTTTGCTTCATCCTGCCCAATCACATATTGGTCAAGATACTTCTTGATTTCCTTGGGTTTGGGAACTTTTTTCAACTTAAACTTCCCATCGCCTTTCTTCTCTGCAGAGAGCAGACCTGTCGACTGGACAATCTGGTATGCCTGCACGGCACAGTTTTCACAGATATATCCATTGAGACCGGTAATAAGCAGCTTTACCTCACTCTCGCTTCTTCCACAGAAACTACAAACCTTCTTTGGCATTACTTCTTCCTCGTTAACACTGAATCAATCATTCCATACTCTTTTGCTTCCTCAGCCGTCATCCAGTAGTTACGGTCACTGTCCTGCCAAACCTTCTCATACGGCGTATGAGAATGCTCGGAGATAATCGTATAGAGTTCCTTCTTGAACTTTTGGATTTCCTTTGCCTCGATCTCGATATCGGAAGCCTGACCTTGCACGCCACCTAACGGCTGGTGAATCATCACGCGGCTGTGCGTCAATGCAGAGCGCTTACCTTCCTGACCGGAAACCAACAGGACTGCTGCCATCGAGGCAGCCATACCCGTACAAATTGTAGCCACATCACTGGAAATGAACTGCATGGTATCATAGATACCCAGACCTGCAGTGACACTTCCACCAGGGCTATTGATATAAATGGAGATATCCTTACCACTATCAACAGAATCCAGATAAAGAAGCTGCGCTTGCAAGGTATTCGCCGTATAATCATCAATCTCCGTTCCCAAGAAGATGATGCGGTCCATCATCAAGCGTGAGAACACGTCCATCTGCGTGACATTCAATTGGCGTTCCTCCAAGATATACGGATTCAAATACTGAGCCTGTGCCTTGACCACATCATCGAGTGCCAGACCGCTCAATCCTAAATGCTTTGTAGCATATTTCCTAAAATCATTCATCATTTTCCTTTCGTGTTAAGACAAAAAGAGAGGTTATCGACTCTTTACCTGTCAATAATAAGACAAAGGTAACAAAAAAAATCGATAACCTCAGTATAAAAGATAATTTTTTCCTAAAAACTATTTCCCGCTTAGCATTTTATTGAATTCATCCAATGAGATCTCCTTTTCATTCAGTGTAATCACGTCCTTCAAAGCAAGCGTCAACTTACGATCCACAGCACGATCAACCAGACCATCCACATTCTCACGCTTTTTCAACATCTCATCTGCATAATTATCAATGTACTCTTCTGGAATATTGGTCATGCCATACTGGGCGAACTGAGCACGAGCAGCTTCCTTGGCCGTTGTCTTAACATCGTTTTCATCGATCTTAACGTTATGGGCAGTCAGCAACTGTTCTTTGATCAAGTGCCAAGTCAGTTCCTTGACGCTCTGGGCGTAGTTCTTATCGATAAACTCCTGACCTCTGTCCTTGTTGTTCACAAGCATGACACGTTTCAGCAATTCGTCTGGGTAAGTAAGCTTACCTACCTTGTCCTCGCAATACTTGCGGATATCCAGCAGCAACTTATAGTCGCTATCACCTGTCAGTTGGCGTTCCAGATCCTCAGCAATCTTTTTGCGGAACTCCTCTTCAGTCTTCACAGTGTCTTTACCATATATGCTGTCGAACAGTTTCTGGTCAACTGCAGCCTTCTGGAAATGACTGATGGACGTAACCTGATAGCTAAAATCAGAGGTCATGTCGGCAGCCTCGTCCTTAGAGATTTTAAGTAGATTGGAGACTTCAACTTCGTTGTCCGGATAAGCCTTCTTAGGATTGAAGGTGATCACGTCACCCACCTTGGCACCTTCGAAGAGTTTTTTCTGATCTTCGACCTTGATATAGCTTGGCATCATTGAAGCGCCTTCCACGACGATCCCGCCTTCCTTGGTATTGCCATTCTCATCGAGCTCATGGAGGTCACCTTTCATTAAGTCATTCCCTTCATACGTCTCAACATTCTCATAAGATCCATTGCGGGATGACAGCATATCTATCTGATCGTCGATGAGTTTGTCATCAACCGTGATCTTGTAATAGTCTACCTTGTCTTCCTTGCCTAATTCAATCTTGAATTCTGGAGCAACGGCGATATCAAAGGCAAAGGTATAAGGAGCCGGTTTCTCAAGATCCTGAGGAGCCTGTGTCTGAGACGGAAGCGGTTCGCCCAACATCTGGATATGATGTTCCTGGATATATTGATTGATCTGCTCTCCAACCAATTTATTGATGGCATCCATCTTAGCAGAAGCGCCGAATTGCTTTTTAATTAATCCCATAGGAACCATACCAGGACGGAAACCTGGGAAATTAGCTTTTTTCCGATAATCTTTCAGTGTCTTCTCGACATTGTCCTTGTAATCAGCCTCTTCTACTGTCAAAGTCAACAGGCCATTGATTTTGTCAGGGTTTTCAAATGAAATTTTCATCTCTGATGTTTTTGTTTTATTTATTGTTTCTTTTAATTCCTCGAATGAAATGCAAAATTACTCATATTTCATGTAAATACCTAATATCATGGAGAAAAAATTTGTTTTTTTAACCATCCTCTTCTGCCTCTTTGGCACGCTTTTCCTCATCGATCAACTGGAAGTCTTTCTTCCTGAGTACGAAACTATTACTCAGGTATTTCTCCCTGACTACTTTGTTGGCAGCCAACTCTTCTGGCTTTCCCTGGAACAGGATCTTCCCCTCGAACAAAAGATAGGCACGGTCGGTGATGGTCAAGGTCTCTTGTACGTTATGGTCTGTGATCAAAATCCCAATGTTTCGGTACTTCAATCGCCATACAATATGCTGAATATCCTCCACCGCGATGGGATCGACTCCGGCAAAAGGCTCATCCAGCATGATAAACTTAGGCTCAATGGCAAGGCAACGAGCGATCTCTGTCCTACGTCGTTCACCTCCCGAGAGCTGGTCGCCTTTATTCTTGCGCACTTTATTCAGTCGGAACTCATTGATCAGACTTTCCAATTTATCCAATTGGTACTGATGGGGCTTGCCCGTCATTTCGAGGACGGACATGATATTGTCCTCCACACTCATCTTTCGGAAAACGCTTGCTTCCTGGGGAAGATAACCTACACCCGCACGAGCTCGCTTATAGACGGGGTAGCCCGTAATATCCTTGTCGTCCAAGTAGATATGACCGGCATTGGGAACGATTAGTCCTGTCGTCATGTAGAAGGATGTCGTCTTACCGGCTCCATTAGGTCCTAACAATCCGACAATCTCTCCCTGGCGGACATTGATGGAGACGTCATTGACTACGGTTCTTTTCCCATACCGCTTGACCAGTCCTTCCGTACGCAGGACCATTCCTCCAGACGGTTCCCCCATACCAACTTGAGTTTCTGTATGTTCGCCCGATGGTTCATGGTTAATCTCCCCTATCCCGTCGTTAACTGGTTCCTCAGAAGTCTGCCCTGTAGGCTTTTCGTCCAAAGACTGCCCTTTCACTGCCTCAGAGAGCTCCTCGGTGTCCTGCTTTTGCAGTGACACTTCCCTTCTATAATTTTTCTCGTCCATCTTTCTATACGTCGATTATTCTACAAAATTAGCAAAAATCTCCCTAATAACACTTATAATAATGAAAAACTATCGAATTAATAGCAGTTTTTTAGAGGAATTTGGTTACTTTTGCACCCATAAAAGACAAAGAATAGCATGTTATTGTATAAATGGCTTACCACCTTTGGCAGATATCTGATTCTGATGGGACATACTTTTCAGCGCCCAGAGCGGATGCGGATGTTCCTGAAGAAGTATGTGAAGGAGATGTCTCAATTAGGCATCGACTCGATTGGCATCGTCTTGCTGATTTCGTTCTTCATCGGTGCGGTGATCTGCATCCAAATGAAACTGAATATACAAAGTCCATGGATGCCACGATGGGTTTCGGGATATACAACACGTGAGATTATGCTGTTGGAATTTTCCTCCAGTATCATGTGTTTGATTCTTGCCGGGAAGGTTGGCTCCAACATTGCGTCGGAACTGGGTACGATGCGGGTAACCCAACAGATTGACGCCTTAGACATCATGGGAGTCAACTCTGCCAGTTATCTGATACTTCCCAAGATCTTGGGACTGGTGACAATCATGCCTTTTCTCGTCATCTTCAGCACGGCCTTAGGTATCTTAGGTGCCTATGCAACTGCCTATATAGGGCACATTCTCACGCCAGATGACTTGACCCTTGGCATGCAGCACGATTTCGTACCTTGGTTTTTCTGGATGAGTATCATCAAGAGTGTTTTCTTTGCTTTCATCATTACCAGTGTCTCCTCATTCTTTGGCTACACAGTAGAAGGAGGATCCGTGGAGGTAGGAAAATCAAGTACGGATGCCGTGGTATGTAGTTCTGTTCTCATCCTTTTCTCCGATGTTTTCCTCACGCAATTACTTTCTTAGCGATGATAGAAGTTAGAAATTTGATAAAGTCCTTCGATGGCAAGGTGGTATTGGATGACATCTCAGCCACTTTTGAAACGGGAAAGACCAACCTGATCATCGGTCAGAGTGGTTCGGGTAAAACTGTCTTGATGAAAAACATTGTCGGGCTCTTGGACCCAGACCAAGGAGAGGTGCTTTACGACGGTCGCAACTTCGTGGCCATGTCCAAGAAAGAGAGAGTGATGATGCGCAGGGAGATGGGTATGATTTTCCAAGGAGGAGCCTTATTCGATTCCTTATCGGTGATTGACAACGTCAAGTTTCCCTTGGACATGTTCTCCAGTATGACCAATAGAGAAAGAACAAAGCGTGCGCAAGAATGCCTGGAACGGGTGAGATTGTTAGACGCGCAGGACAAATTCCCTGGAGAGATCTCGGGAGGAATGCAGAAACGTGTGGCGATAGCTCGCGCTATTGTCATGAACCCTAAGTATTTGTTCTGCGACGAGCCGAATTCCGGTTTGGATCCCAAGACGTCTCTGGTCATTGACGAGCTTCTGTCTGGCATCACAAAAGAATACAATATCACGACTATCATCAACACGCACGACATGAACTCAGTGATGGGCATCGGTGAAAACATTGTGTTTATCTATCATGGACGTAAGGAATGGCAGGGAACCAAGGATGAAGTGATCAGTTCTACCAACAAGAAACTTAACGACTTGGTGTTTGCTTCCGATCTTTTCAGAAAAGTAAAAGAGGTGGAGATCCATGAAGATCATCAACCTGAATCCATAAAAAAAGCGGGACTTTAGCCCGCTTTTTCCTGACTTCGTCACTCAAAAATGTCCATTTCGTAATTGATTGATAAACAACATTTTGTATCTTTGCATACCCTAATTTTGGGGTACGCAAAAG
>ONBG01000064.1 GCA_900316015.1 uncultured Prevotella sp. | reverse complement strand
CGGGAGAGTAGGTAGCCGCCTCCTTTGACAAGGGCCCTGGGGATGCAATATCCCCGGGGCCCTTGCGTTTTATACACGTATGGAATGGACTGACAGAATAAGACAGGTTAAAATCTTGATTGTTTTTTCCGCTGTGATCATCGCAGTGGTCTCTTTACTGGTTTCTCATCACCTCACTGTTGACTTGGAGGCAGAAGAGCGTAGTAAAATGGAAATATGGGCTGAAGCCATGCGCACGTTGAACAACCCGGATGAGAATAATAACCTGAATCTTGTCCTGAAAGTGATTAAGGAAAACCATTCCATTCCCGTGATTATTACGGATGCCCAAGGGACGGTCCAGACTTTTCGTAATATTCAAGTGAAAGGAAGAAAAGACAGTCTATCATACGTTTCTTCCTTGTCACAACGCCTCATCCGTCAAGGTAGGTATATTAAGATCGCTGCAGACACTGGTACCAAGAGTGACTATATGTTGGTATGCTATGATGAGTCCTTGATCTTGAAACGTTTGGAGATCTATCCTATCGTAGAGTTGGGGATCGTCCTGATCTTCGTTGCGGTAGCCATTTTCGCTTTGCTTACTTCGAAACAAGCCGAGCAAGACCGTGTGTGGGTAGGACTCTCCAAGGAAACTGCCCATCAGTTGGGTACTCCAATCTCCAGTTTGATGGCTTGGGAGGAAATTCTGAAAGTTACTTATCCTCAGGATGAGCTGATACCTGAGATGGATAAGGATATCCGTAGGTTGCAGTTGATTGCCGACCGTTTCTCGAAAATCGGGTCAATTCCCGAGACGGTCCCCTGCTGTGTCAATGCAGCCATTGAACACGTAGTTGACTATATGGAGCATCGTACCTCAAGGAAAGTCATTTTCAAGAAGGACTTTCCCAGCCATGAACTGATCGTCAAGATGAATGCCTCCTTATTTGAATGGGTGATCGAAAACCTTTGCAAGAATGCCGTTGATGCCATGAGCGGTGAAGGCATGATCTCCATCCGTTTGGATGAGACGGACACGAAAGTAGGAATAGAGGTAGCTGACAATGGAAAAGGTATTCGGGGTAAAGACTTAGGAAATGTTTTCCGTCCCGGATTTACGACGAAGAAGCGTGGTTGGGGGTTAGGCTTGTCCTTGGCAAAGCGTATCGTGGAGGAATACCACCATGGGAAAATATGGGTGAAGAGTTCTGAACTAGGGAAGGGGACAACATTTAGGATTGAGTTCAAGAAATAGGTGGGAACGTGCTTGTTAACAACAAATTATGATATTTTTTAGGACGTAATTTGTTTTATTTCGGAAAATATTCGTAACTTTGCAGTCCGAATGTATAGTTTAGATACCTTTAAGATAGATTTTAAGGCGTTGAAGGAAGGTGAGAACACTTTCGAATACAGTCTCAATGACGCTTACTTCGAGGCGATAGAAGCCCCAGAGGTGAAGCAAGGAGAGATAAACGTTTCCTTGTCTATCACGCGGACGGATGATTTCTTTGACCTGAAGTTTCGTGCAGAAGGTATCGTGCATGTCCCCTGCGATCTTTGTTTGGAGGACATGGAGCAGCCTATCCTGACGGAAAATCAGTTGGCTGTCAAATTCGGTGAGTCCTACTCGGAGGAAGATGATCTGGTGACAGTGCCTGAGGACGAAGGAATACTCGACGTGTCATGGTTCATTTACGAGTTCATTGATCTCAACATACCCATCAAGCACGTGCATGCACCTGGAAAATGCAACCCTGCGATGATTAAGATGCTCGAAGAGCACAGCGCTATCCGAAGTAGCGAAGCGGATGCTGAGAAACCTATGGATCCCCGCTGGGCAGAACTTGCAAAATTGAAATGGAAAGATTAAAAATTAAAGATTAAAGAATTATGGCACATCCTAAAAGAAGACAATCAAAGAGTCGTACACTGAAAAGAAGAACTCATGATAAGGCAGTAGCACCGACACTGGCAGTATGCCCGAATTGTGGCGCCTATTATGTATACCATACAGTTTGCCCATCTTGTGGCTATTACAGAGGTAAGGTGGCTATTGTAAAGGAAACAGTAGAATAATGGAGAAGATCAACGCGATAATCACTGGTGTTGGCGGATACGTTCCCGACTATATCCTCACGAATGAGGAATTATCGCGAATGGTAGATACCAGCGACGAGTGGATTACGACGCGTGTGGGCATCAAGGAGCGCAGAATCCTGACAGAGGAAGGTCTTGGAACGAGCTATATGGCGCGTAAGGCTGCCAAACAGCTGATTCAAAAGACAGGCGTTGATCCTGACACGATTGATGCGCTTATCGTGACGACCACAACCCCTGATTACAAATTTCCCTCTACCGCTTCTATCGTGTTGGGCAAGCTCGGACTGAAGAATGCTTTCGCATTTGATTTCTCTGCTGCCTGCTGTGGATTTCTCTATACCTTGGACGTCGCATCCAGCATGATTCAGAGTGGTCGCTACAAGAAGATCATCGTGATCGGCGCTGATAAGATGTCTTCAATGGTTGACTATACGGATCGCGCTACCTGTGTGCTCTTTGGAGACGGCGCAGGCGCAGTGCTGGTAGAAGGCACGACGGAAGAGAATATCGGGCTTCGCGATTCCTATCTCCGTACAGATGGAAAAGGGTTGCCTTTCCTCCACATGAAAGCGGGTGGGTCTGTTTGCCCTCCTTCCCATTTCACGGTTGATTTCCGTTTGCATTATCTCTATCAGGAAGGGCGTACGGTATTCCGTTATGCCGTGACCGATATGAGCAATGACGTAGCAGAGATCATGAAGCGCAACCAACTGACGGCAGATCAGGTACAATGGGTGATTCCTCACGAGGCAAACTTGCGTATCATAGAGGCTGTCACCAAGCGTGTCGGAATTCCGATGGGTCATGTGGCGGTGAACATCCAGCATTATGGGAATACCAGTGCCGCGACGATTCCTCTTGCCCTATGGGATTATGAGGATAAGCTGAAAAAGGGAGACAACATTGTTTTCACAGCTTTTGGAGCGGGCTTCGTGCATGGCGCATCCTATTATCGGTGGGCATACGACGGGGCTTCTGCAGTTGCAAACAAATAAACTCTATTGATAGTACAGAAAAAACGCATCCTTCCTCAAAAAAGAATGCGTTTTTTTATTCTAAAACAAAGATGTATGCATAAAGCCGGTTTCGTAAATATTGTAGGTAATCCTAATGTGGGAAAGAGCACACTGATGAACCAACTTGTCGGTGAGCGGATTTCCATTGCTACTTTCAAGGCTCAGACCACGCGTCATCGTATCATGGGCATTGTCAATACAGATGAATGCCAAATTGTGTTCTCAGATACCCCGGGGGTGCTGAAGCCCAATTACAAGTTGCAAGAGTCGATGCTCGCTTTCTCCGAGTCTGCCCTTGCGGATGCTGATATCCTGTTGTATGTGACGGATGTCGTGGAGAACCCGGAGAAAAATATCGATTTCCTTCAGAAAGTGAAAGAGATGACTATTCCAGTGATCTTGCTGATCAACAAGATCGACCAAACGGATCAGAAAAAGTTGGGTGACCTGGTGGAGAAGTGGCATGCCTTACTGCCGAAAGCAGAGATTTTGCCGATATCGGCGCTGAACAAGTTTGGCACCGATGTCCTGCTGAAGCACATCCAGGAACTGCTTCCTGATAGTCCCCCTTATTTCGACAAGGAGCAGCTGACAGACAAGCCGGCTCGGTTTTTTGTGAGCGAGATCATTCGCGAGAAGATCTTGCTCTATTATGACAAGGAGATACCTTATTCCGTAGAAGTTGTCGTAGAGCACTTCAAGGAAGATGAGAAGAAGATCCATATCAATGCCGTCATCTATGTGGAACGTGACAGTCAGAAAGGAATTATTATTGGTCATCAGGGGGTTGCACTGAAAAAGATGAGCACGGAATCGCGCAAAGCTTTAGAGAAGTTCTTTGGGAAGAAAGTCTTCTTGGAAACCTTTGTCAAGGTAGATAAGGACTGGAGAAACTCAGACCGGGAACTGGATCATTTTGGATATAACCCCGAATAAAATATAAAAAGAACGTATGGCAAAATTAGTAGCAATAGTAGGGCGTCCCAATGTGGGTAAGTCTACGTTATTCAATCGGCTAACCAATACCCGTCGTGCGATTGTCAGCGACGAGGCTGGTACCACACGTGACCGCCAGTATGGCAAATGTGAATGGAATGGACAGGTCTTTTCCTTAGTGGATACAGGGGGATGGGTCGTTAAGTCAGATGATATCTTTGAGGATGCCATCCGCAAGCAAGTGATGGTAGCAACGGAAGAGGCTGACCTCGTCTTGTTTCTCGTAGATGTGACGACGGGCGTGACGGATTGGGATGAGGATGTCGCGAAGATCCTGCGCCGCAGTAAGTTGCCGGTGATCTTGGTGGCGAACAAGACAGATAATAACGATCAGTATTATGAGGCATCTGTCTTTTATTCCTTAGGATTGGGTGATCCTCAGTGTATCAGCTCCGCGACAGGAAGTGGGACAGGCGACCTGTTGGACTTAATTTTAGAAAAGTTGGGTCCGGAGGATCCTGAGTCCGTGGAAGAGGATATTCCTCGCTTTGCGGTCGTTGGTCGTCCGAATGCAGGGAAGAGTAGCCTGATTAATGCCTTTATCGGTGAGGATCGAAATATCGTTACGGAGATAGCCGGTACGACCCGTGACAGTATCTATACGCGGTTCACGAAGTTTGGCTTCGACTTCTATCTCGTGGATACCGCTGGGATTCGCCGCAAGAATAAGGTGACGGAAGACTTGGAGTTTTATTCGGTCATGCGCTCTATCCGTTCTATCGAGAACTCGGATGTCTGCATCCTGATGTTGGATGCGACTCGTGGGATAGAGGCACAGGACATGAATATCTTCCAATTGATCCAAAAGAACAATAAGTCGTTGGTTGTCGTGGTTAACAAATGGGACTTGGTTGCAGACAAGTCGCAAAAGGTCATTGATACTTTTGAGAATGCTATCCGCCAGCGTATGGCTCCCTTTGTCGATTTTCCCATCATCTTTGCCTCTGCACTGACTAAACAACGTATCTTTAAGGTCTTAGAGACTGCAAAGCAGGTGTATCTCAACCGAAAGATGAGAATTGGAACAACCAAGTTGAACGAGGTGATGCTGCCCATTATCGAGGCAACGCCACCGCAGTCTATTAAAGGAAAGTATATCAAGATCAAATACTGTTCCCAGTTGCCGAATACGCAGATCCCCTCTTTTGTTTTCTATGCCAACTTGCCACAGTATATCAAAGAACCCTATCGTCGGTTCTTGGAAAACAAAATACGAGAGAACTGGTCCCTGCACGGTTGCCCGATACGTATTTTTATCCGACAGAAATAACATGAAGAGGTCTTTTGTAGCGATCCTTTTTGCAGGGGCTTTCCTCCTCCTTGCTTGCCATCAAGAGCCCGACCAGGGAGAACTTGCTGCGCAGGCGGCAAAGCTCTATTATGAACAGTTGGCTCAAGGGAAATTTGAAGCCTTTGTCGATGGCCATTTCCAACCCGACAGCATACCTGGGGACTATCGCTCTCAATTGATAGAGAATGCGAAAATGTTCATAGGACAACAGAAGGAAGAACATCAAGGAATAAAGGATGTCCGCGTAGCGGGCGTGAAAGCAGATACGGCACGGCATGTGGCGAATGTCTTCTTGGTCTTCCATTATGGAGACAGTACGCATGAGGAAATCGTCGTCCCGATGATACACTACAAAGATCTCTGGTATATGAAATAAAAAAGCGGGCTAAAGTCCCGCTTTTTTTATGGATTCAGGTTGATGATCTTCATGGATCTCCACCTCCTGACTTCGTCATTGCGTACCCCAAAAGTCTTCGTCAAAGAGTTTAGCTATTTTCTGATGCCTTGCCATTAACATTGTTTGGGTGTAAACCTCC
>ONBG01000074.1 GCA_900316015.1 uncultured Prevotella sp. | reverse complement strand
GGTTGACGGTGTGAACATTCCGTTGCAGGAAGGCAGTGTGGTGCGCGTCTCACCAGAAGGCAAACGCACCATTCACAACAACGGCACGGAGCCGATGGTAGTGCTCTGCGTGCAGTACCGTGAGACGCCTTTCACTCAGGAAGATGCCACCGATGGCGTTATCCTGAAGGACCAAGTGAAATGGTAATCGAAACTGTCATATCAACAATCTATACCGTCATGGACAAGACCACTTGTCTGTGACGGTTTTGTACGTTTATAAAAAATAAAGAAGATGATCAGAAATCAAGTAATCGACCCGTTATTTCCCCAATGTCCGGTAAGAAATGTACTTTCCCGTATCGGTGACCGCTGGTCATTGCTTGTGCTGCTTGCCCTGCACGAGAAAGCAAAAGCTATGCGCTTCAGCGACCTTTGCAAGACTATACCCGATGTTTCACAGAAGATGCTCACTTCAACGTTACGTAAACTGGAGGCTGATGATCTTCTGTCCCGGACCATCTATCCCGAAGTGCCGCCACGTGTGGAATACAAGCTGACGAAGCGCGGAAAGACACTCATCCCACTGCTCAACCAGTTGGTGGACTGGTCATTGGACAACATGGATGCCATCATTAGGCACCGAGAGATATATGCATTGTAGATTATGCATCACAAAACGGCATATTGCACGCTACATTTTATCATTAATCTATCGGAAAGAATTATCCCCAGACCTCTTTTGCAATCTCTCTTACGAGATCTATCTTCGCCCACTGTTGAGCCTCAGTGAGTTTATTGCCAATCTCGCAGGATGCAAATCCGCACTGCGGACTGAGGCACAGTCTGTCGAGTGGTACATACTTCTCTGCCTCGCGGATACGACGCTTCACCTCTTCCTTGTCTTCCAATACAGGCGATTTGGTCGTTATCAATCCGAGTACGACCTGCTTGTCTTCAGGAATATACTTCAGTGGTTCGAAACTGCCTGAGCGCTCGTCGTCGTATTCCAGATAGAAGGCATCGACGTTTTCCTGGGCAAACACATAGGGGGCTACAGGGTCATAGGCACCCTTGCTGGCCCATGATGAGTGGTAATTGCCCCGACAGATATGGGTATTGATAACAAGGTCATCCGGTTTGTCTTGCAGAGCAAGATTGTTCACCTCAAGATAACGCTCTGCTTCTCCTTCAAGCGTGAAGCCGGTGCCCGCCATTGCCTTCCAATAATCATCGTCAATGATCATTCCCCAAGTGCAGTCGTCAAATTGCAGATTACGGCAGCCCGCAGCATAGAGGTCTTTGATAACCTGACGATAGGCTGATGCGAGATCTTTTATCAGCTGATGCTCCTCAGGATATATTTTCTGTGTGTCTTTGGCATTATTGCCACGGAAGAACTCTGCAAGCGTCTGTGCCGGTGCAGGAATAGTCTGTCTGGCAACAACTCCCTCACCTTCAAACTGTTTCACATATTTGAAGTGCTCCACGAATGGATGATTCTTGCCGCCAAGCTTGCCCGTTAATCGCGTAGATCCCTTCGTGGTCTCCTCATCGTGAAACTGGTAACCATGTTCCAGTTCTATATGCTCAACGCCCTCAAGACCCCACATGAAGTCGAGATGCCAGTATGCACGGCGGAATTCTCCGTCTGTAATATCTTGTAGTCCGTGCGCTTTCTCTTTCTCTATCAGATCTTTGATAAGACGATCCTCTACCGATTTTAGTTCCTGGGCACCGATTCTACCCTCGGCAAATTGTGCTCTTGCTTCCTTGAGTGCTTTCGGACGAAGGAAGCTTCCTACGAAGTCTGCGCGGAACGGCGCATGTAATGTACTGCTCATTGTTATTGTCTATTGTGTTAAACTTTTGATTTCGATGCAAAGGTAAGAACTATAAAATTATCTGCAAAATATTCTTTTGAATTCAGAAAAATGTCGGCCCAAGTGGGATTGTCCGTGGCGGGCAGATGCCGCTGCCTAACCAAAGATAGTAACACATCTATAGAAAAAGAAGGGTATATCCCTTATTCCCTTC
>ONBG01000036.1 GCA_900316015.1 uncultured Prevotella sp. | reverse complement strand
CGCCATATCTGTAGGGGTTAAAGGGTTAATACGGTGGCAAAGGTACAAAATTCCCTTTTCATTCCCTTTGGCGAAAGCCGATCATGTACGTTTCATATCCTTACTCGTTTGTGCCTACAAAGTTACATGAAATAATAGAAATAAAGGGGGAAGAACCAGTATTTTTTCATCCCCCAATAGGGAATCCTTAACGGATGACACGATAATAATCCGCCTTTCTCGCCTTAGGGGCAGGACTGTCTCCAGCGGGATAGCCCAAAGCCAGGGCACCGATGCCGATCAGGCCTTCGGGCAGTCCGAACCGCTTCATCAATAGCTTCCCTTCTTCCGTGGCGAACATTTGCTGTTCCCGATGAATCCAGCAAGAGCCCAGTCCGATGGCATGGGCAGCATTCATCATATTGCCCAAGACCAAGGCTCCATCCAGTTGGGCATTCGGCCACTGGGTTAAGTCTGGTCCAAATACCAACACAATGGTGGGAGCCCCGTAATAAGGATCATTCGTCGTTCCCATCACCGCGGCATTCATCTTTGTCAACTGAGAAATCAAGGCCTTGTCCTGGACAGCCACGATCCACGCCGATTGCCGTCCCATGCTCGATGGAGCATACGTGCCCGCTTCCAAGACGGTTTTCAACTCCTCATCGCTCACTTGCTTTTCTTGAAACTGGCGGACACTCCTACGTGTCAGCAACGCCTGAACTACTACATTCTTACTCATCCTATCACCTTATTTTATAATCACTATACAAAGTTAGCGACTTTTTCTTAAAGTGCCAAACAGACAGAGCGACATTTTCCTGAGAAAAGGCAGATCACGTAACAATCTCTGACAAAGAACGGTAGGAAGAGAAGCGGCAGAAACGACAGGAAAGGGAACAGGATCTACCTAATAGGTTGACAATTAATGAGTTCTGATCAATTTTCTCGCAGTTTTTCGCAAAAAAAGGCAAATAAATTTTCTAATCACGCAAAAAACCATTATATTTGCAAACCCAATTGAGAGGGAAAGTAAAATAATATAACACAATAAATAGTGAATTGTAATGACTAAAGCAGATATTATCAATGAGATTACCAAGCAGACTGGTGTTTCAAAGAAAGAAGTAACTACCGTTGTTGAGAGTTTTATGGAGTGCGTCAAGGGTAGTCTATTGGACAAGAAAGAGAATGTCTACCTGCGTGGCTTTGGCAGTTTTATCATCAAGCACCGTGCTGCAAAGACAGCCCGTAACATCTCGAAGAATACTACGATTACAATCGCTGCACACGATCTGCCCAGCTTCAAGCCTGCCAAGAGTTTCATTGAGCAGATGAAATAAGAGTGAAAACCCATTGGGATTATATCAAATAACATCATAATAACCATTTAAATTTTAAGACAATGCCAAACGGTAAGAAAAAGAAGGGCCACAAGATGGCAACCCACAAGCGTAAGAAAAGATTAAGAAAGAACAGACATAAGGCAAAGTAATCGCCAAATAGATTACTTGTTAGTCTATTCCGACTGGGGGCGTGTTTAATATCCGCCGAGGATGTTCAACACGCCTTTCTTCATTTTGAGTAGTAGCACGATTGCTACAGTGTACTAAGGACAAATTTAGAAATGACAAGCGAAATTGTAATTGATGTCCAACAAAAAGAGATCTCGATCGCTCTATTAGAGGATAAAAGGCTGGTAGAGTATCAGAATGAGTCACGATCAGCCTCGTTCTCTGTTGGAAACATCTACGTTGCCAAGGTCAAGAAACTCATGCCGGGTCTCAACGCCTGTTTCGTAGATGTAGGTTATGAACGCGATGCCTTTCTTCATTATCTTGACTTAGGAAGCCAATTCAACTCTTATGTGAAGTACCTGAAACAGGTAGAGAGCGACAGAAAAAAACTTTATCCTTTCTCAAAGGCATCACGCTTGCCCGACCTGAAAAAGGACGGCAGCATACAAAATACCCTCACCGTTGGTCAAGAGGTATTGGTGCAGATTGTTAAAGAACCCATTTCGACCAAGGGTCCCAGACTGACAGGTGAGCTGTCATTTGCCGGGAGATACTTGGTTCTCATGCCTTTTAACGATAAAGTTTCTGTTTCTTCTAAGATCAAAAGTGGCGAAGAGCGAGCAAGGCTCAAGCAACTCATCCAGAGTATCCGACCTAAAAACTGCGGCGTTATCGTCAGGACGGTAGCTGAAGGAAAGCGGGTTGCTGAACTGGATGCAGAACTGAAGATCCTCAACAAGCGATGGGAAGATGCCATCACGAAGGTACAGAAGACTCAACAGCGCCCACAACTGATATTCGAGGAGACTGGAAGGGCCGTAGCCATGCTACGTGACTTGTTCAACCCTACCTACGAGAATATCTTTGTCAACGATGGGGATGTCTTCAAGGCCGTACAACACTATGTTTCTCTAATAGCCCCTGAAAAGGCGGGCATCGTGAAAATGTACAATGGGAAAGTGCCTATCTTCGACAACTTCAACATCACCAAGCAGATCAAGTCGAGCTTCGGCAAGACCGTCAACTACCAGCATGGTGCTTATCTCATCATCGAGCACACGGAAGCCTTGCATGTTGTGGATGTAAACAGTGGAAACAGGTCACGCTCGCAAAATGGACAGGAGGCAAATGCCCTTGACGTGAACTTAGGGGCTGCCGATGAACTGGCACGACAGTTGCGACTACGCGACATGGGAGGAATCATCGTGGTAGACTTCATTGACATGAACCTCGCTGAAGACCGGCAGATGCTCTATGAGCGCATGTGCAAGAACATGCAAAAAGACAGGGCAAGGCACAACATCTTGCCTCTGAGCAAATTCGGACTGATGCAGATCACACGCCAGAGAGTGCGCCCCGCCATGGACGTGAACGTAGAAGAAACATGCCCTACTTGCTTCGGAAAAGGAAAGATCAAATCCAGTATCCTTTTCACCGATCAACTGGAGAGTAAAATTGACAGATTAGTCAACAAGATTGGTATCAAGAAATTCTATTTGTACGTACATCCTTATGTCGCTGCCTATATCAACCAAGGAGTGATCTCCTTGAAGAGAAAATGGCAAATGAAATATGGATGGGGCGTGCATGTGATCCCCTCACAAAAACTTGCCTTCTTGCAGTATGAATTCTATGACACGAACAAGCAGTTCATAGACATGAAAGAGGAGATTGAAACGAAATAAGAACAGGCTGCCCTAAAAAAGGCAGCCTGTTCTTTTTTGATAGGCAAGAGGTCATCTTTCGCCTCCTGATAGATAAGCTCTTGGCTTGCGAAAGGTTATCTCCCGCCGTGCGAAAGGTCATCTCCTACAAATTGCCTGACAATGTCCAGGAAATACGCATGAACTCGGGTATCATCGTTGAGCTCAGGATGAAAAGCGGTGACAAACTGGTTGCCCTGCCGCGCCGCTACAATATGCCCTCCCGTGACGGCAAGGACCTGGGTATCCCCCATCACGCGATGGATATAAGGTGCCCGGATGAAAGTCATGGGGATATGGTCCCCGATCCCTTCCATCTTGCCCTCGGTGAAGAAGCTACCCAACTGCCTGCCATAGGCATTGCGGCGTACCTCCATGTCCATCGTCGAGATTCCTTCAACTGTTTCCCCTTCCACCTTCTTGGCAAGCAGGATCAATCCCGCGCACGTTCCGAAGGTCGGCAAGCCTTTTTCAATAGCAGCCTTGATGGGAGACAGCAAGTGGAGGTCGGTCAGGAGCTTCCGTTGGGTCGTGCTTTCGCCACCCGGGATGATCAGCCCATCCTTCGGTTGGTCCCAATCGCTGCGCTGCCTGATCTCGAAGGAATCGACACCCAACTGCGCAAGCATCTTCTCGTGCTCGATGAAAGCCCCTTGTAAAGCTAATACAGCGATTCTCATCACTTTCCTCTCTCCGCCATCAGCACCTTGATTTCCTCTGGGTTAATGCCGACCATGGCTTCCCCTAAGTCCTCAGAAAGCTCTGCAAGCATCTTCGGATCCTTGTAATTGGTGACCGCCTTGACGATGGCAGCAGCGCGCTTGGCTGGATTCCCGCTCTTGAAAATACCTGAGCCGACGAAGACGCCCTCCGCGCCTAACTCCATCATCAGGGCTGCATCAGCTGGCGTTGCCACACCGCCAGCCGCAAAATTGACAACCGGTAACTTCCCATTCTCATGGACATACTTGACAAGCTCATAAGGCACCTGCAAGTTCTTGGCAGCCTCGAAGAGCTCATCCTCTGCCATTGAGACGAGACGTCGGATCTCACTCTGCATGATACGCATGTGGTGGACGGCCTGGACGACATCTCCCGTCCCCGGCTCGCCTTTCGTCCGGATCATGGTGGCTCCCTCGGCAATGCGCCGGAGTGCCTCTCCTAAGTTGCGAGCCCCACAGACGAAGGGAACGTCAAACTTTGTCTTATCGATATGGTACACGTCATCGGCTGGCGAAAGTACCTCACTCTCGTCAATATAGTCGATCTCGATCGCTTGCAAGATCTGTGCCTCGGCGATATGCCCGATGCGGCACTTTGCCATCACGGGGATCGAGACTGCTGCCTGGATCCCCTTGATCATCTTGGGATCACTCATGCGAGACACCCCTCCCGCTGCCCGAATGTCAGCAGGGATACGCTCCAACGCCATCACGGCACAAGCCCCAGCTTCCTCAGCGATACGCGCCTGTTCCGGCGTGGTAACATCCATAATCACTCCGCCCTTCAGCATCTGGGCCAGATTCCGGTTTAACTTTTGTCTTTCTGTAAGTTCCATCTTATTTACTTTTACGAAATTCACTCGGTGTACAACCTGCCAACTTCTTGAAGAACTTGGCAAAATGAGCTTGCGAAGAGAACCCAAAATGATAGGCAATCTCCTGGACGGTCTTGTCGGAGACACGCAACTCCTGCTTGATCTCATTCATGACATACTCGTCAATGATGTTCTTGGGAGCCTTCCCCGAGATTTTCCGGGTTACCTGTGCGAGGTAACGGCTACTGACATTCAAGCAGTCTGCATAGAATGCCACATCATTATTCGTCCGGAAATGCTCTGTTACCTGATCGAGAAACTCATGATACAGTTCACTGGCACGCCCCTGCAGTCCCTCCTGGCGCGACAACTGAGAGTTGACATAGCCCTTTGCCTCATTGATAGCCTCCTGCATGGGCGCTCCCTTACTCAGATAGGCGGCGATGGCACTGGAGAACATGTTGTGCTGGCCATGGGCAGAAAGCCGTTGATTGATTACCAAGGAGCAAAGGGGAACCAGCCGTTGCTGGATCTGCGCCACGACATTATCCTCCATCAGCTTCTCACCATTGCTCGAATAGACAATAGGGTCGTAGATGACATATCCGGGACGATATTTCGTCAGCGCATTGACGATCACGTCCAATATCTCAACAGAACGGATCATGCCCACCTTCACAACGCCAGGCTCCACATCATTGACGACAGCCTCGATCTGGGCTGAGACGACCGCGGCAGGAATATCATAGAATTC
This sequence comes from uncultured Prevotella sp., assembly GCA_900316015.1. Taxonomy (GTDB): domain Bacteria; phylum Bacteroidota; class Bacteroidia; order Bacteroidales; family Bacteroidaceae; genus Prevotella. Next base: position 28,394 of record ONBG01000036.1, on the reverse strand, counting down.
CTGGATACCCAAAGTATTCTGCACGGTGATACACGTGATGGCAGAGACCGCATATCCTCCCAAGGCAGATATTATCTTGATGTCTGCCTGAACCCCGGAACCGCCCGTGCTGTCGGAACCGGTAATTGTCAATATCGGACGTACTGTGCTCATTTCAGGGATGCAAAGTAACTAAAAAAGGACAAGATAAAAAAATGATGTTCCCCTTTTGACAAAGAAAACATCATTTTGTATAAAGATTACAGGTTGCAGACGCTTACCTGCAAGCACACCGGAGACAGGTTACTGCACCACCTTAAAACGGATCCGGAACGAATGCGTTGCCTCATCCCAGTTCGTGCCTAAGATTTCGAAGCGGCCGATCTGAGAGGTGGAACGGACATGTTTCCCGATGCACGGGCACACGTCAAAATCCCCGATATGTACCAACCGGATGGTCTCTGACGCATCATCCGGCAATCGGTCGAGCTTCACCTGGGCAGGGATATGGTTGCGGTCGACATACTCGAAGGTGACCGGCAGGTCCTCTTGGATCAGCTCGTTCATCGTTGTCTCGATGGCCTTCTCTTCCTTCCGGTCGGGCTTATGATCGAGAATATAGCTGATCTTGCTTTTTTTCCTTTCGATATGCGCGTTCTTGGAACGCTCACAACCAAACATCCTCACCATGACCTGGTTCAGGAGATGTTCCGCCGTATGTGCAGGCGGGAACTCTTCCTTGTGATGCTCATTCAAGACATATCCTTTCTCTTCCATCTTTATGCTGAATTTATAAAAGCTTCCCCCATAAGGTCCGACATCAACCGTCACGATTCCATTTTTCTTCAAGTCGAAGGTTCCTTCCTTCCCTGAGCCTAATTCCATGAAAGGGAAGCTCTTTTCTGGCATGCCCAAATAATCGAAGGCATGCTCTGGAATGACGACTTGCAACTGTGCTGGCTGATCCGAGAAATTAACGACGACTAAGATCACATCCCCTTCGCTCTTCCTGAGGAAGGCAAAATGATGCCGAGGATTGAAGTGTTCGCTTTGAGGATTGACATACATCAGGTCGAAGAACTCTCCTTCACGGAAAGCCTTTTCCCGGTTGGCCAGGCAAAGGACCCGGCGATACTGCTCTGCCAATTCCTTTTCCTGACCGGTCATCTGCCCCTGATCAAAGAATCCTCGGTAGATCGATGTGACAGCCCAGTAGTCAAAGATCGTCGTTCTCCCATCTCTCCCACTGAACCCTTCGTCGTCCATTCCTCTTTCCCCGAACTCCTGTCCGGCATAGAGCATGAACGGATTGCTCTTCATCAAGCAAGAAACGATGAAACCAGGTATGGCCTTTCGCCCATCCCCGCAAAAGAAATCGCTTGCTATTCGCTGCTCATCGTGGTTCTCAAGGAAATAGAGCATGTTGCCCTTGATATCATCCACCGATTGCCACTCGTAGGTAATAGAGGATGCGGGTCGATTGCCACAGATCACATTCCGCACGCAATCGTACATGCCCACTTTGTCATACAAGTAGTTGAAGCCACTTTTGACATACGTCCGGTATTGGGCTGGATCATAGACCTCGCCAATGAAGATGACCTGGGGATATTGTTCCTTGACCTTTTGGGTCGCGAATGCCCAGAAAGCAGCGGGCACCATCTCGGCCATATCACAACGGAAACCGTCTATGCCTTTCCCTGCCCAGAAAAGAAGAATGTCCGTCATCTTTGTCCAAGTATCAGGGACCGGGTCGAAATGCATACTGCGCCCATGGCAGTAATCGACACCATAATTGAGTTTGACAGTCTCGTACCAGTCATTGACGCCCGGACAGTTGTCAAATCTGTCGTTACCCGTAGCCTTTGCTGGATATTCCTCGTAGGGCTGGTCTGCCCCTTTCTTCAAGTCAATACAAGGTTGAAAACGCTGTCCCGGACAATAATAGAAATTATTCTGGGGAGAAAACTGCAGGGTTGGATCATCGTCCTCACCTAAGTCATGAACCTCTGCGGGCTTGCCAATAGAATGATACTGCCGTGCCACATGATTAGGGACGAAATCCATGATCACTTTCATACCAGCCTGATGGGTACGTGCGACCAACGCCTCCCACTCCCCCATTCTCTGTTCGACATGGACTGCTAAGTCGGGATCGACATCATAATAGTCAGTGATAGCATAAGGAGAGCCCGCCTTCCCCTTAACTATCGCAGGATGTTGACGCGGGATGCCATATTGTGTATAATCCGTTACTGTCGCGTGCCTGACCACTCCGGTATACCAGACGTGGGTAACGCCCATGTCATGGATACGCTTCAGGACGGCTTCATCAAAATCGTTCATCTTGCCACAGCCATTTTCTGCAAGCGTCCCATTCTGCTTGCACGTCAGGTTACGATTGCCGAAAAGGCGTGTCAAGACTTGGTAAATAATTATTTTCCTGTTCACTTTAATCTCTTCGTACTCCCGTAAATAAGGAGAAATGTGATTTATTCCAATGACGAGGACCTATGCCAGGATGCCATGAGCACTAACGTTCTTGTCAATACGCCCAATCATCCCTTGCAATGCCTTTCCAGGTCCACATTCCGTGAAGTCATCAGCACCATCTGCAATCATGTTCTGCACGCAGGCTGTCCACCGAACGCTGCTGGTCAGCTGTGCGATCAGGTTTGCCTGGATCTCTTCTGGACGCGTATGCGGTTTTCCGTCCACATTCTGATAGACAGGGCACTTCGGCGTAATGAATGCAGTCTTCTCAATAGCAGTCTGCAACTCTTCCTTCGCCGGTTGCATCAAAGGAGAATGGAAAGCACCACTGACTTTCAGCGGCAACGCGCGCTTGGCGCCCGCAGCCTTCAGTTTCTCGCAAGCCTCATGGACAGCATCGATGTTACCGGAAATAACCAACTGTCCAGGACAGTTATAATTGGCGGGGATCACCACGTTACCTGAGGTGCTTGACTCCTTGCAGATCTCCTCGATCTTCTCATCTGGCAAGCCAATGATCGCTGCCATTGTGCCCGGTGCCTTCTCACAAGCCTTCTGCATGGCCATTGCACGCGCATAGACAAGCTTCAGGCCATCCTCGAAGCTCAAGGCTCCGGCAGCCACCAAAGCAGAGAACTCACCCAAAGAGTGTCCTGCCACCATGTCTGGCTGAAAGGCATCTCCCATGCAAAGAGCACTGATAACACTATGCAGGAAAACGGCGGGCTGCGTAACCTTGGTTTGTTTCAATTCATCATCCGTACCTTGGAACATTATATCGGTGATGGAATATCCAAGGATATCGTTAGCCTTATCGAAAAGTTCCTTTGCCAATGGATTGCTATCGTATAGGTCTTTGCCCATACCTACAAACTGTGCTCCCTGACCGGGAAAAACAAATGCTTTCATATTCTATAATAATTAAATGGTTATAGGCCACAAAGTTACTAAAAAATGGGGAGACAGCAAAATAATAAAACAGAAAATCCCGAGTACTAACGACGTAGTGCTCGGGATTGATATAGATTTGCTTTACAGTGCGAAAATATATTCTATTATGCCTCTGCTGGTGCTTCTTCCTCTGCTGCTGGTGCTGCCTCAACCTCTTCAGCTTTTGGTGCTGTTTCCTCTGCCTGAGGAGCAGCCTCAGCTTTCAGTTCCTCAGCATTTTCTGCAACGACCTTTACGGGGATCTTCACCTCAACTTCTTTATGGAAGTGGATCGTAGCCTCGTGATCACCAACCTTTTTAATATCATGCATGGTGATGATCTTGCGGTCGATATCAAAGCCCAACTTCTTCAGTTCATCAGCCACTGTGCCTGCATTTACAGATCCATAGGTCACGCCTGTTGCGCTTACCTTTGCAGCAATAACCAAGGCTACGTCTTTCAGAGCCTCAGCTTTCTTCTCTGCCTCAGCCTTGATGGCAGCCAACTTATGAGCCTGCTGCTTCAACGTCTCAGCGAGTTGCTTCCTTGCAGAAGGAGATGCGATAACCGCCTTCTGCTGAGGGATCAGATAATTACGGCCATAGCCACTCTTTACATTAACGATATCGTTCTTATAACCCAGTCCGATAATATCTTCTTTCAGTATAATTTCCATAATCCTTTACCTCCTTATTATTTCATCAAATCAGTTACATAAGGAAGCAGAGCGATCTGGCGAGCGCGCTTAACAGCCTGAGCCACACGACGCTGATACTTCAAAGATGTTCCGGTGATACGGCGCGGAAGGATCTTTCCCTGCTCGTTCAAGAACTTCTTCAAGAACTCCGGATCCTTGTAGTCGATATACTTGATGCCACTCTTCTTGAAACGGCAATACTTTTTCTTCTTAGTATCGATAGAAGGAGCGGTCAAATAACGAATTTCAGATTCTTGCTGTGCCATAGATTATGCCTCCTTTTTTTCGCCAAGTTTAGCACGACGCTTCTCAGCATACTGTGCTGCATACTTGTCAAGTTTAACAGTGATGTAACGAATAACTTTCTCGTCACGGCGATAGCCAGTTTCGAGTGTGTTAACCAAAGTCGGTTCACCCTTGAACTCCAGCAGGCAATAGAATCCTGTGGACTTCTTTTGAATCGGATAAGCCAACTTCTTCATGCCCCAGGACTCTTCATTCAGGATCTCAGCACCGTTATCGGTGAGCAGCTTCTTGAATTTAGCGACCGTTTCCTTCATCTGTTCATCAGACAAAACGGGAGTCAAAATGAAAACGGTTTCGTATTGATTCATACTACTTTAAAATGTTTAATTAATTAATAAATGATGCATTTTTCTTAAAATGCGGTGCAAAAGTACTACTTTTTCTTGAACCTGCCAAATATTTTGTGTACTTTCGCAGCCAAATAAACATATAGAATGAAAAAATTCGCTAAATACGCAGGACTGATGCTGGTATACGTTGGGGTGCTCTTGCTAACCGCCTTCTATTTCACGGGATTAAGCAATGATAACGTCTGTAACCTTCTTGGCTTCTTCCTTATAGTAGCTGGCATCATCGGATATGTCTTGACACAAAAGAAACAGAGCAAATATTAAAAATGGGACATGCCTTTTCGCACGTCCCATTCCATAACCTTTGACGATGCGCCCAAGGCTTAATCTTGTTCTGGAGTAATCAACTTATATCCTTTTCCGTGGATATTGATGATCTCGATCTGGTCGTCATCCTTCAGATGCTTCCGCAACTTCGTGATATAAACATCCATGGAACGCGCATTGAAATAGTTGTCATCAATCCAAATAGTCTTCAGGGCGAAATCGCGCTGCAGTATCTCATTGGCATGAGAGCACAGCAAGGCAAGGAGCTCATTTTCCTTGGTTGTCAACTTGGTTTGCTTATCCCCTATGGACAACAATTGCTTTTGCGTGTCAAAGGTGAAACGCCCGATATGGTAAACGGTGCTCTCCTTGTTCTTCTTGCCACGAACCCGGCGAAGGATTGCCTCAATACGAAGCACGAGTTCTTCCATCGAGAACGGTTTCGTGATATAATCGTCTGCACCGATCTTGAAGCCCTCTAAGATATCATCCTTCAAAGTCTTGGCTGTCAAGAAGATAATCGGCATGTCAGGGTTGGCCTGACGGATCTCCTGAGCAAGGGTGAACCCGTCTTTCTTCGGCATCATGACATCCAATACGCAGATGTCGAACTTACTCTTCAGGAAAGCCTTGTAACCTGCCTCGCCATCAGGGCACAGTTCTGCTTGATAACCCTTGGCCTGCAAATACTCGCGAAGCAACATTCCTAAATTCTCATCGTCCTCACACAGCAAGATTTTTAATTTTTCATCCATAGTCTTTTCTATTTTAATTGTTAATATTATATTCTCTTATGCGTCCTTGATGACAGGGAGCTTGATCGTAAATTTCGTCCCCTTCGCATATTCACTTTCCACCTTAATCTCTCCTCCATGGAGGTCGACGATCTTCTTGACGTACGCCAACCCAAGTCCAAACCCCTTGACGTCGTGTACATTACCAGTATGAACGCGGTAGAATTTATCAAAGATCTTCTTGACATTCTCTTTCTTGATGCCCTGACCGGTATCGCGAATGGAAAGGTAGAGGTGCTGGTCATCATTCCATGTCTTGATATAGATGTCAAGCGGTTCTTCTGGCTTACGGTATTTCACTGCGTTGTCCATCAGGTTTGTAATGGCATTCTGGAAATGCGTCTCATCCACATAGATGGCAGAATCGATAGCCTCGATATCCGTATAGATCTTGCCCCCAGTGTGCTCTACCCTCAAGGTGAAAGAATTGGCGATGTTCTCTACCATCTCATTCAAGTCCAACTGCTTCTTCTTAAAGACAGCCTTCTTCCTGTCGAACATGGACATTTGCAGCACTTTCTCGACTAAGAACCTCAAGCGCTTGGTCTCATCATTGATCACCTTGCTCAAGTTCTTCATCATCGCTGGCGATTTTGTGACGGAATCGTCATTCATCATTTGGGCTGCAAGAGAGATACTGGCAATCGGCGTTTTCAACTCATGCGTCATATTATTAATGAAGTCATTCTTAATCTCCGTGTATCGCTTCTGCCTGAAGATCACGACAATCGTGAAGATGAACGTGATCAGCAAGATAATGGTGAACACGATACTGGGGATCACGAAACGGATAGAGGAAAAGATATAGCTATTCATATCCGGGAAATGGATTTTCACGACACCCATCTTAGAAGAAGGATCATTGCGGAATAGCACCTGTGAATAGGTATATTCCTCACCCTCATCCGTATAATCTGGACAACGGTATACCTCCCGCCCATCCTGCGTGCAGACTGTAAAGTGATAAGGTATGTTCACGCCATTGTTCATCAGCTCCGCCTTGAGGTCCTGGTCCAACAACTTAAAGTTGATCCGTTCCTTCAATGGCTTCTCAGAAGCGGAATACAAGATGGAATAGACCACCTCGTCGAGCAAGGCCTTTTGATAGACGTATCTATTCTTGACAATTTCTTGCATGGACTTAGAGGCTTCCGTCAGGGAATTCTTGTCGCTTTTCAGGATCATGGCCTTGGGCATCTGGGAAGGCTTGGTGGTAATTGTCTTCAACTCAAAGGAAGAATACAGGGTACCATCCTTGCCTGCCACGGAATACTGATGCGACTGCTGGATGGTCCCATCGGGCTGACCAGAGCGTGTCCCAACAGAATCCTGAATGTATGCCCTACGTTCCGTCTCATTGACATCCTTCTCAAGATAACGTAACGTCTCGTTCAGCTCCAAGTTTCTTGAAGCTTGATACAAGGCTCTGTTGACAGACTCGTCAAACTGTTCCTTCTTCATGTCTGCCATTTCCTTGAAGTATTTCAATTGCAGGAACAACAGAGCAAGGAACGAAAGCCCCATGATAATGGCTATGGTCCAAATCGTTTTCTTTTTCATAGGAGACAAAGATAGTAGAAAATCCTAATCGTTAACAATTTAATGTTAACAATTTCCCGCGTATTTAACTATATTAACAATAACAGGAAAATATAATTAAGTATATGTAACTTATACAACAAGAATGGGGAACAGTGATCGCTACGACACAACGTAGTTTCCTGTATCCCCATTCTCTCATATTTTAGCGATCATTTAGGCTGTAGAAAAAAGGACATATCTATCCCAGACTTTCCTTTTTTATAAAAAAATGAAAACTTTTTATTTATGTTTAACTTTTTCAAATTCTATAACCACCCTTCTCTTTTGCGATAATAAGAAGAATCATTTTAAGTGGTAAAAACTAAGCTTTCAAATTAATTACATTTATTCAATCACTAATAAACCTCAAACATCCATCTTTCAATCCTATTATATTCAGATCTCGGGTACAAAGATATGCAAAAATGTAATAGCCTCCAAACTTTCCGGACGTTATTTTATGTCATTTTGTTACTTTTTATGTCTTATTTATCCCATAGTAGACATACTCATGCTTACGCATTGCTTTGATATAGTATAAAAACAAGCAAAATGTCAGAAATGAGGACTCATTCATATTTATGCAATTCGTTGAATTTCCTCCTGCTGGACTCAACCTCTGCATGATCTTCAGACAGAATGACGCAAGATAATCTTCGTGGGAAGAACCTTATGTACTGGAGTATCATCCCTGACAAAGTCGGCTGCCGACTGCCCCATCTCTTCCCAATCGATCGTCATCGAGGTAATGCCACAGTCGATGACTTCGAAGACGGGCATATCATTGTAAGCAAGAAGACCAAAGTCCTTGCCACAAACCAGGCTTTCTTCCCGACCACTCTTAATGATCTTCACGATATCCCGCTGTCGCATGACGATATAAAGAATTCCTTTCTCTACCTTTACATTGTCGAGACTATCAATCACCCGACTTCCTAAATGTTCTTCCTCGCAGAATTTCCTTAGATAATCCAGACTGCTACGGGGATGTTTCTCTTCCTTACCAAAGACAGCGTCTAATTCCCGATACTTATGGAGTAGATCCCTGATCGACATCAAGGCTTGATAGAAGCCTTCTTCGAAATCCTGGCACACATAGGAATAGCCCTTCTTGTCAAACTTGCCGAAGTCTAATAAAAGCAGTTTATCTTTATGGATAGTGGACAGTATGTCCGAGAACTTCTCGTTGTTGAAGTTCATCACGACATATTTATTATATTTCCCAATGGAATCTCTGATGATGGTATTGAACAGGCTCTCACTATATTGATGGAAGAGCATGTCTACCTTATAATTGGCTGGAAGGTTACGAATAAAGCTATTATATAAGGTTACTTTAAAGGAAGAATATTGATCCAGGAGCAACAACACCTTCACCAAATGGTCATTTACATAATATCCCTTTCCAGGATACGACTCTATCAGCTTACGGTTCTTGAGAATCCTGAATGCCTTGAACACCGTATCCCTTGACACCTGGTACTCCTCGCTCAACGAATTGATCGATGGGAGGAAATCTCCAGGCTCGTAGACATGGCGGTCAATGGCGCAGCTCAATACTTCAACCAGTTGGGAAACTTTCGAGACCAACTGCTTTCCCTTATTTTCCTTCATGATGCATTTACCTCCTCTTTACCAAAAATTTCACCCATACACCTTTATGGTCGGTGGGCCAAACGCCAAGCGGAAGGATATATTCGTCCTTGGAGTTTTCCGTTGTCATACGGGCATGCGCCACGCTCTCTACAGGTCCGAAGATCTTTGCTTCCACGGGCTTGATCCTGGAACCTTGATAGCAGACATAATCGATGCGCTCCCGCTCATCAGCCTTGGGTGCCCAAGTAATCTTTTCATCGGGACAATCAGGGTTATGCGATGGATATGTAATACCCGGATACGATAAGACCTGTGGGTGAACGGTACGGTAGGCATCCTTGTAACCTGCTTTCTGAAGCAAGACCGACACGGTCCAAGGAACAATCATGCCATGGTGATCATACAAATCTTTGGTTTCCTCTGTCCAATCCAAATAAGAAGGCTCATTGAAATCTCCGCCGAGGATGACTTGTCTACCCTTCTCAAGATCATGCCTGGCCTCATTGATAAAGATCCGGATGGCATCATCCCTCCAAGAAAGGTCATTCATCTTGAGCAATTCCTGAACGCTCTTTGGGCGTTCCACTTCTTTAAAAGTAGAGCCATCGTAGCCTAATACATTATAATATGCATCATTCAAGTAATCCAAATGCCCCGTATAGACGGCGAATTCTACCCCTTTGACATTCGCGACCAACTTATGGATGCTCCCATGGTCTTGGTTACAAGGAAAAACAGCAATGGTATCCCGTATCGGATATTTGCTCAAGAGCCCTGTATCATAGGAATAGAAAGAATAGTAAGTGAGCCCCTTGGATTTCAAGGAATTCTGGATTCTTCCAGCAAAACTAGTGTGGTGATAGTTTCTCACTTCACTGAAAGTAACAAAATCTGGTTTCAACCGCGCGATCTCATTCACGATAGCGTCATAGCCGCCTTTTATCATTTCCCCTTCCTGCCATATATTCCATTGAAGGACGGTTACGTAAAAGTCTTTAGACAACGCAGGCAAGGTTATTAAACAAGTCAGTATTAAAACAACAATCTTTTTCATACCCTATTTACGTAAAAGTCAATCCCTGCGTGTTAGAACGCAGGGATTGTCACCTATATCAGTTTTATTCGTCTTCTGCCGCCAGCTCTGCCTCATGATCCTTAATCAGCTGGGTCTGCACATCATTTGGAACAAGTTCATAACTTGCGAACTTCGTTGTAAACGATGCTCGCCCACCTGTCAGGGAGCTTAGGGAAATACTGTAATTGGCAAGTTCTTTCAGAGGAATCTTAGCCTGGAGCTTCTGATAGCCAGCCTCACTGTCCATGCCCATGATCAAAGCACGACGACCTTGCAAGTCACTCATCACATCCCCCATGAAATCAGCAGGTACATAAACTTCCAAGTCATAAATAGGTTCCAGGATCTTCGGACCCGCATTCTTGAATGCCTCTGAGAAAGCATGGCGCGCAGCCAACATGAAAGACAATTCATTAGAATCAACGGGATGCATCTTGCCATCATAGACAATGACGCGTACGTCACGGGCATAACTACCCGTCAGGGGACCATGCTCCATGCAATCCATGACACCTTTCAAGATGGCAGGCATGAAACGAGCATCAATAGCCCCACCGACAACGGAGTTGATAAAGACAAGCTTGCCTCCCCACTCCAAGTCGACGACTTCCTTGTTCTTAATATTCATCTTGAACTCCTGACCACCGAACTTATATGACACAGGATCGGGCATACCTTCAGCATAAGGCTCAACGATCAGATGTACTTCGCCAAACTGTCCTGCGCCACCCGACTGTTTCTTGTGACGGTATTCTGCCCTTGCACTCTTGGTGATTGTCTCACGATAAGGGATCTTAGGTTCTTCAAACTTCACAGGAATCTTCTCATTATTCTCCAAGCGCCACTTCAAGGTTCGCAAGTGGAATTCGCCCTGACCATGGACAATGGTCTGACGAAGCTCCTTGCTCTGCTCTACGACCCATGTGGGGTCCTCTTGGCGCATTTTCAACATAGCGGCCATCAGCTTCTCTGTATCCGCAGAGTTAACAGCCTTGATTGCCCTTGAATATTTAGAATGAGGATACTTGATGAAGTCAAATCTCCACTCACAGTCCTTGCTATTCAGCGTATTTCCCGTCTTGACATCCTTCAATTTCACTGTACAGCCAATGTCACCTGCATCCAACTGGTCAACAGGGATACGATTAGCACCTGCACAGGCATAAATCTGCCCGATGCGCTCTTTGGATCCACGGTCGGCATTGGTCAGGTCATCACCCGGTTTAACACAACCGCTCATCACCTTGAAATATGAAACCTCGCCAATATGTGGCTCCATTCCTGTCTTAAAGAAATACAGGGATTCAGGTCCCTTGGTGTCAGGGGTGATTTCCTCACCACGGGTATTATGCAGCTTGGGCATTTCGCTCACAAACGGGACGACATTTCCCAAGAACTCCATTAAGCGACGAACACCCATGTCCTTGCCTGCACAGACACAGAAGACAGGGAAGATACTACGGGTTACCAGCCCTTTTCGAATACCTTCGCGCATCTCGTCCTCTGACAAGGATTCCTCTTCGAAGAATTTCTCCATCAACCCTTCGTCATTCTCAGCAGCTGCCTCTACGAGAGCTTTATGGTATTCCAAGGCTCTATCCTTCTCCTCTGCAGGAATTTCCTCAATGGTTGGGGCACCGCCATCGGGTCCCCATGAATATTTCTTCATCAACAATACGTCAATCAATGAGTTGAAGCCTGGTCCCGTCTGAAGAGGATACTGGACCAAAACACATTTTGCCCCGTAGATTTCCTTCATGTTGTTGACGACTGTCTCAAAGTCGCACTTATCTGAGTCCAATTGATTGACGAGGAAAATCACCGGTTTCTTGAGCTTCTCAGTATAACGGAAGTTATTTTGGGTACCCACTTCCGGCCCATATTGACCATTGATCAGGATCACGGCCTGGTCTGTCACATTCAATGCAGTGATTGCTCCACCGACAAAGTCGTCTGCTCCCGGGCAATCTATGATATTAAGCTTTTTGTTGTTCCACTCCACATGAAATACGGTTGGGAAAACAGAATAGCCATATTCCTGTTCTACTGGGAAATAATCACTCACCGTATTCTTTGCTTCCACACTTCCACGGCGCTTGATGATACCACTCTCAAAAAGCATTGACTCGGCAAGAGTAGTCTTGCCGGAACCCGCACTGCCAAGCAAGGCAATGTTCTTAATCTCATTCGTTTGATAAACTCTCATATCAAAAGATTTAAAGTGTTAGTAATATTTTGTCCATGGTTGAGGGCTTTCGCCCATTTATCGCCGTCTAAGTTAGACATTTTTAGACAAATAGCCAAAAGAATTTGCGAAAAACCATCAATCTTTTAATAGATATTAGTAATTTTGTAAGCGGAAACATCATGAGTCGTCTTCTCACCTTTAACAATGGCAGGCATATACATTCATATTCCATTCTGCAAAAGCAGGTGTATCTATTGTGGTTTCTATTCAACCACAAGGGAGGATCTACGTGACGAATACGTGGATACGCTTTGCCATGAATTGGAATTGAGAAAAGACTACCTCCCTCCTACTGAGTCCATTGAAACCATTTACTTAGGAGGGGGAACGCCTTCCCTTCTTTCGGGACATCAGCTTAGAAGAATTTTTCTATATATAAATAAGGTGTATGGGAACCGTCTCAACCTGAAAGAAGTCACCATGGAATGCAACCCTGATGATGTAACAGAGGCGTATGCCAGCCAGATTGCCCTAACACCTGTCAACAGGATCAGCATGGGGGTCCAAACCTTCTCGGATTCTCGATTAGCATTTCTCCATCGCCGGCATCATGCAAGGCAAGCTAAGAATGCGGTCAAAGCCTTAAGGGAGAATGGGATCAAGAATATCAGCATCGACCTGATGTTTGGCTTCCCCGGCGAGACTGAAGATGAATGGGAAAAGGATATCGACCAAGCTCTCTCTCTCAAAGTGGAACATATTTCTGCCTATAGCCTAATGTACGAAGAGGGGACGCCCCTTGACCAATTATTGAAACAAGGAAAAATCCGCGAGATAGACGATGACCTGAGCTTGAAGATGTACGATACCCTTATCGACAGATTGACAACAGCAGGGTATGAACACTATGAGATCAGTAACTTTGCATTACCTGGCTACCGCTCTATCCATAATAGCAGTTATTGGCATGCCATCCCTTATATCGGTATCGGGGCTGCAGCCCATTCCTACGACTTAGCTTCCAGACAATGGAACATCGCTAACCTTCCTACGTATATCAATTCTATCTCAGAAGATAAGATTCCGATGGAAAAGGAAATACTGGATGAACGTACTCAGTATGATGACTTAGTGACTACTGCTCTCAGAACCTGTGAGGGAATAGACTTAAAAAGCTTGAGGCCCGCCGATAAAGCCTACCTCATAGAAAATGCCCATCCATATGTGCAAAGCGGTCTAATAGAAATCAAAGATGGTTACCTCCGCATCACGAGAAAGGGAATTTATGTCAGTGATACCATCATGAGTGACTTAATGCATGTCTAACAAAATATTACAGAATATATCCATCAAAAGAAATATGAAACCAGAACAAGATTTCGAACAATACTGGAAGGAAAACCGCGACAGGATCCTTCAAAATGACGAAGAATACAAAAGGGCAAAAGACAATCTCAAAATGACATCGGGAGCCGACTGGTTGCTCTTTGCTATTCCTATCGTTGGAGCCATCCTCTTCATGGACTGGGTCCCTATCCAGAAAGAACTACTGAAATGGGTGACAAGTGCTGGAGTAGCTATTTTGCTATTCGTGGTATGCGTCTGGATAAAATCCCTGTCTACGGAAAACAGCAATCCAGAAGAGATTGAAGAGAAAATAAAGCAAAAGGCGAGAGAGCATTTTCGCCTGAACCATGAACCATAAACAATTCATTCTATGAAACTGAGCAATTTATTATGCACTGCCGTCACAATCATGATCAGCATGAGCACGATGGCACAAAATGAGATCAAATTAGTAGTAGGAACGTACACGAAAGGTACCAGTAAAGGCATCTATTCGTTCAACTTCAACCAGCAAACGGGGAAGGCAACTCCATTGGATGTCTTGGAAATCCAGAATCCTTCATTCCTGACCATTTCCAAAGACGGGAGGCACATCTACTCAGTCTCCGAAAACAGCGATAAATCCGAAGCATCCGTTAATGCCATTGCGTTCAACAGCAAAACTGGGAAGATGAAGTTAATCAACTCCCAACTGACGTATGGAGAAGACCCATGCTATATTGAGACAAATGGGAACTTGTTGTTGACAGCCAACTACACAGGTGGATCCATGAGTGTCTTCCGTCTCAATACGAATGGATCCATTCGCCCTCTCAGTCAGCTTTTTTTAGGTTCGACAGCTCCTTCTGACAAGCAGCAACAAAGTACTCCTCATGTCCATTGCACTCGGTTCTCTCCTGACGGGAAATACGTATTGGCGACCAACTTCAGTGCGAACCAACTACTCCGTTATAAGTTTCGCGACAAGAACACGCTCATGGCCGATGGTGTTGCCGGACAACTGAGGAGGAACTCTGGATGCCGCCATTTTATTTGGAGCAAAGACAAGAGATTTGTTTATGTGATGAGCGAAATATCGGGAGCCGTGTCTGTATTGAAGAATGGGGTAGGAGAAATGAAACGTATCCAAGATATTCAGTCTGATTCTGTAGGAGGAGAAGGTGGTGCTGACATCCATCTTTCTAAGGACGGTAGATTCCTATATGCCAGTAATCGACTGAAAGCAGACGGTATTTCCATCTTCAAGGTCAACCCGCAAACGGGATTGCTCAAAAAAGTCGGATATCAGTTAACAGGCATTCACCCTCGCCATTTCAATATTACCCCTAATGGAAAGTTCCTGCTTTGTGCCTGCCGAGACAGTAACACGATCCAGGTCTATAGAATTGACCCTAAGACAGGACTGCTTACCGACACCCATCAGAACATAGATGTCGATAAAGCAGTCTGCATCCAGTTCTATTAACCAACGATCCAATTGACGAGGTACAAGACTATTGGTATTGTCACAATGGCAATACCAATAAAGTCGATATAGACACCCGTCTTGATCATCTTCGTAATGGGAATATATCCACTGGCATAGACAATGGCATTAGGAGGTGTTGAAACCGGTAACATAAAGCCGAGGGAAGCAGAGAGTGCCACGCCTACTGCCACAGGAATAGGACTAAATCCTGCTGAGAGTGCAGCACCGATAGCCAACGGACCAATCATGTTAGTCGCCGCGGTATGGGAAGTCAGTTCCGAGAGCAACAATGACATCACGCAGAAGACAGAAACGAGTAGAAGCTGAGAAGGCTCTCCTCCTAACAAGGAAATGATTTGGTCGCCAATCCATCCAGAAAGACCCGTGGAATACATCATTCCACCCATAGCCAACCCTCCGCCAAACAGCAGCAACGTACCCCATTCTACGCCTGCTACGGCATCTTTCCAATCAAGCGTCATCTTGTGATGCTTCAGATCAACAGGCAGGAAAAACAACAGCAAGGCCCCCACCATGGCAGCAACAGCTTCTGGGAAGAGCTTGTTGTAAGCATTCAGTGTTTCGCTTTCCGTGCCTAAGACAATACTGAGAACCCCTGGAGTTACCCATAAGGCTACTGCAACGAGAAAGGCAACCAGCGTATTCTTCTGCGCCCGGGTCCATCTTCCTAATTCGCTTACTTTCTTTCCGATAAAGTCCTGGGCACCCTCTATATGTTCCACGTCTGATGGGAACATCTTTCCCAAAACGAAGAAAGCAATGATAAAATAGGCCATCATCGCAACAAATCCCCACACCATCCATTGGAAGAAAGAGACATGGATATTGCACATCTCATTGAGGAAACCGAGCATGATAATATTTGGAGGAGTACCGATCGGCGTCAACACACCGCCGATAGAGCATGCGTAGGCGGTCATTAACATCAATCCCGTAGCATATTTGTAGGTTTTCAGATTCACCACCTTTCCATTGGCAGCCATCATCTCCCGAATCGCCTCCAACAACCCTAAGGCAATAGGGAACATCATGGCAGCTGTAGCCGTGTTGCTGATCCATCCCGAGCACAGCATGCAAGCCAATCCAATTGCCAAGAAGATTCTCTTCGGACTATCCCCTACCCATTTCATGGAGATAATGCCATAAGCGATTCGCTTGTCCAATCCATTTACCATCATCGCCTTGGCAATGATGAACCCACCCATAAAAAGGAAAATCATCGGATTGGCAAAGGCAGCAAAGGCTTCTTTCATCTTCGTCACGCCACAGACTACACACAAAGTAGGTCCCAAAAGCGAGGTAACAGGAATTGGAATGGGCTCCGTGATCCACCAGAGAGCAACCAGAACCATGATAGCAAGCAACTTGTGCGCTTCAGGAGAGAGACTGGCTATGGGAGTAAGCCAAACGAGTAAAGCACAGATAGGTCCACAGATGGCACCTATAATCCTTCGCTTCCGATCAAAAGAGGAATCTTGTGCGACCTCTTCCGAATCATGAAGGAGATGATCTTTGATGTCGTTCATGATAAAATACCTTTAGTTTATAATAAGAATCACATGGGCAAATATACATAAAATAAATGGGAATAAGTATGTTTTAGTATTTTTTTTATTCCATTGGCATTAATTTCTACTTCAAATCCATACGACCTATTTATATTTTATTTATTTTTGCAACAGAGTTAATTCATAGTTTAATAACCTCAAAAAGAAAACAACCATGAGTAATACGACCATTGTGACAATTATCATCTTAGTAGTAGTCTTTGCCCTTGTCATCTTCAACTACCTGCACAAGAAGCATATCCATTACAATCCAGATGATCTCAAGAAGAGCATAGACAGGATCTTCGAGGGAAAAGAGGGACAGGCTCTTACAAGAATAGAATTTCTGAAACGTCTCAGGACCGAATATAACTCTTCAAGGAAAGACGCGCTCTTTCTCTTGGGAAAGGCCAGCGACAACGGGCTCATAGAAATTGATGGGCAGGAAATTAAGAAAAAGTAATTTATCGAAGTGCATGACGCGGTTTCTCAGCTATATTTTGTAACTTTGCAACCGGTTATGCAGAATCAGTTTTCAAGGACTCAATTACTTTTTGGCAAGCCAGCCATTGACACGCTCAATGGCTCGCGCGTTGCTGTGTTTGGCGTCGGGGGCGTCGGGGGATATGTTGTGGAAGTACTGGCACGGAGCGGTGTCGGTGAGTTAGACTTGTTTGATGACGATCGGATTTGCCTGACGAATGTCAACCGACAGATCTACGCTCTGTTATCTACGGTAGGCAAGCATAAGGTTGATGTCGCCGAAGAACGCGTACATGACATCAACAGGCGTTGCATCGTTCATAAATACCAAATGTTCTATATGCCGCAGAATGCAGATGACATTGATCTCACTGCCTTCGATTATGTCGTAGATTGCGTGGATACGGTTACTGCAAAATTAGAACTGATCAAGCGTTGCTATCAAATGCATATTCCCATCATTTCCTGTATGGGGGCTGCAAACAAGATAGACCCTACCGCCTTTCGAGTCGCAGACATCAACCAAACGAAAATGGATCCCTTGGCAAAGGTCGTTCGCAAGAAACTTCGCAAATTAGGGATTCCCAAGCTAAAGGTCGTTTACAGCGAGGAAGAACCCTTGAAGCAAATTGACGACGACACCATTAGTTGCCGGTTCCATTGCATTTGCCCGAACAAGGACATGCGGAAATGTACGGAGCGGCGGGATATTCCTGCCAGCAATGCTTTCGTCCCTGCCGCCGCTGGACTGATTGTGGGAGGGGAAGTCGTCAAGGACCTGATCCAAAAAGCCCATACCATGCGTATTTCTCCAGAAGAGGCACCCAACAATGCCTACGCGATAGCAGCAGAGGAGAAGGCAACTAAGCACATGGAGAAATACAAGGAACTCATGCTGAGAAAAAAAGCAGGCGAGGACATCGAGGACAAAGTGGTAAAACCCCTTCCCTTTTAAGCTTTTTATCGCCCCGTTAAATGTCTAAATCATAAAGAAAGCACTGACTGAAATGCCTGTCAACATGAGTGTCCCCATGGCAACAGGAACCCAGGCATACTTCATCTTACCGGCAACAGGCTTGAAGACATGCGTATACTCTCCACGAAGGCGTTGGAAGATATAATAGACAATAGATGCATTGATCAGCCCGATCAGCATCCCTACGAACACATCCCCAGGATAATGGACACCCAAATATATTCGGGAATAGCACATCAGCAGCGACCATACAATCAACATATAAGCTAAGACCTGGCGCCTTACCAGATAAATGGCAAAAAAGGTCAAGCTCCAGGCATTGGCTGAATGGGAAGACGGGAACCCAAAGCGCCCTCCCCTGTATCCATCTACAATATGAGTCATCTGTGACAAAGGGTTATCTGGATTGCTAGGACGCATCCGCTCTACCATCGGCTTCAACAGAGTTGAAGTGGTTTGATCGGAAATGGTAACTAAGATAGTGATCACAATCAAGCAGGTCAGGGTTATTTTCCAAGAATAATTCTTAAACATCACCCACCAGAAACTGATATAGAACGGTATCCAAATCCACTTGTCACTATACAGTTCCATGAAATTATCCATAAACTGACAATGATGGCGGTTGAGGCACAGAAACAGGTCTGTGTCCCAGGTGATAAGTGTCGGTAAAAGAGATAAGAGTTGGTCTAACATATAAAGTAGTCATTAACGTTTTTGTATATCATCATATAACTTCTGCAGGAATGCCTTTCCCTGATCTATATATCTCTCAGGATGGCTTCCTTTCTTGTAAATCACTTTTTTAGATTTGTTATCATAGATAATGGTCGCATCTTTTGTCGCCATTCCCCATAGATCTGGAAAGGTAAAATACCCGAACTTGGGCGTCTTCTTCGACATCATGTCCTTGCTGAAGGTAAAGTCATGATGAGGGATATTCATTTGTCCCAACAGGGTTGCAGCAAGATCAATTTGCCCTCCGAGAGTATCAACACGCATAGGTTGAGTGATTGCGCCGCCCGCCCAGATCAGTGGAATCTGATAACGCTGCGGGATTTCATTATCCAAATGCTCCAAATAAGAGCCCACATGATCTGCTAAGATGATGACCAAGGTATTCTTCCACTGTGGCAACTTCTGATAGTCACGGATCAGTTGACCTATAGTATGATCAGTATAGGCAAAGGAATTCAAGCGTTTGTCCTTCAAGCGATGATAAGGTACATCCCAGGGCTCATGACTGCTGGAAGTTTGAAAGACCCGGAAATGCCTCCCCTTACCTTCCCTTTTCACGTCATACATCAGTCGTTGTGCCACCAAATGGTCGGGCACGCCCCATTTGCTCAACTTCTCGCTAATAGGGAAATCCACATCTGACACAATGTTCAAGAAACCTTGTGAGACCAAGAAGGAACGCATGTTGGCAAAATCAGCGTCTCCACCATAGTAATAACTGGTATGATAGCCATACCGTTTAAGTGACTGGGCTATGGAAGGAAGGCTTTCCGTCTTCTTGGGGAATTTCATCAAACTCGTTGTTGGCTGGGCTGGGTATCCACTCAAAACGGATACCAGTCCTCTGTCTGTACGGAAGCTATTGGCATAGAACTGTCTAAAGAGTATCGCATGATGGGCTAAGCTATCCATCTCAACAGCCACATTCCGTTTCCCTCCTAATGCTGTCATCAAGTCTTTGGGGAATCCTTCCCAAATGATCAGTAGGATATCATCAGGACGATCCGTACGCAATAGGATACGAGCCTCATCACTCTCCGTGCAGACCATCTGCTTGAAGTACTTATCTGCCTGATCATCGGTCATGAACCTATATTGCCGTCCAAAATCAACTTGATGGGCAAAGGACTCAAACAGGCTGAAAGTAGGATTCACCGCTGCGTGGTTGAGTTCCATGACATGACTGAAATAGGCTTTTCCCGTATTGGTAGATGACACAGTTACGCCCCCCCTGATCGACAAGAACAACATTCCTAACGTAACCATCATGAGGAAAGTTTGCCGAATGGGACGAGACTCTACCTGGAAAGAAGCCTTCCATCGGACCAGCCAATAGATTCCATATGCCAAGACAAACGTGGCGATCACGCCCAACAGTTCCTGGAACAAGTTGGCACTGGCAAAAGCATCCTTAGGAGATGTCAAGAAATAATAGATGGGCGTGGAATCCAAAGGGAAATTCCAATAACCATATAAGACAAGATTCAACATGAAAGTGAAAGCAACCAAAAACGAGGCAACCATCATGAAGCCTTTCATCAAATACGATAAAGCCTTGGGTCTCCACCATACAGAAACAAGTAAAATGACTGCGGGCACGGACGTAAGGTATCCCGACATGGCTAGATCAAGGGAAAGACCATGCCACATCACCTCTCCAACCTTGCTCACAGGAAGGTGATAATAAAGCATAAAAGCTGGCTTCTCCAATAAGAAGACAAGAAGCCATGTGAGATAAATCCTAACTGTTTTTTTGAAGGCCATAGAATAGTACCTTTGTCTGTTTATTATCAGACGCAAAGGTACTATAAATTGATGACATAAGATATCATTTTTACCAGGAAAATGTTCTTTTTGACATATTTAACGATCATCAATAGGGATGTACTTCTTGGGCTCCAGGATATTCTTGTATGCCGGGCGAATGATACGACGCCCCTCAAAGTTCAACTCTTCGATGCGATGTGCTGTCCAACCAACGATACGTGCCATCGCAAATATCGGGGTGTATATTTCCTGAGGCAACCCAATCATCTCATAAATGAATCCACTATAGAAGTCAAGGTTCGCGCATGCTGGCTTCTTCGATTTGCGATGAGCCATCAGGCATTTGATTCCCTCCTGCTCAATCAGCTTCAGAAACTCGTATTCCTCTTCCCTTCCCTTTTCCTTGGCAAGCTCCCCAGCCAATTTCTTCAGTTCTACCGCACGTGGGTCGCTCTTAGTATAGACAGCATGTCCAATGCCATAGATGAGTCCGGACTTATCGTAGGCCTCCTTCTGAAGCATCCGGTTGAGGTAGGTATCGATCTCATCGATATTCTTCCAATCCTGGATCTGCTCCTTTAAGTGATGGAACATATTGATGACTTTGATATTGGCTCCCCCATGTAACGGTCCTTTCAAGGAACCGATCCCTGCGGCTATGGACGAATAGGTGTCCGTGCGCGTGGAACTGGTGACCCTAACGGTAAAGGTAGAGTTGTTTCCTCCTCCATGCTCAGCCTGGATGATCAAGAGAAGGTCCAACGTCCTCGCATCCAGGTCTGTATAGTCGTTATGCTTCAACATGTACAAAAAGTTCTCTGCAATGCCCAGGTCCTCCCTCGGATGGCGGATATGAAGGGAGCGCCCCTGAACAGTATGACGGTAGATATTATAGGCATAAGCTATAATGGTAGGAAACTTGGCAATCAGCTCTATCGACTGTCGCATCAGGTTGTCACGCGAGATATCATCTGGGTTGGGGTCAAAAGTGTACATTTCAAGTACACAACGCGCCAGGATGTTCATGATATTGGAACCTTCCAAGTCGATGATGTGCACGATCGTGCGATGATCCAAAGGCATATTGTCATTGAGAAGTTCCTTGAAAGCTGCTAATTCTTCCTTGTCAGGAAGGCTACCGGAAAGGAGCAAGAAAGCTATTTCCTCGAAGCCAAAACGTTTCTCCTTCAACAAGGGAGACACCAAGTCATCTAATTCGTACCCTCGATAAAAGAGCTTTCCTTCCGTCGGGTACAACTGTCCATCCTTACCTCGCTCATATCCCACCACATTACCGATATTCGTCAGTCCCACAAGGACTCCCGAACCATCCTCATTGCGCAAGCCCCTTTTCACCCCATACTGGGTGAAGAGCTCATTGTCAATCTTACACGAAGTCTTTACCTCGTCACTTAATTTGTATATCAAATAATCCTTGTTCATGTCTATTCCTTCCTTGCGTTGTTCAATGCGCTACCTGCCTTAAACCATTCTATCTGCGTTTCATTATAGGTATGTGCCACCAAGAATTGCTCCTGGATCCCATCCTTGTGCTTCAAGAGGACGGAT
This sequence comes from uncultured Prevotella sp., assembly GCA_900316015.1. GTDB lineage: Bacteria > Bacteroidota > Bacteroidia > Bacteroidales > Bacteroidaceae > Prevotella. Next base: position 6,221 of record ONBG01000036.1, on the reverse strand, counting down.
AGCTTGCTGCCAGGGCAGAACTCTTTCAAGCCTGTCAGGGAGATACGGTCATCCTCTTGCACCTTATTATAATCATCCTTATTGAGGAATGTCAATGCCAACATACCTTGCTTCTTCAGGTTTGTCTCGTGGATGCGTGCGAAGCTCTTGGCCAAGATTACCTTCACATTCAAGAACCTGGGTTCCATGGCAGCATGCTCCCGACTGGATCCTTCCCCATAATTGTCTTCTGCCACGACAATGGAAGAAATACCATGTGCCTTGTAATCCTTGGCAGCGGTAGAGACGGGGACATAAGCTCCTGTCAATTGGTCTTTCACCTGATTGCACTCGCCATTGAAAGCGTTGACTGCACCCATCAGCAAGTTGTCCGAGATATTCTGCAAATGCCCTCGGTATTTCAACCACGGCCCTGCCATCGAGATATGGTCTGTGGTACATTTTCCTTGCGTCTTGATTAACAAGGGCATATCCTCAAGATCTTTCCCATCCCAAGGAGCAAAAGGCTTGAGCTTCTGGAGACGAGAGGAGTGAGGGTCGATCAAGACATCTGCGCCAGGATGCTCCGATGGAGGAAGGAAACCTCTTTCCTTGACCTCAAAGCCTTTGGGAGGGAAAGTGAAGCCTGTTGGGGCATCCAGCTTGACGGGATGGCCCTCCTTGTCTTGCAAGGTATCCACTGCTGGGTCAAAGTCGAGACGACCGGCAATAGCAAGAGCCGTCACTAATTCTGGGCTCCCGATAAAGGCATAAGTATTGGGATTGCCATCTGCACGACGGCGGAAATTCCTGTTAAAGGAGGTCACAATCGAATTCTTACGGTTGTTGTCATCCGTGTGCCGTTTCCATTGACCGATACATGGACCACAAGCATTGGTCATGATGACGGCACCGATTTTCTGAAAGGCATCCAAGATACCATCACGTTCTGCTGTGTAGCGGATCTGCTCGGAGCCCGGATTGATGATCAACTGAGCCTTGACCGGGATCTGCTTCTCATACGCTTGGCGAGCGATAGAAGCGGCACGGCAGAGGTCCTCATAACTTGAATTCGTGCAAGAGCCGACCAACCCGACTTCCACTGCCATTGGGAAATCATGGGCTGGGCCCTTCGTTTTCATCTGGGAAAGCGGTGTTGCTGCGTCAGGCGTAAAGGGACCATTCAAATAAGGCTCAATGGAAGATAGGTCAATCTCCAATATCTGGTCGTAAAACACATCGGGACGAGCATATACCTGATCGTCTGCCAGAAGGTCTTTCCTATTCTGGCGTGCCAACACGGCTACCGATTCCCGACCTGTCTGGCAAAGATATTCGTCGGTATTCTCATCATAGGGGAAGAGAGAGCAAGTCGCCCCTAATTCTGCACCCATATTACAGATGGTCGCCCGTCCTGTAGCAGAGATCGAATGGACCCCGTCGCCAAAGTATTCTAAGATCGAATTGGTTCCTCCCTTCACCGTAAGGATACCCAAAATTTTCAGAATGACATCCTTAGGTGATGCCCATCCGCTGAGCTGGCCTGTGAGATGGACACCGATCAACCGAGGCATCTTCAATTCCCAAGGCTGTGCCGTCAGCACATCCACGGCATCAGCTCCACCCACGCCTACGGCAACCATTCCCAGTCCACCGGCATTAGGCGTATGTGAATCTGTCCCAACCATCATACCACCAGGGAAAGCATAGTTTTCCAGGATTACCTGATGGATAATCCCGGCTCCCGGTTCCCAAAATCCGATATGGTATTTCTGAGAGACTGAGCGCAAAAAGTCGTACACTTCCTTATTCGTCCGACAAGCTTCCGGCAAATCTTTCGCTGTCCCCACATCGGCGCGAATCAGGTGATCGCAATGGACGGAAGCCGGAACGGCAACCTTCGCCTTGCCTGCATTCATGAATTGCAGTAAAGCCATCTGGGCAGTTGCATCCTGCATGGCCACGCGATCCGGCCGGAAATCCACATAATTCACTCCCCGCTGATAAGGTTTCAGGTCTGAAGGACGAAACAGATGGGCATAAAGCACCTTCTCCGCATAAGTAAGTGGCCTGCATATTTCCTTCCTTGCTTTCTCTACTCGCTCACCATAAGAAGCATAAAACTTCTTCATCAGTTCGAAATCCAATATCATTTTATTCGCTTTTTACCGATAACATTGTTTGCAAAAGTACAAAAATAATTTATTAATGCTACATTTTAGCGCAACAAATTAGCATTATGACACGAAATAAAATGATTCTCGTATATTCATTCACACTATTCCAACCGGTCAGGTCCGACTTCTGGAATAGGTTGGTTCACGCTTTCCTTGACTCCTAAGTTCTTGAGTTCACTGGCTTTTTGGACAATACTCTGTCTCCCACTATATGCCTTGTTATAGGCAAGGTCATAGTCATCATGAAGAGTCTTGATATCTTTACCTACCTTGTCGAATCGCTTAATGAACTCCCCTATTCGCTTCAAGAGTTCCTCAGCCATCTCGAATACCTTCTTTTGGTTTTCGCTTTGGTTGTATTGCCTCCAAGCCAATCGCACGATTTTCAAGATCGCCATCAGGTTTTGCTGGCTGGTAATAAAGACATTCTTGTCGAAGGCCTCTCCCCATAATCGTGGATCTTGTGCAAGAGCCAACTGCAAGGCCCCCTCATTGGGCACAAACATGATGACAAAGTCGATCGAATGGCGAGGGGCTTTCACATATTTGCTATAATCCTTCTTAGACAGCCCCGTCATCTGGGTGCGGATACTCCTCACGAGATCATCAGCATATTTCCTCTTCAGGCTGACATCCTCTGCATTCACATATTGGTAATAGGCTTCTATCGACATCTTGGAATCGATAATGACGTCTTCGTTGTTTGGATAATGCAGGATCACGTCCGGTATCATCTTTTTCCCACTGTCATCATTGGCCAGCGCATTGCCTTTCTCATCCGTCAGAGTCTGTTGAACATCATAGTCGATGCCTTTCTTCAATCCCTGTGCATCCAGGATTTCGGTAAGCATACGCTCGCCCCAATTGCCTTGTACCTTACTGCCTCCACGGATTACATTCGTAAGCAGTGTGGCTGTGCTATCGATTTTGTGCGTCTGCTCGCTCATCTCCTTCAACTGCTGGGAAAGGGATGCGGTATTCTTTGCGGTCTCCTGATTGGTATGCTGGATAGCCTGATGAAGTTGCTCAATGTTTTGCTTTAAAGGAGCGGTGATAGTCTGCATGGACTCCACATTCTGGGATTTCAACTTATCCGTGGTCTGGTCGAGCACCTTCTGGGCAAGATTAGAGAACTGCTCCTGAAGCGTTTTCTGTTGCGCATTAAACTGTTCTTGCTGTTGCCTGAATTGCTCGTCATGCTGTTTTTCGCGAAGCTGTGTGTGCTCTTCGTTCCGTTTTCTTTCCTCTTGGAGTTGCACCGCGAAGCCTTCACGCTCTACCTGTACTTGCCTGACCTGCTCCGAGAGCTCACGGTTTTTGTCCTCCACAGCCTCAAGTTGTGCCTGGAGGGAGTCTTTTCCTTTCACTGCCTGGTCGAGTTGTTGCTCTAACAACATGACCTTTCCTTCTCCACTTTTTTTCTGACTCATCATCCAAAAAAAGCCCAAAGCCCCTCCGATGACGATACCGATGAATAAATAGATTATTTCCATGTCGCAAAGATAGCAATTTTCATGCAGTTTTTGCTCTCTTTTGCTGAAAAATAGCGAACTTTGCAGCGTGCTGGCTGATATTGGATTTCAGCATCCCATCATCAAGATTAAAAGTCAACAGAATATGATCTATCATATCATCGCTATCATCGTTGTCCTCATCTGGGGCTGTACGTTCGTCAATTCCAAGGAGTTGCTCCTCCATGGCATGCGGCCGGAAGAGATTTTCTTCATCAGGTTCCTGATGGCTTATGTCTGCATTTGGTTCTGCTCACCGAAGAAAATTTGGTCGAAGACTTGGAAAGACGAGTTTACCATGGCACTCTTGGGCATCACCGGGGGATCTCTGTATTTCCTGAGCGAGAACTGGGCCGTAGGCATTAGTTACACGAATAATGTGTCCTTCATCGTATGCACAGCCCCATTGATCACCACGCTCCTCGGATTCCTTTTCATCAAGGACATCAAGGCAACGCCAGGGCTCGTCGCTGGGTCTATCACAGCATTGTTAGGCACAGCCATCGTCATCTTCAATGGCAAGTTCATCCTTCACCTGAACCCGTTAGGCGACTTGCTCGCGTTAGTGGCTGCCATCAGCTGGGCAGTCTACAGCTTGCTCATCAAGGAGGTATCTTACCGATACAGCGCGACCTTCATCACGAGGAAAGTATTCTTCTATGGTATCCTGACCATTATTCCCGTATTTCTGATCCGTCCTTGGAACTTCCCTTTTGACGGTTTCCGTCAACCGGTCATCTGGGGCAACCTGCTGTTCCTTGGAGTTATCGCCTCTTTTGCCTGCTTCTTCATCTGGAGCTATATCATCAAGAAGATTGGTGCCATCAGCGCATCCAACTATATCTACATCAATCCCATCAGCACGGTGATCTGCAGTGCCATTGTATTGAGCGAGCCGATGACGTGGATGGCATACCTCGGGTCAGCCCTCATCCTCTTAGGTGTATTCATTGCCAACAAGGGAAAGAATGAGGGATGAGGACTGCCCAGGCTCTTCACACAATATTAAGATAGCAATTCTGTTAACTTTGCCATCTGGATAGGGATTTTGATGCGTTGCGGGCATTTAGGCAAGCAAGCCTCACAGTCCATGCAATGCATGGCCAATCCTTTTTCCGGCAGTTGCTTCTTGTACTGCTCGGCAAAAGACTTCGCACGAGATGGATAGTCGGCGGATTGCTTGTTAGCTGGAGGCAACGTCCCTTCGTTCACTGCTTTGTTATACGCCGCGAAATTCCCGGGAATATCCACTCCGTAAGGACAAGGCATGCAATACCTGCATCCCGTACAGGGGATGGTTGGATAAGCAGCCAAGTTGTCAGCAATATCTTTCAGTAACGCCAACTCTTCACTGTTACAGGGATCCAAAGGAGAGAAAGTATTGACATTCTCCTGCAGCACATTCATTGTCGTCATCCCACTCAAGGCGGTCAGGATATTCGTATGCGATCCCACAAAACGGAACGCCCACGAGGCAATCGTGTCGTGAGGGCGACGGGACTGCAGGCGTTGAGCCTGGGCATCTGGCAGCTTTGCCAACCTGCCCCCTAATAAGGGCTCCATGACCACATTCTGAATGCCACGCTTCTCGCACTCCCCATACAGGTAATCAGCATTCGTATTCCGCTCGCTTGCATGCTTCCAGTCCATATAGTTCATCTCGATCTGGGCGAAATCCCAATGGTATTGGTCATGATGTGCTAACAACCAGTTGAAAACTTCCACATCTCCATGATAGGAGAAGCCTAAGTTTCGGATACGCCCAGCCTTACGTTCCGCCAACAGAAAGTCAAGCATTCCGTTATCTATAAACCTGCCCTTGAAAGATGTCATGCCTCCCATCCCAATGCCATGCAGCAGATAATAGTCGATATGGTCTGTCCTGAGATCCTCCATCGACCGACGATACATTGCCTTAGATGCCTCTGCCGACCATTCATCCTGCCCAAAGTTAGACATCTTCGTTGCCAAGAAGTAGGAAGAACGGGGATGACGGCTCAAGGCAATCCCCACTGCTTTCTCAGACTTTCCTCCACAATAATGGGGAGATGTGTCAAAATAGTTCACTCCATGTGCCAAGGCATAGTCGACTTCTTGGTTCACGAGGTCTTGGTCGATCTGCCCATTTTTCATGGGCAAACGCATCATCCCATACCCCAACAGTGATACCAAGTCGCCAGAATGATGGTTCTTGCGATAGGTCATTTTGCCTACACTCAACGACTTGCTTTCGCCCTGAGCGAACAACTTCAGAGGTCCCGCAGCCGAAAACGCCACGGCAGAGGCTGTGCCCACAGTAAGTCGTCGTAAGAAATCACGCCTGCTGATCAATCGATTGTCTTCATCCATAAGCCTAAAAGATTTGCTGTTCACGGTTAAGTCCGCATGCAAATATAAAGATTATTCCTGAAAAAGCCAAGCCAAAAGAGCATAGTTTTTCCCATCTCATGATAGATTGTATTGTACTGAATAAGTTGACACTTCATTAAAAAGAAGTAAAAGGAAAAAAAGTAATGAATCAGTACACTGAAGAAGAAAAACTTCTGTTATTAAA
>ONBG01000008.1 GCA_900316015.1 uncultured Prevotella sp. | reverse complement strand
TAATAACAGAAGTTTTTCTTCTTCAGTGTACTGATTCATTACTTTTTTTCCTTTTACTTCTTTTTAATGAAGTGTCAACTTATTCAGTACAATACAGGTCGCAGTCCCATATTTATTGCGCAGGAATTTAATCGTCCAAGAACCTCAGGAAGAGATCCACTTGCCTTGCTAACGCTGCTTTCTGTTCATCGTCAAGGATCATGCGCCCTTCCGTCCAAGCCTCCACATTCAGTGCGATGCCGGTCTGCCCTTCTGTCATCACATTCGCCTTCAATATCGTCAACAGACTGGTGAGCATCTTGCGACAGGACGCTGTTGCGCCACGACCGCCGGCACCGGTGAGGGTGAACTTCTTTCCAGCAAGTACGGTTGGAGCGGTACGGTCGGCAGGATCCACCGGACGGGAAAGCCAATCGATGAGATTCTTCAAATGACCAGGATAGGCATAATTGTATTCTGGGGAAAAGACCCACACGCCATCCGCGTCAGCCACAGCCTTACGCAAGTCGACAACAGGTTGCGGAGCAGGGAACTCGATATCCTGATCCATCCAAGGAACCTGGGCATAATCCAGTTCCTTCACTTCTGCCTTGCCCTCCAGCAAGCCTCTTACCCTTTCACTAATCTCTCTGTTGAAACTTTGCTTCCTCAGGGAAGCAACTATGAATAATATTTTCTTCATCTGATCTATTTGGTGTTAGTATCCTATTAAGGGACAAATATAGGTACTTTTTCCCATGCTGGCAAGCCATCCAAAGATTTTCTTCCTGTTTAAGACAGAATTCTTCCAATCCGCCATCTGCCTTCTTTCTGCAAAACAGAGGAGGGAAAGATGCAAAAATGTGGAAAGAGATGCACGTATTGGAGAATATTTCGTACCTTTACACGATTTTATTTAGCAGGGAGAAACAGATATGAACATGGCAGACCATTACCGCTTTTATCCCATCGTCATCATTGGAGCCGGACCTTCAGGATGTGCCTGTGGCATCCGACTGGCCAAGGATGGCATTGACTGTTGTGTCATAGAGAAAGCAACCTTCCCCAGGGTGAAACTTTGCGCAGGCGTCCTGACGGCGAAGTCGCGCCTGTTACTCAAGTCCCTTTTGGGTGCTAACGACTACGCCCGGCTCATGGAGGCATCATTAGTAGCCCGCGAGAGTAGGCTCAGGCTTTGGCATCGCCAAGAGTGCTTTGTTGACTGCGACTTCACCCGCGCCGACATGTTGCCCCCTGAACTCCAAGGCACGGACTGCCGCATCCATTTAGTCGACCGTCCGCTTTTCGACCAATTCTTGGCCAAGGAGTTCTCCCGGTTGGGAGGACAACTCATAGAAGGGGATGGATGTGAGGACATCGACTTCAACAACAAGACCATCACGCTAAGGTCTGGGTGCCGTATCGGTTACAACTTCCTCGTGGCTGCCGACGGAGCCGTGAGCCATACAGAGCACCTTCTCCAACATTACGACCCGACTTTCCAAAGAAAGGACATCAATAGCGAGGCTTTTGAAGTCAATGTCCGCCGTGCTGATGCGCCCATCGATGGGGTCAACATCTATTTCGGCTTTGTCCCAAAGACGTATGCCTGGGCTTTTTCCAAGGACAATAAGGAATGCTTGGGATTCTGCAAGCTACGGGGAGAGCATTTTAAGGGCAACCAGGCGATGGATGATTTCAGCTCTGTCATTGGCTTGAAGAACCAGGAACAATATCCTCTCCATGCTGCCATGATCCCAATCGGCAATCCTCTACGGCACCCTTTGTGGCACAACCATGTCTTCTTCATTGGAGACGCGGCAGGTCTCAACCAACCGCTCACCGGTGAGGGGATCTATGATGCCTTGCAAAGTGGCGTGAGCGCAGCGACAAGCCTGATCCACGAGCATCCGCAAGAATATCTGATCGATTACAGCAGGCTATGCCGCCTCATCAAAAAGGATGCCCACTATCAGCAACTGATTGCCCATCGCCTCTGCTATCGGGTCTTCCAGGGCTTGGCTGCCCACCATAACCGGTTCGTGGGTTATTTCTATCAGACACAGATCGAGCACGCTTGCCTGCACGGATTCTTCCACATCCTGTACCATTACGTCAAGGCACGGTCTACCATGCGACAATCATAAGCGTCCTCTGCAATGTTGATTCAACAGAACTAACAACGTTAAGAGAGGCGAAGTCGTAACCACGTCCTATTCCATAGCCCTCAGCCACTCAGTGCAGAGATAAATTCGCAGCCTGCCTTTGCCCTTTGGAAAAAATTCATTATCTTTGTACCCTGTAAGCATCTCATGAGGAGATGACACAAAAAAGAAGAATAGCCGATCCGGATGTGCACAGCACGAAGGTAACCTTTTAACAAGTGAAACCATCATCATGAGAACGTCACTCATACCATCAACGACATTTGCCGACAGCAAGCCCCATTATCAACTACTTGACGGACTACGGGGAGTAGCCGCCATGCTCGTGTTGTGGTATCATGTCAATGAAGGATACGGCTTTGCCAAGTCGGTAAACAGTCTTGGCGATGGCATGATCGAGCATTTCAACCATGGATATTTGGCAGTGGACTTCTTCTTTATCCTGTCCGGATTCGTGATCGGATATGCCTATGACGACCGGTGGCAGAAGGGGTTTACCCTCCAACAGTTTTTCAAGCGCCGTATCATCCGCCTCCACCCCATGGTGGTGATGGGGGCGATCATAGGTCTCGTATTCTTCTACCTACAAGGAGGCGTGCAATGGGACGGCACGCACGTTGCCATTTCCATGTCGATGCTGGCACTGCTATGCGCGATGTTCATGATACCGGCCATACCCGGCTGCCCTTATGAGATCAGGGGCAATGGTGAAATGTTCCCGCTCAACGGTCCTGCCTGGTCGCTGTTCTTCGAGTATATAGGCAATATCCTCTATGCGCTGTTGATCCATCGGCTGCCTACGAAGGTATTGGGGATCCTCGCCACGGTATTCGGCGTTATCCTGGTTTGGTTTAATGTAGCCGATGTATCTGGCTATGGAAGCTTTGGCGTAGGATGGACCTTAGACACGATGAACTTCTGGGGCGGCATGCTCCGGATGCTATTCCCCTATACCATGGGCATGTTTCTCTCACGCATCTTCCACCCGGTCAAGGTCCGCAGTGCTTTCTGGATCTGCTCCGCCCTGCTATTCGTACTTTTCGCCGTGCCTTACATCCAGCCCGTAGGTGCCTATTGCCTGAACGGACTCTATGAGTCGGTGTGCATCGTCATCATCTTTCCCGCTCTCGTATGGTTAGGGGCATCCGGCAAGACCAGCGACACGCGGTCTACCAAGATCTGTAAGTTCTTAGGGGATCTGTCTTATCCACTCTATATGGTCCATTATCCCATCATGTATCTCTTTTATTCTTGGATGATCAAGAACCAGGTGTATACGTTCACGGAAACATGGAAAGAGTCGGTTAGTGCCATGACACTCAGTGTCATTCTTGCCTATCTCTGCCTGAAAGGGTATGACCAGCCCATTCGGAAAGCCTTGTCAAAGAAGATGCAAGGCCGTCCCTGAGAGCCCAGGAAAGTCAGAGCATGGGTGACTCGCCCATCATCGAGATCCCAATCGCATCAAAAAAATGATTCATCAATAAATATCATCATGAAACCCCAGACCTCAAAAGCCCTTGCAAAGAAAGTCACGACGCTGTGCCTGCTTTTGCTTTTGCTCTTCACGGTCTCGCCTGCTCATGGCTCAGACCTTGTTTATCACATTTGGCCCGTGCCCCAACTTCAGATTGATGACGGGGGAAGCGTGGCAACCACAGCCAAGGCTACGCTCATCGTAGGGCGCGGATGCGACACGTACACCATCAATAGGGCGAAGACTGTGCTCACAGAAAACGGTATCGTTCCCATCGTGGGCAAGAAAGCTGTTGCAGGAAGGATGACGGTCATCATCGGCATCCATGGATCCGGTGACGTGGCCGACAAGACCGCAACAAAGTTGTCCCTGGCACGTTCGGTGTTCACCGTGCCCAAGTACGACCGCCATGCGATCTCCGTGACAGGAGATGCCGCAGGCCATGCACAGGTCGTCATCTTAGGAGAACATACGGATGCGGTGTTCTGTGGACTGGCATCCCTTGAACAGATGCTCAGTGAGCAGAAAGGCAGCCTGCGTAAGGTGAGGATCTACGACTATGCCGACACCCAATACAGAGGCGTCATCGAGGGATACTACGGAGTGCCTTACAGCAAGGAAGTGACAGAAGACCTCTTCCGGTTCATGGCCCGTTACAAGATGAACACCTACATGTATGGCGCGAAAAGCGACCCCTACCATTCACGCTACTGGGAAAAGCCTTACCCAACCACGATCACGGACCAAGAAAAGGAATTAGGCTACCTGTCACAGGACATGCTTCGATCCATGACCGACGTAGCCCACCAATGCAAGGTCAACTTCATCTGGGCCATCCATCCGGGACAAGCCTTCACGGACTCGACAAAGACCGATGTCCTCGACAAGATCATGAAGAAATACGAGGACATGCATCGGCTTGGCGTTCGCCAGTTCGGTGTCTTTGTGGATGATGTCGGCGTACCCGACGATGAGCCTACACTACGGCTGGGAGCCAACAGGCTCACCCAACTACAAGAACGTATGGACCAACGTTGGAACACAAAAAAGGCAAACCCTGCCGATACGGTGAAACCGCTCCATTACGTCCCACAACTGTATGCCTACTCGTGGGTGAATGAGAAGAAGGCGGTGAATTTCTTCAAGTCATTGAGTAATACGCCTGCTAAGATCAACATCTATATCACAGGCAGGGCGGTATGGACGGTGCCCAACAGCAAAGATCCGGAAAAGGTGAGCTCATGGCTCGGACGCGACGTGGCTTGGTGGTGGAACTACCCTTGCAACGACAACGACATGGACAAGCTCTTTATGTTAGACACCTACCGCAACTTCGACGACGAGGCACATATCGACCGCAATGCTACGATGGAGGCTAACCTGCGGGGCGTTAAGACGCTCATAAGCAATCCCATGCAACAAGGCGAGGCCAGCAAGATTGCCCTGTTTAGCGTAGGCGACTATGGATGGAACAGGACAGGTTTCGATAATGAGCAATCCTGGATGGCCGCGCTTCGTGCGGTGTTTGGTCATCGCTGGCCATCGGCCTTCTGCCTCCTGCCCAACTTGAGCACCTACGACCAATCCACAGTGTTGTCCGACTTGATTAGGCAGTACAAGGCTGCCCCTTCTTGCCCACAACGCACTTCTGCCTTATTGCAGCAGCTGAAGGCACTGGTGAATGCTTGCGACACATTGGCTGAGATGGGGCTGTCAGACTTAGCATCTGACCGCCTGCTGTGGCACGAAATCCAACCTTTTACAGACAAGGTGGGCGACATGTGCCGCTATGCGGAAGCCTTGGTCGAAGCCCGTTCCCATGGGGACAGCGCAAGCATAGCTGCTACAGTGAAGGAAGTTGAAGCAATCGATAGCAACCCCAGATATCAATTCAAGGTGCTCAACGGAATGGGCGAGGATATCAAGCTCTCCCTAAAAGAGGCTAACCCTTCAGCCAAGGTCTTGCGTCCCTTCTTAGACTGGCTCGTCAAGCCACTGTCCAATCCAACCGTAAAATAAAATCAAGAAAGGACACAGGAGCTCGGAAAACTCCGGGATCCACCCACAAAAGCTGATGTCGCACAAGAATCTCGGATAGATTTTCCGAGATTCTTGTGGTCTGTATCAAGAAAATCACTATATTTGCAACCAGCAATGGAAAAAGGTCAGCTGATCCTATCAACAAGTCCACTGCCTTCAAATCAGTACAAAGAGAAAACAGCTCTCTATTGAGAATCATTATCTATCTAAACAATAAGGATCATGAAAGTTAAGTATTTGATGATTGCCATCATGGCATTTATCTTGGCAGGAAGTGCTTCTGCCAAGAAAGTGAAGAACATCCCACAGACCGACCGGCAGTATTGGGCAGGGTTGTGTTACAAAATCGCGCAACCGATCTTGGAAAACATGAGTAAAGGGGAATTGCAAAAGAACATGCCCCTCGAGCTCAGCCCCAATTGGGATGGTAGGAATGTCAAGGTATCCTACTTAGAGGCATTCGGCAGGCTCATGGCGGGCATCACGCCTTGGTTGGCCCTGCCAGATGACGGAACGCCAGAAGGGAAGCAACGCAAGCAGCTGCATGACTGGGCCCTTGCTTCTTACAAGAATGCTGTTGACCCACAGAGTCCTGATTATCTTTTATGGAAAGGAGAGCTCCAGATCTTAGTTGACGCTGCCTACTTGGCAGAGAGCTTCCTACGTGCGCCAGAGTCTACCTGGTATCAACTGGACAAGACGACGCAACAGCGATATATCCAATGCTTCAAAGGATTACGTGTCATCCGTCCTGCCTACAACAACTGGCTTCTTTTCCGAGCCATCATCGAGGCATTCTTCCTTTCCATCGGCGAAGAGGCAGACATGTACGTGCTCAGGGTTGCATGCTGCAAAATCAATGAATGGTACTTAGGAGATGGCTATTATTCCGACGGACCAGAAATGGCATTTGACTATTACAACGCCTATGTCATCCATCCCATGTACATAGAAGTATTGGAACAATGCGAAAAGCATAAATTCTGGACGCCCGTCAGCTCAAAGTTAGCCATCCAAAGAATGCAACGCTATAACACGGTCATGGAAAGACTGGTCTCGCCAGAGGGAACCTATCCTGGCTATGGACGGTCATTGGTCTATCGCATGGGAGCCTTCCAAACGCTTGCCATGGCAGCCTGGAGGTTCGGAATGCCGAAGAATATCAGCAATGGACAGGTTCGCAGTGCCATCACAGCTGTCATGAAGAACATGTTCAAGGTGGACGGCAACTTCGATGACAAAGGATTCCTGCGCTTAGGATTCGTGGGGCATCAGCCCAACCTTGCCAACTCCTATACAGACAACGGAAGCCTGTATATGACATCCCTCGTCTTCATGCCCTTAGGATTGCCTGCTGACGCGCCTTTCTGGACAGCCCCTGCAGAACCATGGACATCTCAGAAAGCATGGAGCGGGAAATCCTTCCCGATCGATGGTCATGTTTCTCTGAAAACAGAGAAGTGATCAGACAGAAAACAAAGAAATGATCGAGACAAAAAATAAGGGTGACTATTCTCACGAACAGTCACCCTTTTCGCTATTTTATTAACAATTATCGACACACCAAGTATTTTCATTTGCCATCAGCAAACTACTTTATCTTGCATGTTAGATTAGGTGTAGTTGATTTACTGATAGGTTCGTGATGCAAAGGTACTATAAAAAAAGATCACAACAAAACCGATATAGCTAAAAAGTAGATAAGATAAAGAAATACAAAATTTTAAAATACAATATATCAGCAACTTACTTTTTTAAACAAATCTTAAAAAAGTAGATCACATAGAGGAAATGAAAAGATATCTATTCGCTAAAATAGAGCTTTTACCTACCAATTTCCTTCACTTTCCTCTCAAAATCTTCTTTATCCCCTAAAGCATTGCTCTTCACTTTAGACCGATAATTATAGATCGTAGAAGAAGAATAATGCAAGAACTTGCAAATCTGAGAACTGTCTTCCACGCCCAACCTAATCAAGGCAAAAATACGGATTTCCGTAGGCAGTGAAGTAGTATTCTTCACCTTGATTCTCGCCTCTGGCTGCAACAAGGCGTTAAACTCCTCAACAAAATCGGGGAATAAGTGCAAGAAAATGGAGTCGAAATAGGCATAGAGTTCTTCAAGGTCTTTCTTCAGCAGGTCGGGTGATTTCATCATCTGTAGGAGCTCCTCACTGTCCCCTTCCTTGATTTTCCTGGATACATTCTTGCGGTATTGATCAATCTTATCCACATAGAGCCGACAGATGCCCAAGAACTTCCCGATATATTCTTCCTTAATCCGGTTCTGTTCGTTCAAGTGCAGGTTCAATTCTTTTAACCTCCCATTCACGTCTTGTAAGTCTAAATGTGCATTGGCAAGGCTTTTCTTCCCTCTTTCCAGGTAAAACAAGGTGATCGAAAGGAAGAGGACCATCAAGCTAATGGCGATGACCAATACGGTCAAGACATGATTAGAATGTTGAATCTCTTGCCGATTCGTTTCATCCATGTCCGTTAACCACTGGTACATGTCCAGGTTTCGTTGTGGGGCATTAAACTTCTTGTTGCACTCCCAAGTAAAATGAGCATAACGATAAGCACGCTTCAGGTTTCCTTTCTCTTGGAACATCTGTGCCAAATGGAAAAGGGCTCCCTGATTCATTGCCACCCCATTCAGGTCGGTCAGGGCCGATTTCAACGTCCAATACTGTGCTCCCTTGAAATCATGCAAGGAATCACATAGCACGCCATAGTTATAGGCAGCCATTGCATAGTCGTGTGTCCCCTCTCCTACCTTCTTGATCCAGATCTCCACAAGTCTCTTGGCTTCCTTGAAATTCTTGTCTGACATTGCCCATTGCATCTTCGTGTCTAAAAACGAAAGGATATTGTCATCTCCATAGATCTGCATGGAATCACAATATTGGCGGGTCTTTTCACGATAGGCACGCCGATATTCAGGAAGATTTGAATGGACGCTGAGCAGAGAGTATAAATTATAATAAGAACGGTAATAGGAATACCATTCTTTCTTTGTCCTCAATTGGTCCTTTGCTATCCGACTGAGCGCGTGACTCGCCTCTGGCGTATAGCCGTTCGAGGCTGCGCGATAAGCAAGTTCAATGAGGCAGGCATTCATCCAATCCCACCGTTTCAGTTCCTCAGAATAGGTCACGCATTGCTCTAAATAATACATGGCAGAATCGTTCTGATAATAGTCATAAGCCGCATAGAGCGCAAAGGCAGTATGGACACGGTCCATACGGGTAGGACTATGCTGATACCGGAAACGCAGGGCAGCCAATTTCGATTCTTTTTTCTCCACTAACTGTGGGAAATTTCGCATAGACTGGTGCAACTCCCGGTATAAGTCATCCAGATTCTGTGCACATCTTCCTTTTAAAGGGAAGAGGATGCAGACGACAAGCAAAGCTTTCCATAATCCTTTCATACCTTCACACATCTTATAAGAACTCCGATTGATGATACAAAGGTACAAATAATTTTCGAGCAAGACTTATGAAGCCTGCAATTAATCCTTTTTTAACGATATACAGAACATGATCTTCGTGATACGTCGCTTCCTACCCAAAAACTTCGACATTTATTTTGTATTCTTCTCGGTTTGATGTATCTTTGCACAAAGCGAACCATAAAAACAAGCAAATATGTTAGGAACACAAGACATCATCATCGTTGCATTGGTTATCCTTTTACTGTTCGGAGGCAAAAAGATCCCTGAGCTGATGAAAGGTTTAGGCAAGGGCGTAAAAAGTTTCAAGGATGGGATGAACGGCATTGACAATGACCTAAACTCCGATCCCAAAGAACCCCACAAAGAAGACACCAAGAAATTTTAGCAGATGGGAGAAGATCCACAGGACCCAGAATTATCCTTTTGGGACCATCTTGACATCTTGCGCGACAGCATCATCAAAATCTTAGTGGTCACCGTCGCGTGTGGTTTGTTGGCCTTTTTCTTCAAGGAGACCCTCTTCAAGATTGTCCTCGCCCCCAAGAACAGCCAATTCATCACCTATCGCCTATTAGGAGTCAAGCCCTTCGATGTCCATTTAATGAACATTGGGCTGACCGAACAGTTCATGATTCACATGAAGACGGCCCTATGCTTTGGCATTTTAGTGGCATCCCCTTATATCTTATACGTCTTGTATAAGTTTATTGCCCCTGCCCTTTACCAAAATGAAAAGCACTATGCCACACGCATCGTATGTTCTGCCTATATCATGTTTCTCGTCGGAGTACTGATCAACTATTTCCTGATATTTCCTTTGACAGTAAGGTTCTTGGGAACCTATCAAGTAAGCAGTGACGTAGCAAACATGCTCACCTTAGCATCTTATATGGACACCCTTCTATTTATGAGCCTGGTCTTTGGGATTGTCTTTGAGATTCCCATTATCAGTTGGTTACTGGCTCTGTTCGGTCTCCTAAAGGCATCGTGGATGCAGCAATACCGTCGGCATGCTTTTGTCGCCGTTCTCATCATTGCCGCCGCCATCACCCCCACTTCCGATGCTTTCACCCTTGCCATTGTTTCCCTTCCCATCTGGTTGCTTTATGAGAGCAGTATCGTTATCGTAAGGATGACAGAGAAGAAAAGAGCGCAAATAAATTCCCCTTCATGAGGGTATGACACTTTTTTTTCGTAACTTTGCATCCAAATGTACACCATAGGAATTAAGGATGAAAGTTGTCGATATCATCAAACAAGATACACAGAAAAGGGGTTTCTCCTTTGAGGTCCTTCCTCCTTTAAAAGGAAACGGGACAGGAAACCTCTTCTCGACGATTGAACAGTTGAAGGAATTTAATCCCCATTACATCAATATCACTACCCATCATAGCGAATATGTCTATCATGAACTGGAAGACGGTCACTTCGTAAGGCAACGCATACGGCGTCGACCGGGGACGATTGCCATCGCCGCCGCTATCCAAAATAAATTCCATATTCCTGTCATCCCGCACATCATCTGTAGTGGCGTGACGAAGGAAGACATTGAATATGAGTTGATCGACTTACAATTCTTGGAAATCTCAAACGTACTCTTGCTGCGTGGAGACAAGGCGAAAGATGACAGGGTGTTCACGCCAACCCCAGGTGGGCACATCCATACCACAGACCTGATCAAGCAAGTCAATCTCTTTAACAAGGGATTCTTTATAGATGGGACTCCTATCCGACATCCAGGGGAACCCTTTTCCTTTGGGGTAGCGGCTTATCCGGAGAAACATGAAGAAGCTCCGAACATGGAAATGGACCTGGAATTCCTAAAGCGGAAACAGAATATGGGAGCCACGTATGCTGTCACCCAACTGTTTTACGACAACCAGAAATATTTTAGCTTTGTGAAAAGGGCAAGAGACATGGGCATCACCATCCCCATCATCCCAGGCATTAAGCCTTTGGCGAAACTGTCCCAATTGACCGTCGTTCCTCGTACTTTCCATTGCGATCTTCCCCAAGACTTAGCCGTAGAGGTTCTGAAATGTAAGACCGACGAGGATGCCAAGGCACTGGGAATTGAATGGGCCACGCAACAATGCAAGGAACTGTATGAGGCGGGCGTAAGAAACATCCATTTCTATACCATGTCTGCGGTAAGTTCTGTCGCAGAGGTGGCTAAACGGCTTTTATAAGATGAGATTCGATGAAGTGATTGGACAAGAAGACGTCAAGCAGCGACTGCTACAAATGACGGAAGAGGACAGGATACCCAATACGATGCTGTTCTGCGGTCCCATGGGCTGTGGCAAGATGGCATTGGCTCTTGCTTTCGCCTCCTATTTGTTAGGCGATCGGGAAAATGGTGACCCAAAAGCAACAGCCATGCTCAGGAAATGGGAACATCCCGACCTGCACTTCATCTATCCCGTGATTCGCCCTGCAGGCACATCGGCGGAACACAAGATGATCAGTGACGATTTCGCTAAGGAATGGAACCACCTACTTTCCCATGGACCTTATTTTACCATGGATCAATGGCTGAACGAAATGAATGCGACATCCCAACAAGCCATCATTGGCGCGGGCGAGAGTGATAGCATCATCCGCAAATTGAGCTTGAAGTCCAGCCAAGGTGGATATAAGATCTGCATCATCTGGCTTCCAGAACGGATGAACCAGGAATGTGCCAATAAGCTTTTAAAATTACTCGAAGAGCCTCCTATGCAGACGCTTTTCATTTTAGTATGCGAGGAACCGGAGAAATTATTAGAAACCATCCTGAGCAGGGCACAGCGCATTGACTTCAAGAGAATTAGCGAATATTCCATACAACGGGCTTTAGTACAAAAAAGGGGCATTGACGAGGAAAATGCACGACGGATAGCCCGACTGGCAAATGGCAATTGGATGCAGGCCCTCAACCAATTGGATGCATCTAACGAGAACAGGGGATTCCTCGACATGTTCATGATGCTCATGCGACTCGCCTATAAGCGTGATATCAGGGAACTGAAGAAATGGTCGGAAATCTCTGCAGGATATGGAAGGGAAAAGCAGAAGCGCATGCTTAACTATTTCTCACGGATGATCCGCGAGAACTTCATGTTCAATTTCCATCAGCCCAGTCTCATCTATATGACGCAAGAAGAAGAGAACTTTTCAAAGAACTTCGCTCGGTTCGTCAACGAAGCCAACGTGATTGAGATTACCGAACTATTGGAAAAGGCTCAAAGGGATATCGGGCAAAATGCGAATGGAAAGATTGTCTTTTTTGACTTAGCATTGAAAATGATTATTTACATCATGAGGAAATAACCAAGAGAAACCTGCCCTTAGGACAGGGATCCTACAATATATGATAAAGTTACAGATATGGATTACAAAAATATGAAATTCAAAATATGCAACGGCTGTGACCGCGGTCTCTGCCGTGCAGCCTGTGGGCGACAGAACAAGCAGTTGAATACATACGATTGGCTTGCTGACGTACCAGGGAATACGCAGTCAACAGATCTTGTTGAGGTACAGTTCAAGAATACCAGAAAAGGATATTACCATAATGTCAACAATCTCGATTTGCACAAAGGTGATATCGTGGCGGTAGAAGCTAACCCTGGACATGACATCGGAGTGGTCACGCTTACAGGACGACTGGTCAAATTGCAGATCAAGAAAGCTAATCTAAAGTCGGCAGATGACATCAAGCGTATATACCGCATCGCCAAGCAAGTGGACATGGATAAATATCACGAGGCAAAAAGCAGGGAGCATGGCACCATGATCCAAAGCCGGCAGATCGCCAAAGACTTGAACCTCCAAATGAAAATTGGAGACGTGGAATACCAGGGAGACGGCAATAAGGCTATCTTTTATTATATCGCAGATGAGCGCGTCGACTTCCGACAGCTCATTAAGGTCCTCGCAGATACCTTCCATGTCCGAATAGAAATGAAGCAAATCGGTGCAAGGCAAGAAGCAGGGAGGATTGGTGGAACAGGACCTTGTGGACGGGAACTTTGCTGTGCCACGTGGATGAAAAACTTCGTCAGCGTGAGCACTAATGCTGCACGCTTTCAGGATATATCCCTGAACCCTCAGAAACTTGCTGGAATGTGTGCCAAATTGAAATGCTGCCTGAACTATGAGGTCGACGATTATGTCGAGGCCAACAAGAAACTGCCGAGCAAGGAGGTTATCTTACAAACACAGGATAGTGACTATTATCTTTTCAAGACCGATATCTTGGCAGGAATCTGTACCTATTCCACAGACAAGAACTTGGCTGTGAACCTTGAAGAAATCACGGCAAAGCGCGCCCATGAGATTATCGATATGAATAAGCGAGGGGAAAAGCCTCTTTCACTCTTGGAAGACGGGAAGGAAAAAGAGCCGAAGAAACCGGTCGACTTGCTCGCAAACGCTGATATCAGTCGGTTTGATAAATCGAAGAAAAAGAAAAAGAAAAAGCAGCCGAAAGCTCCTAAGACGCAGGACAATGCCAATACGTCTCCCGTTTCCCATGCACAAGAAGGGGCAAAAGAGTCTAACCCGACACAGGCTGCAAGACAAGAAGGGCAAGTCAATAGGCAAAAGCGAGGGGGACAACCTAATCAGAATGCTCCAACAGGACAACGCCCTGGGGCATCCAAGAATAACAATCGCCGGCGCAACAACAATACACCTCGCGATAACAACAGAAATGGTAAGGCTACAGAATCAAAGCCTGCACCACAGAAACCAACACCACAGAAATCGACAGAGGCATAAGATGAGGAAATTGTCATTGATCGCCATAGGGGTTCTGATCGGTACCTTCTTCGTATCTTGCAATAACTTGGAGTATGACACTTATGACCATACTCCTATTGCAGGATGGGAGAAGAATGATACTCTCACATTTAATGTCCCCGGAATATCGAAAACTGGAGTATATGGAATGGACTTAGGCTTGCGCATCAACGGTGCCTATCCTTTCATGGGACTGACATTAATTGTAGAGCAGACCTATTTCCCTGACCGGGAAAAAAAGACAGATACATTAAACTGTAAGCTGATCGACAAGCAGGGCATTCACGAAGGACAAGGTATCAGCTATTATCAATACGACTTCCACGTAGGAGACTTGCAGCTATCACAAGGTGACAGCATTCATATCACGGTCCGCCACGACATGAAGAGAGAGATCCTACCTGGAATATCAGACATTGGCATTCAACTGGAACGGAAACATTAAGTCCTCACTAAGTTCCTGCCAGCATCAATACGCAGGAAGATAAACAACAAAAGGGTAAATCCCCACAAGGAGGAACCACCATAACTAAAGAAGGGCAAAGGGATACCTATCACTGGCGTTAGCCCCAAAACCATTCCTACATTGATAAACACATGGAAGAGGAAGATGCCCAAAACACAATAACCATATACTCTTCCGAATTTAAATGGTTGCCGCTCTGATAACTTGATCAACCGCAAGATCAATGCTAAGAAAAGCAAAAGGACTCCTGCCGACCCAACAAACCCTTCTTCCTCACCTACGGTGCAGAAGATAAAGTCGGTATCCTGCTCCGGGACGAACTTCAATTTCGTTTGCGTTCCATTTAAGAATCCTTTGCCACGCAACCCTCCGGAACCAATGGCGATCTCACTCTGATGCACGTTATACCCTGCTCCTGCCAAGTCCTCATCCAGTCCCAATAGGACATTGATGCGGACACGTTGATGGGGCTCCATCACATCGTTCAAGACATAGTCTGCAGAATAGAAGAAGACGACAGATCCCAAGCAGAACAGACCTATATAGAAATAATTCTTGATACGTGTACTCAGGCCACGGAAAATGAGATAACCCATCAAGGCGGCTGTCAAGAAGAGTTGGACATACACGATGTCAAAAGGGATGACATATTCTGAAAACAACAAGAAAACCAAGGTGATTCCAACGGAATATGCCAAGAGCGTCAACATCTCACGCGTGTTCTTGTTATACACATACACCATCACACTGGTAAAAACTTGCACAAGAGCCAAAACGACAAACTTTCCCACAGAGGTAGGAGTATCCCATAAAAAGACCTGCTCATATTTTATGCCCACAACAAAGTATACTACCATGGCCACTCCTGTAAACAAGACACTCCCAGGCATCCCTTCGCGATAGAACATTAAGAAGAAAGATAGATAGACAAGAGCAGAACCTGTCTCGCGCTGTGCCACAATGAAGAGCATTGGCAAGACGACAATCCCCGCTGCCGCCGCAAAATGCTTCCATCGATGGATATCAAAGCCATAGGTGCTCATGAACTTCGCCACAGCCAAGGCCGTAGCGAATTTGGCGAATTCGGCAGGCTGCAGGCGCAAGGGTCCTAAGACAAGCCACGACCTGGATCCCTTGATCTCATGAGGATTAAAAATGGTCACGAACAGCAATAGCAACAAAGCTGCATAGATAATATATGCAAAAGTATCGTAGAAACGATCATCAAGCATCAGTAGGACAAAACCGAGGACAATGGAAGTGCCAATCCAGATAATCTGCATGCCCGAGCGGGTGCTTAAGCTAAAGATATCTGTATCGCCATAAGTATAACTGGCACCACATACACTCACCCATCCAAAGATGAGCAAGGCCACATAGATCCCTATTGTCCACCAGTCAAGTGAGCCCAACACACTGGTTGGTTGTTTATCTGTTCCTCGAACCATAAGCTATACGTCTGTGTTCAAATTCCTCTGCCTCACGCTCTTGCGACGGAGACAACTTACCATGGATATATTGTGCCATCATCAATCCGCCAATAGGCACGCCATAATCAGCTCCGAAACCACCATTCTCCACATATACTGCAATCGCAATCTGGGGATGGTCCATGGGAGCGAACCCCATGAAAACAGAGTGGTCCTGACCACGGTTCTGTGCCGTACCTGTCTTGCCACACATCACAATATCATAATGTCCAAGATGTTTGCAAGTTCCTCCCAGTGCTGAAGCGCGCATTCCTGCCACGACATAGTCATACGCCCGATGGCTTGCCTTGGTATAATGCCTTCGTGTATAAAGCGTGTCAAGGGGCTCACCCTGCACTTTCCTAACGACGTGAGGTACATAGTAATAACCGCGGTTGGCAATGGTTGCGCCAAGATTGGCAATCTGCAAGGGAGTCAAATTCACCTCCCCCTGCCCAATCGCAATACTGATAATCGTCAATCCATTCCATGAACCATGATAGGCCTTATCATAGAACTGTGCATTCGGAATCAGCCCACGTTTCTCCCCAGGTAAGTCGATACCGAGCTTATACCCCAGTCCCATGCTCACCATATAGTCCTTCCAGATTGTCATGGCCTCTTGCACATTCTTATATTTCCTACGATTGCTCATCATGTGGAACAATCCCCAACAGAAATAGCCATTGCAAGATGTGCTGATAGCCGGAACTAAGCTCAATGGGGAAGCATGCCCATGACAGCCCACGTGCAATCCACGATAAGAGAAACCATGATGGCAGGGGAATTCCGTGGCAGGCGTGATAATGCCTTCAGTAAGATAAGTGAGTGCTTGGGTGGTCTTGAATGTTGAACCTGGAGGATACTGACCCATGATCGCACGATTGAGCAAGGGTTTCCACACGTTCCGTTCCAGAGCAATATGGTTCTTGCCCCTCATGCGCCCTACCATCCCACGAGGATCATAGGTAGGAGAGGAAACCATGCAAAGCACTTCACCTGTACTGGGGTCAATGGCGACGATGGCACCAATCTTACCTTTCATCAGGCGCTCGCCCAAGGCTTGCAACTTCAGGTCAATACCCAAGGTGAGGTTTCTTCCCGCCACAGGTTTCCGGTCCAGTTTACCATGTTGATAACTTCCTTGTATCCGACCATGAGCATCACGAAGCAGGATCTGAACTCCTTTCTCTCCACGAAGCTCCTTTTCGTAGGAACGTTCTACTCCCAACTTGCCAATATAGTCACCTGGCTGATAATAATCATCATCTTCTATGTCACTCTCCGACACTTCACCCACATCTCCCAATACATGAGCGGCATAAGGATACTGGTACTCACGAATGCTCCGCTTCTGGACATAGAAGCCTGGGAAGCGGAAGATCTTCTCCTGGAAAACAGAAAAGTCCTTGTCTGATACCTGACTCATGAACATTTGCTGGGTAAAGCGAGAATAACCTGGGTTCTTGTTGTAATCCTTAATGTCATTCATCCTCTGGATAAAAAACTCCTTTGTGATGCCCAAGGTATTGCAGAACTCCGTCGTATCTAACCGTCCGCTTTCCTCATTCATCACCACCATGATGTCATAAGCTGGCTGGTTATAAACCAACAATTTGCCATGACGATCATAAATGGCACCACGCGAAGGATATTCAATCTTCTTGAGGAATGCATTGCTATCTGCATTCTTCTTATAATCATCGCTCCACAACTGCAGTGTAAACAAACGGATGATGTAAACGACTACGATCGTAATCGCCACACTACCAATTACATAACGACGATTTTCAAGATTGAAATCTTTCATTAACGTTTCCTGAGATTTTCTATCACCAGAATCAAAACTACGGTAATCACCGTACTGCCCCCAATACACAGCAACCATTGCATCCAATTGAAGAAGTTGAAGGTCTCCAAGGTAAAGAAGACAATGCAATAGATGAATACCGATATAATCGTATAATAAATAAATTTCGTCACGCCCAGGCTATGCATGGAAGGGGCAAGGTCATCGGGGCTGTCTCGTGGGATGAAGAGTGCCAACAGATAAGGCTGTATCAAACCTAAGAAGGTCATAGATGCCGCACCGACACCTGGGGTATTCGAGAAAACATCCACGCAGAGCCCCATCACGAAACACCAGCCAAGGATTCCCCAACGGGGATAATTCCTACGGAACAGTAGGGCAAGATAGACATACAGCAGTGGTGTTGCGCAATCAAACAGGTGGATATGGTTCAGAACCAATGCCTGAACGATAAGCAGCACTGCAAACAACGAGATCGACCTGAGTAAATCTAAGTTCATACTATTCCGTTTTTGACTTGATTGAATCCTGGGCAGCCCTCAACACTTCCAAACGTTCCTCCATCTTTGCGTCATCAATCACACAAACATCTCGGAGGTTGCCAAAGTCTGTGGACAACTTCACTTGAAGGCGATAGGACAATCCATCAGCTGAATTATAGACATGCAAGATCTTTCCCACCATGATACCTGGAGGAAAGACGGATGAATAGCCACTGGTGACCACATGATCATAGAGCCTGAAATGCGCATGACGGGGAACGTCGTCCACATAAGCAATATCCGAAGGTCCCCCCTGCCAGTGAAGATAACCAAAATAGCCACGTCCCTGAATCCGGCAACTGATATTCGACTTTGTGCTCAGGACGGGGATGACTACGGAATAATGCGAAGCAACCAGATATACGATCCCTACGACACCATTCCCACAAGCTACTCCCATATCCTTGCGCACGCCATCCGCTGCTCCCTTATCAATCGTCATGAAGTTGTCGCTCTTGTCGATGGTATTGCTAACCACCTTTGCAGGGATTAGCTTATAGTCGGCTAACATCTGCAACTGTCCTTGATGGATCAAAGAACTGTCCTTGGTGACCTTAACCAATTGATCAGACAACTGTGCCACCTGACGCTCTAAGTATAAGTTCCGCTGCGTCAGTTCTGTGTTGGCCCTCGTCAAAGAGAAGAATGACAAGATCTCTGCATTCAGGTCATACACCTTCCCTGAGATGAGATTCGCAGACGAGAACCATACACTGCCTTGATAACTGTTATATTGGAATAGCAGGACAAAGCTAATGACTTCGAGGAGAACGAATACGAACCAGTGATTGTATTTTGCCAGAAACTCAATTAGGTTCCGCATTGGCTTATCTCATCAAGAAAGAGAAACGGTCTACATTCTTCAATGCGATGCCAGCTCCCTTTGCCACACTGTGCAATGGATCCTCGGCAATATGGAACGGAATATTGATCTTATCCTGCAAACGGCGATCCAAGCCACGGAGGAGAGCACCACCGCCACTCAGGTAAATACCATTCTTCACTATATCTGCATACAACTCTGGCGGCGTATTCTCCAACGCTGAGAGCACAGCATTCTCAATCTTTGCCACTGTCTTGTCCAGGCAATGGGCAATCTCTTGATAGCAAACCGGAACTTCCATAGGCAATGCCGTGATACGGTTTGGACCATGGACGATATAGTCTTCCGGAGCCTCATCCCCTAAGTCTGTCAAGGCAGAGCCCACATGGATCTTGATGCGCTCAGCCATACGCTCGCTCACCTTGACATTATGTTGCCGGCTCATGTACTCTTGGATGTCCGCCGTCAAGTCATCACCGGCAATGCGGATAGAATTATTGGAGACAATGCCACCCAATGAAATCACGGCAATTTCAGTACTTCCGCCACCGATATCCACGATCATGTTTCCTTCCGGTGCTTCTACATCGATCCCAATGCCAATCGCAGCGGCCATCGGTTCAAAGATCAAATACACGTCACGACCGTCTGCATGTTCAGCTGAGTCACGTACGGCACGTAACTCTACCTCGGTAGAGCCTGACGGAACGCCGATCACCATACGCAAGGAAGGAGAGAACAGACGGCTGCCCGTATGGACCATTTTAATCAGTCCACGCATCATTTGCTCACAGGCAGTAAAATCAGCGATCACCCCATCGCGCAACGGACGGATGGTACGTATATTATCGTGTGTCTTTTCATACATCATCTTTGCCTTTTCGCCGACGGCAATCATCTTATCCGTGCGACGGTCAAGGGCTACAACGGAGGGCTCATCCACCACAATCTTATCATCACTGATAATAATAGTATTAGCTGTTCCCAGGTCCATTGCTATTTCCTGAATAAAAGAAAAAAATCCCATTTTATCTAAATTATAGAAATTACTGTATCTCGTCGACCGACCGGATTCCACCCCGGTCATCAACGGTAATGCATATTATTCGTGTGCGAACCAAGCGTGAATGGCGGTATCGTAATGACTGCTGACACCAAAAGCACGCTCAGCAAACAGCTTTCGGTCTTCAATATCGGTCTTAGCTCCTTTCTTATTCAACAAGTCAAGCAACAAGGCATACTCAGCCTTGCTCGGGACAATCACCACATCCTTGAAGTTCTTGGCTCCCGCACGGATCAAAGAGATTCCGCCTATATCAATTTTCTCAATGATATCGGCATCAGAAGCGCCACTGGCAACAGTCTGTTCAAAAGGATAGAGATCTACGATGACGAGGTCGATGGCAGGGATATCATACGCTTTCATCTGCTCCAAGTCGCCTTCATTTTCGCGACGGGCGAGGATTCCGCCGAAGATCTTAGGATGCAAGGTCTTTACGCGACCTCCCAAGATAGAAGGATAGGTCGTGACACTCTCCACGGTCCTGCATTCATAACCTAATGATTCAATGAATTTCTGCGTACCGCCAGTAGACAGGAACCGAACGCCCTCCGCATTGAGTTTGGCCAATAGTTCTTCCAGGCCATCCTTATGAAAGACCGAGATCAAAGCGGTCTTAATCTGTTTTGTTTCAGCCATAAATATAAGTACTTATAATATTGAGTTTGCAAAGTTACGAAAAGTCCACGACTAAACGTCTTTTTTAAAGCAAAAAAATATATTTTGTTTCTTTTTGATTGTTCTAAATCAACCTTGTTCAAGTCTCTCTCCTGTTTTCACACATTGGGAAGGCTGTTCAAAAGGTCTACCTTACCTTCGTGGACAAGTTTCAGGATCAGCTCTCCGAAAAGAGTATTTTGCCAGGCAAACCATGCCCTGGTAAACTTCGCAGGGTCGTCCTTATGGAACGACTCATGCATGAACCCTGTGCCTGCGTCGGTCTTCATCAGCGTAGTAAGGCACCATTTGATCTCGTTGTCATCCTGACTGGTAAACGCTTTCATCATGATGGACATGGGCCAGATCATATCATAGCCGATATGGGGGCCACCAATGCCTTCCGCTACCTTTCCCCGGAAGAAATACGGATTATCCTCACTCCAGACGAAACGGCGGGTATTTTGATAGATAGGGTCGTTGATGTCGACATCCCCTAAATATGCCATGGCAAGCAAAGAAGGGACATTGGCATCATCCATCAGGATATGGTTTCCAAAGCCATCTACTTCAAAGGCATAGATCTTGCCATATTTGGGGTGGTCGTAGACTGCATATTTCTGCAAGGCAGCTGACACTTCCTCAGCCAAGGACGTACAGGCTCCGGCAAGCGTGGCATTGCCATTCACCTTGGTCAGCACATCTGCCATCTTCCGAAGGGAACTGACTGCCATGAAATTAGACGGGATGAGGAACAGCAGGTTCGTTGCATCATCCGAAGGACGGAAGACAGAGGCTATCAACCCACATGCCTTCACGGGCCTGCCATAACCATCACAAGGCACGGTATCCAGGGCACGGTCGGTCACTCGCAAGAAGCGGTAAGGACCATGACCGTCTTTTCGCTGCTGTTCCCGGAATGTCTTGAGGATCGCCTTTACGACTTCCGTCCACATTCCTTCGCGGAAGATACTGTCATCACCCGTTGCCAACCAATAACCATAAGCCAAGCGAATAGGATAACAAAGTGAATCGATCTCGTATTTCCGCTCATGAAGCATGGGCTTCATGTCAGTATTGTCTTTCATCCAATCACCATGGGGCAATGGCTCTTTGTTGAACGCATTGGCATACGGATCTATGAGAATATTCTTAAACTGCTGCCTGACAACGCCTTTCAGCATCTGCTGTAATTTGGGATCCTTCTTGGCAAACTGCAGGTAAGGCCATACCTGAGCACCAGAGTCACGGTTCCACATAGCATGAATGTCTCCTGTATAGACAAAAGTATCGGGTTCACCGTCTTCGTCTATACCAAAATGGACGGTCGTATCTAAGGTGTTGGGCAAGCAATTGACAAACATCGCTGCCAATTTCGTATTCTTTAGCAGTTTTACCACACGCTTGATTTCCTTCTCTACGGCATCCGACACGAAAAGACGCTCGGCAGGAGCAGGACGATGGCTCACCTGAATGGCATCAGTAGGATGCTGAAGGGGCTCCATGACAACAGGACGGGAAGCCTGGGCGGGGAAACAGGATGCCGCCATCACTACGGAAACGGCAATTCCCTTTAATAAATGATGATTCATATTTTCTATAACAGTTTATGGATTCCTTTGCCTGACAAAGATAAAACAAATATTCCAATCCCCCAAAAAGACACCGGGAAAACTCATTTTCATGTCGTCAATTTTTAATTCACAAGCCAACCTTACAAGTCTTTCTCCCCCAAGGAAGGGTGAGAAATGAGCGAAAGGACGGTCCTTCGCTATGAGTCGCCGAAAAGAAGGAACTTCTAAAAAATCTAAAATTAACATGAAGGAAGGAAACTTTTTTGTAAATTTGCACACAGAGTAAATCGAGAATGCAATAACAGGTAAAACATCATTCAATGAGAAACAACAAATGAGAAACAGAGAATACATATGCCCGGCCATCTCACTGCATCCAATAGATGGCGCTGAAATCATGGCAGGAAGTGATGGACCTAAGAAAACAGAAGAGCAAGGAGACGGCTCGCATTTTTCAAAGGAATCCCTTTGGGGAATGGAGGAGAATGAACCTCGCTCCAGTTCTGAGAAAGGATAGGCACCTGTCGCATCCTTCATTGCTAAAAAACAGATTAGTCTATGTTCAATAATAATAGGAATATGATGAAAAATATACTGCTTATCGGGGGATTTCTTTTCCTGGGCCTGCAAAATATGAGTGCCCTTGCCCCATCGAAAAAGGCCGTAGAAGGTGTTATAGAAAGGACCGTCGGGCATCTGCCCGCCAATGTCAAGTGGAGCATCCATCCGGATCGTGCCCGGGGTACTTATTTCCGATATGAGGCGAAAGACGGTAAGCTCTTCCTAAAAGGTTCTGATCCCGTAGCCGTTTGCCATGGCTTTTACGACTATATCAAGAAACAGCATTTAGGTTTGTACACATGGAGCGGGAACAATATCCGTTTGCCAGAACGCCTGCCCGCAGCAACGGAGACAGAAACGGTATCTCCTTTCAAGAACCATTATTATTTCAATGTTGTCACCTTCGGCTATAGCATGCCGTATTGGGACTGGAACCGCTGGCAAAAGGAAATCGACTGGATGGCCTTGCATGGCATGAACATGCCCTTGGCTTTGAACGCTTACGAGGCAATTATCGCCAGGGTATGGAAGAAAATGGGACTAACTGACGATGAAATCAATGGATACTTCGTCGGGCCTGCTCACCTTCCTTGGATGAGAATGGGAAATATCAGTGGCATCGACGGTCCATTGAATGCGGATTGGCATGCCTCACAGATCGCCTTAGAACATAAGATATTAAACAGGATGAAATCATTAGGGATGAAACCGATCTGCCCGGGGTTTGCAGGATTTATCCCGAAGGCTTTCCAAAGGATCTATCCCAACCTGCATATCATCACCACTCACTGGGGAGAGGGGCATTTCAACAATTGGATGATTTCACCCCAGGAGCCGCTGTTCAAGGAAATAGAGAAAGCGTTCATCGAGGAATGGGAAAAGGAATTTGGCGCTCAAGAGTATTATTTGGTGGACAGTTTCAACGAGATGGATATCCCTTTCCCCGAGAAAGGCAACAAAGAACGCTATGAAATGGCTGCCGATTACGGCAAGAAAGTCTATGAGGGGATCCATGCCGCCAACCCTAAAGCGGTATGGGTAATGCAGGGATGGATGTTCGGGTACCAACGTAATATTTGGGATCAACCCACCTTAGAGGCTCTGATCTCAAAAGTCCCCAACGACAAGATGCTGCTACTTGACTTAGCTGCCGACTACAACAAATACATTTGGGACTCCGCCTTCGACTGGGATTTCTACAAGGGCTTCTTCGGGAAGCAATGGGTTTATAGCGTTATCCCTAACATGGGAGGTAAGACGGGCATGACCGGAGTCCTTGAATTCTATGCCAATGGCCATTTAAACGCACTCCAATCTGCTCACAAAGGGGAACTTGTCGCCTTCGGGTTTGCACCAGAAGGGATCGAGAACAACGAAGTGATCTACGAGCTCCTTTCCGATGCGGGATGGAGCAGCCATCACTTGGATCTTCGGCAATGGCTGCGCGATTATTCGATATGCCGCTATGGGGCTTATCCCTCATCCTTAGAAAGATTCTGGGACGGCATGTTGAAATCTGTTTATGGGTCGTTCACGGATCATCCGCGCTTCCGGTGGCAGTTCCGCCCAGGACGTCAGAAGAAGGGTTCCATCATGTTTAACGATGCTTATTTCAAGGGATTGAAGGCTTTCGCTGAGGCTGCCGACTCCCTTCCGCACAGTTCTTTCTTCCAAAATGACCTGGCAGAAATCACGGCACAGTACTTAGGAGGAAAGGCTGAGCTGCTGACCTACCAGATCGACAGTGCCTTTGTCCATCGGGATACCTTGCAAGCTGCTTTGTTGGAGAAGCAGTTTGAGACGGCACTCACGGGCATAGACGCCGCACTTAGCCATCACCCTACCCTGCGACTTGACCGTTGGGTCGACTTTGCCAGCAAGGCAGCTAAGACTCCAGCACAACGCAAGCAGTATGAGACGAACGCCCGCAGGCTCGTCACCATCTGGGGACCGCCTGTCGATGACTATTCCGCCCGCATCTGGAACGGACTCGTCGGCCGGTATTACCTCAAGAGATGGGAGATGTACTTCAATAGTCGGGTAACCGGGAAAGCCGTTGACTGGCAGACATGGGAAAGGAACTGGGTGGAAAAGGACAAGAATCCTCATTTCTCGCCTGTTCAAACTGATATCGTTATCCTTGCAAGGAAAATGATGCAGACTTATTAAACACGATATGATCATGGGAAAAAATCACGTTCTGGTCATTCTTTTATGTTTCGTGGGAGCTTTTGTCTCACCTTCCGTTCATGCACAGCAACGACTGAGGCTCATGACCTACAACATCAAGCATGGGGCAGGAATGGACGACTCGATCAATTACACTCGCACAGCAAATGTGTTCATCACTTATCGACCGGACATCGTTGCAGTACAGGAAGTAGACAGTTGCACGACTCGGTGCCGTGCTGCTTACGTGCTCGCGCAACTGTCCAAGCGTACAGGGCTATTTGCTACCTTTGCCCCTGCCATCCCCTACCAAGGTGGAAAGTATGGCATTGGCATCCTCAGTAAGGAGAAGCCGCAAAGGGTGGCAAGATACCCTTTACCCGGCAGGGAAGAGGGAAGGGCTTTGCTCGTTGTTGAAATGAAAGGGCTTGTCTATGCCTGCACGCATTTGTCTCTCACGGAAGAAGACCAGATCGCATCCGTGGCCTTGATAGAAAAATACTTAATGCCTTTCCTTGGGAAGAAAAAGGTTTTCCTCGCAGGGGACATGAACGCGGAACCCTCATCCGAACTGATCAGAAGGCTTCAGGAAAAATTCGAGGTGTTGACAAATGTCAATGACCCGACCTTTCCTGCCAACGCTCCTCACCAGACCATTGACTACATCCTACAACTCAAGGACGACCATTTTGCGAGAGAAAGGTTCATCCCTGAGGTGATTCCAGAAAGCATGGCTTCCGACCATAGGCCCGTCATGGTTACCTGTGACGAGACCAAGGGTGGCGTCCTATAGCGACACAGGAGGCGGATTCCTCACTGACGCAGGCGCTGCTGGAAGGTGGATCCTTTCTTTAAGTATGCCATCAACAGGACAACGCTGCCGAATGCGACGAATAAGGAAACGAGATAAGAGATGTTCGCAAAGGAATCATAGAGTCCATGCAGGACAGCAGGGATCGATAACGCAAGCACATACATCGATTTACGATAACGCGGATACAAATTGGCAAAGGCTACGAAATAGCCACAAATACCACCCCACATGGCATGCAGGAAGGGCAAGGAGGTCAACCGGGCGATATTCAGCACAAACGCAGAGGTGTAGTCTGCCTGGATATTAACCTGCGTCTGATATTGCACACCCTCGAAAACACCGAAGGCTATGCCACACATCAGCCCATAATAGACCACGGTTTGTGGCAACAACGGCTCCTTGGAGGTTTTCTCTAAGTACAAGAGCGGGATCATCTTCACGAACTCCTCTGTCAACCCCACACCAAGAATGTAACCGATAATACTGATAGGAAAGTGTGCTTGCGTGAAGACATAGAAGAAGTTCAGGCTGTTCAGACCGGAGAAGATCAAGAAGACCGCCAGCTGTGTGAGGAAGAATACGCTGACCGTAGTCTTGAGATACACCTGTCGGGTCTTGAAAAAGTAATAGAAGAAGATTCCCCAAATCGTTGCGAAATACAGGGATACCGCATAAAAGACCAAGTAACCGCCTATCGGCAGGAGCATGATCACGGAGAGGGAGAGCCCTACAACGGCCAACACCATCAGTCGCTTGTCCTCCAACCAATTGCGATGTGAGAACTCATCCTTCGGGAAGAGAAACTCTTTCCCGATGTCCGACAATTGCTGCGACAGGGTTCCCTTATTCTGGACACGAGGACGAAGCCCCTTCCTCATCAAGAAGGTCTCGATGATTCCCACCTCGCCAGTCTCTGCATCCCTCGCCTTGTCATGCATCAACAACTTGCCTTCTTCCACATATCTTGCCACGACAGCCTCATCAAAAGGGCCATAGTCATGGGTATTTCTCGTCACAATGATCATTGTCTTTTTCCTGTTTTTTCAACCATTTATTCCGCAAAGATACGCTAAAGACAGGGAAAAACAAAAAAATGAGGCAAGATTTTATGAGGATCATCTGCAATAATGTGTATCTTTGCAACTGTATCAATTATATCTTCAAATGAAAAAGAACTATAAGACCGCCACCCTTTGCGTGCAGGGTGGCTACAAACCCAAGAACGGCGAGCCCATTGAGGTGCCTATCATCCAAAGCACAACCTTCAAGTACGATGACTCCAATGAGATGGCACAGCTCTTCGACCTCAAGAAAGAAGGCTATTTCTATACCAGGCTGCAGAATCCTACCAATGATGCCGTGGCAAAGAAAATAGCGGAATTGGAGGGCGGTGTCGGCTGCGTGCTGACATCGAGTGGGCAAGCTGCCAACTTCTATGCTGTATTCAACATCTGTGAGGCGGGCGACCATATTGTTGCCTCCAATGAAATCTATGGTGGCACGTTCAACCTTTTCGGCGTCACCATGAAGAAACTCGGGATCGATTGTACCTTCGTAAATCCTGATGCCACAGAGGATGAGATCCAAGCTGCTTTCCGTCCCAATACGAAAGTACTGTTCGGGGAAACGATTTCCAATCCTGGCTGCGCTGTGCTCGACATCGAGAAATTCGCGCAGATCGCCCATCGCAATGGTGTGCCCTTGATCGTTGACAACACATTTGCTACTCCCATCAACTGCCGTCCATTTAATTGGGGAGCGGACATCGTGACCCATTCGACCACCAAATATATGGATGGGACGGCATCCCAGGTGGGCGGTGCCGTTGTCGACAGCGGCAACTTCGACTGGATGGCGAACGCTGACAAATACCCTGGACTATGCACGCCCGATGAAAGCTATCACGGACTGACATACGTGAAGGCTTTCGGCAAGATGGGATATACCACCAAGCTCGTTGCCCAATTGATGCGCGACTTGGGCAGCATTCCCGCTCCGATGAATTCCTTCATTCTCAACTTAGGCCTTCAGACGCTCCACCTGCGCATGGCCCAGCACTGTAAGAACGCACAGGCTGTGGTAGAGTTTTTGCATGATGACCCGCGCGTGGCATGGGTCCACTATCCTGGTCTGGATGATGACAGGTTCCATGAACGTGCCTTGAAATATCTGCCTCATGGCAGTTGCGGCGTCATCGCTTTCGGACTGAAGGGCAACCGCGACACTGCCGTCCAATTCATGGATTCCCTGAAGATGATTAACATCGTCACCCATGTGGCCGACGCCCGCAGTTGCGTGCTCCATCCAGCAAGCCACACGCACCGACAGCTCTCCGACGAACAACTGAAGGCTGCGGGCATTGCCCCGGATCTCATCCGCCTGTCAGTAGGCATTGAGGACATCGATGATATACTCGACGATATCAAACAGGCTTTAGGCACGCTTTAAAAAAGACAGGCTTCAACCGCTCCTGACCGCCCTAAAATAAGGTCCTGACGAGCAAAGTTGCAAAAGGTCATCTCCTGGCTTCCATTAGGTTATCTATCGCAACGCGAAAGGTTATCTTTGGGAGCCTGAAAGGTTACCTTTTGCTTTTTCGCTGAAAACATGCCCTTTTGTGCGTACTATCCTGCTCTCCACAGCAAGGTCAACGAAGGAGGCGGGTACGGTGACGGTTCCGATCCATGCTACGTTTTTAACGGTTTCTTCCGGCAATGCACAAGCCATCTATAAGTTTAAATATTATAAAATTTCAGGTACTTTCGTTTCAGTCTAAAACTATTTTCTTATATTTGTAAACAAAAGCCAATCTATAATTACTAATATATTAAACTATTGTCGAACATGAAAGACTTAAAAATGTACATCAACGGCAAGTTCGTTGAAAGTAGGTCCGGGAAATGGATCAATGTGTTAAACCCTTCTACGGAAGAAGTAATCAGCCGTCAGCCTGAGGGCACGATCGAGGATGTAGAGGAGGCCTTGGATGCAGCACGCGCTGCCCAGAAGAAATGGGCTGCCACGCCAGCTATTGAGCGTGCCGTATACCTTCAGAAGATTGCGGCTGGCATCCGCAAGCGCAAGGATGAGTTCGTGGACATCATCATGCGCGAACAAGGAAAGACATTGGCATGGGCTACCACGGAGGTAGAGGCTACCCAGGCTTACTTCGACTATATGGCATCCTTCGCAAGACATATCGAGGGGGAGGTAATTCCCAGCGACCGTCCCAATGAAACGATCATCCTGACCAAGCGACCGATAGGCGTTGTGGCAGGTATCCTGCCCTGGAACTTCCCGTTCTTCCTCATCGCCCGCAAGGCAGGGGCATCCCTGATCGCGGGTTGTACCATCGTCATCAAACCATCACAGTTGACTCCAGAGAACTGCACGACCTTCGCTGAGATCTGTGATGAGGTTAACTTGCCAGCCGGCGTCATCAACATTGTGACCGGTAAGGGAAGTGTGGTGGGCAACCACATGGCTGGCAGTCCTAAGGTGGACATCGTCAGCGTAACGGGCAGTGTCAGTGCCGGGGAGAGCATCATGGCTGCCGCTGCGAAGAACATCACCAAGGTGAGCCTCGAATTAGGCGGGAAGGCTCCTGCCATCGTATTCCCTGATGCCGACTTAGAGGCTGCCGCACAGTGGATCATCGATTCCCGTATCGGCAATAACGGACAGATCTGCAACAATGCAGAGCGCGTGTATGTCCATCAAAGTATCAAGGAGGAGTTCACGAAGATCCTGTTGCGGAAATTCGAGGCAGTGAAAGTGGGCGATCCTTGTGCCGATCCTACCGTCGACATGGGACCCTTGGTAGAGCAACGGGCCTTGGAAAGTGTTACGGCAAAGGTAGAGAATGCCATCCAACAAGGGGCAAAGGTGCTCTGCGGCGGTCATCGCGTAGGCGACAAGGGATATTTCTATGCTGCCACCCTCTTGGACAACTGCACACAAGACATGGATATCATCCATCAGGAGACCTTCGGACCGGTACTGCCGATCGTAACGTTTGAGGATACCACCCAAGTGATCCAATGGGCAAACGATGTGGAATACGGCCTTGCCTCCTCCGTTTTCACGAAGGACTTAGACACAGCAACACGCGTATGCCGAGAACTGGAGTTTGGAGAGACCTATATTAACCGCGAGCACTTCGAGGCCATGCAAGGCTTCCATGCCGGTGTCAAGAAGAGCGGTATCGGTGGTGCCGACGGTCGTCATGGCGTGGATGAGTATTTGGTAACCCACGTGACCTACCTCGATACTCACTATGACCAATAAGGACAAACATAAAAATAGCGCGACTTAGGTCGCGCTATCAATTTCTTTACCTTTCATCTGAAATCCTGTTTCAGAAACCATGAATTGCATCATGTTGTCTTACCGATTTATGCTCTCATGGAGCTCATCGATGCTAACCTATAGGGGCTTAGCTCCTGTGTCCTTTGGATCACGCTGCTAATATAGGAAATAATCCTATGACTTGCAAGCTTTTTCTGTGTTTTTTCTATCCTTCATCGATTATTTAACATTGGAAACGGACACAGTCAAAGGTTCAAAGGTTTCCACCTATTCATCTATATATCTTTTCAAGATATCTCCATATTCCTCAATCCTCCGGTCGCGCAAGAAGGGCCACCAGCGGCGCACCTGCTCGCTATGGTCAAGGTCGATGTTCACGACTATATTTTCCTCGTCTGTGTCAGAGGCACGATAGAACAGTTCACCCTGTGGACCAGCGATGAAGCTGCTGCCCCAGAATTGGATTCCCTGTGTTTGTCCTGATGGATCAGGCTCGAAGCCCACGCGATTGACCGTAATGACTGGGATGCCATTGGCAACAGCGTGCCCACGCTGGACAGTCGTCCAGGCTTCGCGCTGCCGCTGTTGCTCCTCTGGCGAGTCGCTACTCTCATATCCGATGGCTGTGGGATAGATCAGCAGTTCAGCACCCTGCAAGGCCATCAGCCGTGCAGCCTCAGGATACCATTGGTCCCAACAAACCAGCACGCCCAACTTACCGACGGAGGTTTGTATCGGATGGAAACCTAAATCTCCTGGTGTAAAATAGAATTTCTCATAATAAGCCGGGTCGTCTGGGATATGCATCTTCCGGTATTTCCCAGCAATGCTCCCATCCTTTTCAATGACCACAGCGGTATTATGATAGATGCCGGGGGCACGACGCTCAAAGAGGGATGTGACGATGACGACCCCAAACTGCCGCGCCAATTCTCCAAAGAAGCCTGTGGACGGACCGGGAATGGGCTCGGCAAGGTCGAAAAGGGCTACATTCTCCACCTGACAAAAATACAAGGTGTTATGTAACTCCTGTAAGATAATCAGTTGCGCGCCACGATGGGCAAGATCGGCAATTCCTTCTGCCAATCGCTTGAGGTTGTCTTCCCGGTCGGCAGTATTGTGCTGTTGCAGGATTCCTATTTTCAATTCTTTCATTTTTCCGTTGTTTGTTAATCTGAGTAGGTTGCGATTAGTCCTCCCACGGGGAAGGCATGGATAGGCATCCCTGAGGATATTGCATGGTCAGGCAATGCAGGGATCCATGTTGCCGGATCACAGGACGTGCGTCCACGCCCAACACTTGCCGTCCGGGGAACGCTTCTTGCAGGATTTCCATCGCCTTCCTGTCATTTTCTGGCTGATGATAGGTGGGACAGATAACGACCTTATTTAAGATCACGAAATTGGCATAAGTAGCGGGGAGCCGTTCTGTCCCTGCTTCCGGGGTGGAGGTCAGCCGATCGCCATCATCATAGATGGCATCAGGCATGGGGAGCTTGACCAAACGATAAGGGCGCCCCTCGACGGTCTGCAAACCCTGGAGTTGTTTTTCCAATAACAGGAAATCCTCATATTGTGAATCCGTCTGGTCATCGCACCCCACGTAGAGTAAGGTATCATCAGGAGCGACACGGACAATGGTATCAATATGTCCGTCCGTATCGTCACCCACCAGATTGCCATGGTCGAGCCAGACCACCCGTGAGGCATGGAGGCGACGCCTCAACTCCCTGTCAAGGTCTGACCGCGTCAAAGGTTGGTTGCGATGGGGAGCCAGGAGGCATTGGCTGGTTGTGAAGATGGTACCGCGCCCATCACTCTCTACCGACCCTCCTTCTAAGACGAAATCGCCCTGGTCTTCATAGTCTGCCTGATATCCTCCTTGCTGGAAGACCGCCTTCGTGATCGCATTGTCCCAATCCGACGGGAACTTGTCTCCCCATCCATTAAAGCGGAAGTCGAGGATACGGCAACGACATCCGTCTGTGTGGACCACGGCATCTTCTGGTACCAAGGTGAGTGGAGCATGGTCGCGCGCCCAAGTATCATTCGTTGGACAGGAAACGAAAAGCAATCGCGACCGTTGACTGTTGTCTAAACGCGGTGCGAGAATCTCCTTCACCGATTTCACATCAGGCGTGACAATCAACACGGTTTCATCACGTGAGATGATGCCCACCATCTGGAGAAAGACCTCGGTGATGTCCTGAAGATAGGGTGCCCAGTCGGTATGCTGATGGGGCCATGTCAATTGTATCCCACTTTGTGGATACCATTCTGCGGGGAATATCCAATTCTTCGAATTCATGTTGCGAAGATACGAATTTATCGTCAACTACCAAATATTTGGAACGTGAAAATGTCGCCTTCGGAAAAAACCTGTATCTTTGAAGCCTTCAAGCAAATCATCAATGATACACTGTCATCATGTAGACTTAGCGTCGTTCCGGAAAGAAGTGTATGAGGTGGTCGCAGCCATCCCTTCCGGAAAGGTAATCACTTACGGGCAGATTGCCTTGTTATTGGGATTCCCCCACCATTCCAGGTTAGTAGGTCACGTCTTAAGGGACGTTCCGCCTGAGTTGCACCTTCCTTGCCATCGTGTCGTGAACAGCCAGGGACGAACAGCCCCCACCTTTCAAGCGCAACAACGGCTCTTGAAAAGTGAGGGCGTTACCTTTAAGTCCAATGGCAACGTCGACATCAAGACGTGCCAATGGGAGTATATGCAACTGTAGACAAGCTATCTTTGAGTTGCCTTCCCACTATAAGATCGGCACAACCAACTTAACACAGACATTCCTGCCCATATTAAAGACACCCTGCCGACCGGTCACTGGATTGGTGTCAAGGTACTTCAGTCGACTGAGGTGGCTCTGATAGGCTTTGTTGGTGAGGTTGTCACCGATCAGATAGAGGGAGCACACCTTCCTGCCATGTACTAAGAGATCCGTGCCTGCCGACAGGTTGAGCAAGGTATACGACGGGGTAGCTGTCTCCGTATGGTCCACGCGATAATAATGGTTCTGCCGGAAATTGCATTCCAGTCCTAACCGGACATAGAGATTGTTCAGCACCTTCCCATCGCGAATGAAGTCGTATTGCAGCTCCGAGTTCCAGCGAGGCGCAGGAGTCATCGGCAGGTACTTTCCTTCTGAAGGCTGATGCAATTGCCGGGCATAGACATAAGAGAAGCTATTTTGGAAATGCAATGCCTCTACGGGATGGATGTCCAGGCTCGCCTCGCCGCCTGTCAGACGGGCATTGCCCTGCGTAAACTGATAAGTGGGATATCCTTCCGTGACCACTGTCCCTAACCTACTGCTGAAGATGTAATGATCAATATAGTTCGTGTACAAGGCAAGCTGTGCAGAGAGAAGGGCAGAGGAATAATCCCAGCCCACGTCTACCTGCCAACTGTGTTCTGGATGCAAGCTTTTATTTCCTATTAAGTATTCCACCGTACCTTCATGCACCCCGTTGCAAGCTAACTCACTCAGGTTTGGTGCCCGGAATCCTCTCGCCACATTCACGCGGAAGTGCATGTCGGGCGTGATATCATAGACTGCGCCAATGCTCCCCGTCAAGGCTGAGAAGCTGCGCGAGAACGGTTCAAAGCGGTATCCCTTCTCCTGATCATTCTCATTCCACAACGCAAAGCTGTGCAAATGGCGGTGGTCATACCGGATGCCACCACTCAGGTTCCAGTTGCCCCACTTCTTACCTACCGTGGCGAATCCCCCCACGTCAAATAGCACATAAGCAGGAATCAGGTATTCCGTCCCTAAGTTATCCGACTTTTGGTACATGCCACCTATCCCCGAGCTTACCTTCCATCCATTCTCCTGTTGCAGGGCATAGTGGAAGTCATAATTGATCGTATGGAGCTTGAAGTCGAGACCGGGCACCGTGGGAGAGTCCTCGTACTCCTGCCTGTGGTTCTGCTGATAGCCTACCAATGCCTTGATGATGCCATCACCTAGGTTGAAAGAGTTATCCCATACGATCTTATCATGATGGACCTGCTGGAAAGGGATCTGGTCGCCCACCACCAAGTCGCCCGTTGTCGCGTCCCTTTCGCCTTCTATCATGTCGGGACGCAGATGATACCTGCTGAAGATCAGATGACTGTATCCCCAACTGCGGTTGATCCCTACCATCCCATGGAGTCCTTGCTCACGAAATTGGGAACCGGGCACGTCCCCGTCGTAGGGATTATGATACTCACCTGCCCATTTCTGCGACCATCTCATGTTCCAGACGATACCACCCTGGTTGCCTGCGAAGTCGAGGGAATAGTCGAAGAGCCCATTGTTCGTCTGGTATTCCGTCGAGGCAGAAGCCTTGAGGGATCCTTTGGCGGGCACGGGATCACCATGGAAGATCACCACGCCAGCCATGGCATCCGACCCATACATCAGGGATGCGGGACCTTTCAGTATCTCCACGTTGTTTATACTTTGGGCATCGATCTCTATTCCGTGCTCATCGCCCCACTGCTGACCCTCCTGACGGATGCCATCATGGATCGTGACAATACGGTTATAGCCTAGTCCACGGATCACAGGTTTGGAGATCCCACTCCCTGTCGTGATCTGCGAGATACCCGGTTGATGGGCGATGGCATCGATGATATTGCTCGATGAGGTTGTCTCCAGTTGCCGGGTGGTGACCACGGATACTGGGGTCGGAGAATCTTTCATCAATGACTGCCCGGTAAGTGCTGTCACCACCACTTCGTTCAGGGAGGCATTGCTCTCTTTCATCACGAAGTTCATCGTACGCACCTGATGCAAGTCAATTTCTCGGATCTGTGTCTGGTGCCCTATATAGCTCACCTGTAAGGTAAGCGTCTTTTCTGGAAGGTCCTCCAAATGATAATAACCGTCTTGATTGGTTGTCGTTCCCTCGCTCAACGAAGGGATAAAAATAGTAACGCCGACGAGTGGACTGCCGTCCGTGCCATCGGTCACACGACCTGTGAGAGACACTTTTTTCATCACAGGTTCCCCTGCCGTGCAGACACAATACGCCATGCACAGCAAGAACATATATAATTGTTTCATCCTGTAAAAATCTGATTATTAATAATGTATAGTTAATCTCTGTTTTACAGGACGAAAGGAGGGGCACGTGGAGATGGCTTTCCCGCATGCTCCAAAATGCGGATGGAGACGGGGAAAGAATGGATCATGGAAACAGGCTGCACCCAGATGCCGAGCACAAAGGCCACTGCGGCAAAGAAGGACAGGCTCAGGAATTGGCAGAGCACACAATGATCGATGCTCTCCTGACCTGCAGTAAGGTGACCGGCATGGTGGATATGGTGGAGGCATTCGTAGCAAGACACCTCCGCCGTGCCATTGCTTTCATGATGATGAAGCGAAGACATCAAGACCATCGGCACGAATACAGCCAAGAGTATCCATGCCGACCATTGTCTTCTATGTTGCATCTTCTTCATCAGAAATGTTATTCTTGTCTTTCTTAAATGTTCATTTCACCGAGCAAGGCACCTTCAAGGGTGTAAACACGGATGACCCCATCCTCGTAAGTACCTAAGGTGGGAGGGTTGCCTCCCTTAGGGAAGGTTATTGATCCCGTATTGCAGATCACCGTATGGTCCTGCCTGGAGAGTTCCCATATATGCGTATGACCATAGACCACGGCATCGAAATGCCCTTTTGGCAGATGGTCCTTGTTGATCAGATGACCATGGGTGAGAAGCAATCGTTTGCCGTTATCCACTAACAGCATCGACTCATTGAGAATAGGGAAGTCGAGTAGCATCTGGTCAACCTCAGAGTCACAGTTGCCTCTAACGGCAACAATGTCCTCTGCCCTCTCGTTGAGCCGGACTGCAATACCCTTGGGATCAAGGCCTTCTGGAAGACCATTCCGGGGACCATAGTTCAGGATATCGCCCAACAAGCAGATCATATCACACTGTTGCATATCGGCAAAGGCAAGAGCCTTCTCCAGTCTTGGCAGGGCACCGTGGATATCGGATAAAAGCAAGTATTTCATTTCTCTTCCTGTTATACTTTTGTATGGGACGTATATAGTTATCCCCTGCAAAGGTAATGATTTTTTTTGTCTCCCCAAAAGTTGACCTCACTTTTATGCCGATCTGATCGTGGGCGAGGCATGCTGCCTTCCCCCTACTCCACTATTGGATCAACCGGTATGACACCACATCACAAGAGGGAACCGTGATCTTGCGGACAGCTTTGTTCTTGAGTGAGGTCTTGCCCACCATCTTGTGCTTCCAAAGATCATATATCTTGTAAACCTTCGTGTCAAACTGGGTGCTTCTCTTGGATACCTGTTCGTCGGTCAGGTTGAAACGCTGCCAATTGAGCTGATAGGTAATAGGCTTATCCGTAATGTTCAGGATCGTAAACGCCCAATCGCCATTCTCCAACGGCTTGAACCAGAACGCCAGTCCTTCTTCATCACAATAATGCCAACCCTGTACGCCAAGCTTGTCCTGGTTGACGGCGATCATGTCTTTGTTCAGAATAATCTGCTTGGTAGCCTCGCTCATGGAACGAAGGTCATTGCCAAGCAGCAAGGGAGACGCCATCATGCACCACATGGTAAAATGCGCCCTGTCCTCATTCTCTGTCATGCCGTTCCCCACTTCCAGCATATCAGGGTCATTCCAATGACCGGGACCTGCGTATTGGCGCAAAGTATCATTCAGGTTCATGCACTCAACGACCGTCAAAGGATGCCAGCCTCCCGGATGATCCGGCTTGATTTCCTTCACAAAGGAGCACCCAATGTCACCCGTCGTACGCCAACTGTGCCCGATATCGCGTGCCCAACGCCAAGGCTGATGAGTTCCCCACTCACAAAGGCTCAAGAAGATCGGGCGACCTGCGGCACGGATCGCGTCACTCATCAGCTGATAAGCCCCCCGCGCATTGATGTTCGGGGTATTGCACCAGTCTTCCTTCAGATAATCAATTCCCCATTTGGCGTACTGCAATGCGTCCTGATACTCATGCCCTAAGGAACCCGGACGCCCCGCACAAGTCTGATAGCCACAATCCGAATAGATGCCCAGCTTCAGTCCCTTGGAATGGGCATAGTCGGCAAGCCACTTAATACCGTGCGGAAAGCGTTTGGAATCACATTGGATAAATCCATTGGCATCACGTTGCCCATGCCAACAATCATCCAAATTGACATAGACATAACCAGCATCCCGCAAGCCAGAGGACACCATCACATCGATCACACCAACGATCTTTTCCTCATTAATGTCACAGCCAAACTTGTTCCAGGAATTCCATCCCATCTGCGGCGTGTCTGCCAAATGGTCAAATTTCTGTGCGTTCATGCTCAAGGCTGCCATGAACAGCACTCCGAAAAGAATTAGTTTTTTCATCATCTTCAAGATTATAAAGTTATTGTCCATCGTTTTGATCTCCCATGGAGATTACCTGCCACAAAAATAAACAAAATTCATGAAGAACCATTGCACTTCTC
Source organism: uncultured Prevotella sp. (assembly GCA_900316015.1). GTDB lineage: Bacteria > Bacteroidota > Bacteroidia > Bacteroidales > Bacteroidaceae > Prevotella. The sequence goes on along the minus strand of ONBG01000008.1, from coordinate 34,870 downwards.
CAAAATTAACATTCATCCTATACTATTATTTAGATAATCACATACATAAAAATACTTCACGCCACGAGACAACGCAAAATAATATTATAACGGTAATCATCCATCCCAAAGATAATCATCAAGACTGTCATCTGATAGAAAGAATTGCTATTCAAGCAATTGAAAGAGCAAATTGCTTTCTAATGATGCATCGAAAAACAAAGATTAAATCCGGTAAAAAGACATGCTTATCCCATTGCATTTTCAGGCTCTGTAATATTTTTGTAATATCTATCAAAAAATCTTTGGTTATTTCATAAATTACGTATATCTTTGCAAGAAAAATCAATTAAATCAAAATTTATGCATAAATTGTTATTTCTACTCACACTTGTCGTATCAACGGCGATGTCAATGCTCTCTTGTGAGAGCAAATTGGATGACATTGGTCCTTATAGTCCTGAACAATGCATAACCCCGGATTCTTTATTCAACAAGAAGGAGTTTAAGTTCACGAAAGAAGGTGGCAACGACAGTCTCTACATGAAGGGGCATCAGGGATTTACGATTACATCCTTTGAAGTATTCTACAATGGCAAAGTGAACAAAACCTTTAGCTCTGGTAATATGGTTGTCGACCATCCAACCACAATCAAAGATGAACGGGGGAATTCCTATGCTCAAGTAGAATATGATGGAGATCTCATCAAAAAGATCACTTTTGAAAGATATACTTTCACATTACAGTATAACCAGGAAGGAAAGCCAAAAGGAGTCTACCTCATTCAATGTGCTCCTGAGAAATCATCTGGAAATTGGATTATCATCACGGGAACCGATACGCAAACCCACACGGCGTATGCGAGCAGTTGGATAAAGTAATTGGCTGACCGAGCCTTTTGATTTTTCATAGAAAGCAACGGGGACGCACCTTTCAACGGATGCGCCCCCTCTCCTTCTTGTTAACAGTACTTAGTATGAAGCATTTTCCGGATCAAATTCCGTCCATCCACTCAACCAGTTGTCATTAGTACCTAACTTCAGCTAAAAGGTCAATAGTGCATATAAAATGGCCTTGTTACCGTATGCTACTCTATCATGAATCCTTTACGACCTTTTTACAATGCTTTTACAGCCATTCCTATGGAGATAAACAGGAAGAAGGATACATACACTACGGAAGGCGAATGACAACGGGATCTTTCTCAACGATGATTTTATTTGTTTTTTGATTAGATTGTAGCACAAATGAAATATACATCACCTAATTTTGTCAATTATGTATATCTCTATAAAAGGCAAATTGCTAAAGAGAGAATAGGTTTACCATACAATCAAGTAATTCAAATAATGAAGAAAATGAATCAAGTAAGGAAAATCGTGGCAGCAGTTGTGTTACTGCTCTTAAGCGTGATGGTGATCCCAGGGCTTCATGCACAAGATGTAGAGGCTTGGGAAAAGCTCAAGGGAAATATTAATATCTTCTGGTGCAATGACATGGGGAGGAATGGCTATTACGACCAAAAGCCTATTGCCGAGCTCATGGGGGACATGGCTGATGCCATTGGACCTGAGTGCATCATCGCCGTAGGTGACGTGCATCATTTCTATGGGGTGCAGTCGACTCGAGATCCCTTATGGATGACCAACTACGAGCTCATTTATTCCCATCCAGAACTGATGCTGCCTTGGTATCCCGTATTGGGAAACCATGAATACCGTGGCAACACGCAAGCTGTCTTAGACTATGCCCAGGTCAGCCGCCGGTGGATGATGCCGGCAAGGTATTATACGAAGGTGTTCAACGAAGACGGTTGCTCCCTGAGGATTGTGTTCCTCGACACCACGCCTCTCATCGATTCTTATCGCGCCGATTCCCTGATGTATCCCGACGCTCACCAACAGGACAGGGAGGCTGAGCTGAACTGGTTGGACAGCGTATTGAAGGACGCGAAGGAGGATTGGGTGATTTGCGTAGGTCACCACCCGATCTATGCGGAAACCGGGAAAAAGGCAAACGAGCGCCTGGACATGCAGAAATACTTGCTTCCCGTATTGAAACGTTATCGGAATGTGGCAGTATACGGTTGTGGACACATCCATAATTTCCAGTATATCAAGATGCCTAAGGATCAGATTGACTATTGGGTGAACAGTGCCGCTGCCCTTTCCCGTCCCGTCAAGCCCACTCAAGGGACAGTATGGTGTGATCCTTCCTCGGGATTCTCTGTCATCTCTGTCAAAAAGGACGTGCTGAATATCTATGCAATCAACAAGGAGGGAAAGGTCTTATACACCTTGTCCAAAAGGAAATAAACAAAAAAAGAAGAGGGTGCATCAAAATTCTGATGCATTCTCTTTTCCAATGATTGAATCGCAATGCACTGACCGAAGGTCTTCCATGGGGGTTCTTTCCCTAAACAATTTTATATTCTACAGTGATTTTTTTGTGAAAAGGTTGACAGGTTGTCAAAACCCAGTGTTTATCGGGCTTGCAACCTGTTTTTAGGTTGTCAAAGGTTGACACGAGGTTGACATGAAAAAGAGGATGCACCAGAATTTTGATGCACCCTCTACTCATGAATTGGTATAAAAAGATTTATTATTGGAGAGCGTAGGCTCCGAAATAGGAAGCGGCGGCAGGACAGGAGAAGTAATAGTCCTGATCGTTGGTTGTGTTCAAGAAGATTACCTTTTTCATGCCGAAGAACGCCAATCCGGATGGAAACAAGCGGGTGACATTCGTCTTTCCGCCCGTCAGTGCCGGGGAGTTTGATGCCAAGTGGAAATCCCAGGAGGGATCAAAGGCAAGGGGTGCTCCCTTCGAAGCGTCATCCACCTCGCAGTTGATGTTCATGGATGGGCTTTGGGTGAAGTGATTGAAGAGCGGGTCTCCTTCGCCAGCAACGGAACTATGGAAGTCTGTGTCGAGCCAAATGCCCAAGCTGGCACCGTTTGCCATCTGTTTCACACCTGTTTCCGTGGAAGCATAATAATAGTTCGGTGTGAGCACACTGCTTTCCATGTCAGCCCCATCTTTCTTGGGCTGCTTCAAGCCAAAGCGGCAATCATAGATGAGGTTGTTGACAAGTACGGGCTTTGCTGCTTTCTCAACCCAGATGCTTCCTCCCTTCTTATTCTTCGAACGACGCCATCCACAGTTGACAATCGTATTGTTATAAACGGTCATCTCGGTCAGAGGGATCGAGTCGTTGTTCCCCGCATTCGACAGTTTCAAGGCATTGGTGCAGGCATTATAGATGAGGTTGTAGGCGACATCTAATTTACAACCCGACTTGACATTGATGGCTTCGCCGCCATCTGCCGCATTCCCGCTGTCGGCAAAGATATTATGGCAGATCACTCCATTACCTCCAGTAAAATAAGTCTGGTCATTGTAATTGTCATGGAAGTAACAGTCGGCAATCACAAATCGCCCTTTGACATTACAGAAGTGGAATGCGGGCACGCCACCGTCGATCGTTGTCTTGAAGAGCCGGTTCTGATAAGAATAGGATGACTCCGTAGGAGTAGCCCCGGCATAGGCAATGTCCACATGCGAGAGCACTACCTCACCTGCATTGTATCCACAGATGATGCCACCCCAGTCAGCCGGCTGCTTCCTGCCGGAGGTGAAGGTCACCGGCTCCTCTGCCGTACCCATGCAATAGAGATTACCTAAGACGACTAACTCGATCGGTACCTGCACGTCCGACTTACAGGTTACCGTTACGCCCTGCTCGATATAGAGGGACGTTCCCTCTGGTATCTCGACACTTCCAGTCAGCGTCGTGTCGTGAGTCCATACGATGGAGTTCTTGGGATATTGTGCCAAGCGGGTGGTAAGCACATCTTCTGAGCCCCCATTCTCGTCATTCGACTGATTGACATAGTCATAAGGATTGATATTATCATTCTCACAGGAAGTAGTGAGGAGGGTTCCTGCCATCACGACGAGCAGGATTGCGAAAATATTTGTTTTCATATTCTGACTTGATTCTTGATTTTATAATGTGTACCTGATCCCTAACAGGAAGGTGCGACCATATTGATAAGTGCCGATGATGGTGCGGTCGCTTTTCTGCCCATCATACTGTAGATTACTCTCGTTGACCGTTTTTAGATACCGCTCGCGCTTGGCATTAATCAAGTTGTTGGCCTTGAGGAAGATGCTGATCCCGTTATGGAACTTCTTCTCTCCGCTCAAGTCAAGCGAGAACATGTCCTTGTCCCACTGGTCGGCATCCTTGTAGGGAGATACCAATGCCAGTTTCTTACCGGTATAGGAGGCTGACAACTGTGCGTTCCAACCGTTTTCCGTATCTTTATAGAGCAAGGAGACATTGGCGGTATGAGGTGCTTGGTTGACCAACGGACGCTTCTGCGTGACATTCTTTTCATATTCCGCGCTCCACTTCTGGTATTGCAACTTGGTTGTCGTAATGGAAGAATGGGTATAAGTGTAGTTTGCCTTCACGCCGAAGTGACGGATATACTTAATGACATCCACCTCGAAGCCCATGTTCTTCGCGTTTCCGAGGTTATCTGGCATATAGTAGGCATCAGCTCCACTGCCGATCTTCCCACTGGCAGAGACAAACACCTGCTCAATAGGGTCCCGGAGGTACTTATAGAAAACGCCTGCCATCACCTGTTCCGTGGGTGAAGGGAACCACTCCCAGCGTAGGTCGACATTGTCAATGCGCGCCATTTTCAGATCAGGATTGCCAATCTCCATGTATTCCTCGCCCATGATCTGATAAGGAACGATCTCATAGAATCCTGGGCGGTTAATGCTCCGATAATAAGACAGGCGCACGTTCATCTTGGGAGTCGGCGTCCATTTCAGGTAGGCGGACGGCATCCAGTCCCAGTAACTTTGCTCTCCGAACGATCCCATCGTGCGAAATTCCTGCAGCATCGTATAGCGTTGGTTAGTATGCTCACCTCGCATGCCGGCGTATAGCTCACCCAAAGGGCTTCGCAAGGTTACCATGGCATAGACGCCCCCGATAAATTCCTTGGAGTCATAGTTGAGTTGGGATGCCTGCGAGTACGGTGTACGACAGGTCCAGTTGATGTCCCCAAATTGGTCGAACCCATTGCCTGAGAGGCGTTGTGAGATATCCGAAGGGTTAAACTGATAGGAATAAAAGCGGTTGGAGCGATCTTTCCGACGATACTGACCGCCTGCCTTCCACAGGGCATCCGTGGTCGTGCTGAAATGCGTGTCGTAGCTTAGGTTGATATATCCTGCCAGATCCTTGTCATCATTATGTTGGAACCGGCGTTCCATGCTCTTGGGAAGCGTTTTCTCTATAGTCCCGTCGGTGGCGACCGTATTCGTGAGGGTCAGATAGACACGGTCGGGGTCTTTTTCCGTTGCCTTCGAATAGATGCCCGACCAGTCTATGGTCAGGTCATCTGTCAGATGGTGGGTGCCCTTCAACTGGGTTGCGAAGATCGACTGTGCCTGCGACATCGAACGAGTCTCATCATCTTGGGTATATTCCGTATCAGAGATGTATTCCGTATTAATTGAGTTGTTATACCTGATACTGTTGGAACGGGAACCAATAAGCATGTTGTACCATTCCAACTTATGTTTGTCCAAGGACAAGTCAAACTTGGCATGCAACCCCCCGTTCAGGTCATGGATGGAATAATAGCGGTGCTGAAGCTGGTAGATGTACATAGCCTGCTCGCCCGATGCCATCTTCACCGAGTTGTACGTACGCTCCGTCCCGCGGAAAGTGTTCTGAATACTGCCTGCAAGGATCACGCCCAACTGCTTGTTCCAGAATCTGTTGCCCACGGAGAAGCCCCCGATGAAGTTGGGAGCAGGCATAGAATGGCTACTGATCCGCGTCGCTCCATCCTTGAAGTCTGAGGCGGATGCCTTGTAATCGGGACCGAAAGCCTCGTAAGGAGCTTTATTTGTGACATCTCCGCGATCGGATGTCAGATAGTCGCGGTTGCCTTTCCAAAAATAGTCACTGTAGCCTATGGCACCGTTCGCTTGCAACTGAAAATGGGAGGGGGCATCTCTCATCACCATGTCCACCACACCTCCGGCTGCATCCCCTTCCATGTCGGCTGTAAGGGACTTGGTTACCACCAACCGGTCCATCAGGTCTGAGGGGAAGATATTCAGTGGAATATACCGGTTCTTGTCATCTGGACTCGGTATTTTCACCCCGTTCACCAAGGTATAGTTATACCGTTTGTCCATACCGCGAAGGATGGCGTACGAAGCCTGACCTGATGCATCACGCTCCATGGTGACACCAGAGACACGCGTTAGCACTCCTGCCACATTGACATCGGGCGAGAGTTGGATGCTCTGCTGGCTGAGAACATTGGTCACGGTGCCTGCCATTTTCTCCAAGTCGATGGCACTACGGTCGTTGTTCCTCGACCGGAAGCCCTTGACCACAACCTCGCCCAACTCCTTGGTATCCTCATCCATATTGATGGTAAGGGGAGAAGAAGCGGACAAGTCGACACGTTCCTCAACGGTCTTATACGCTACATAAGTAATCACGAGAGTGTACTGGCCTGTCTCGGGCAAGTTCTTTAGTTCAAAAGTGCCATCTAATCCCGTTGTCGTCCTGACATCCTTCAGTTCTTTTACCGCGACGACCGTCCCAATCAGAGGCTCGCCGGTCTTGTGGTCCTTGACGACACCACTGAGCGACTTGGCATTCAACAGTGGCGTACAAGCGATTCCAATCGCCACTGATAACAAAAATCTTTTCATACCGTACTTTTATGCATGCTTGTTTAAACAGCTGCAAAAGTAGAGATCGAGTATGTGGAAGCCGTTGCAACCTGAAGACGAAGGTGTTAAGATGGATTTACAAAATGATTACAACGATGTAAGACAGTGATTTTCAAGAGGATGTCATTTTCATGAAATGGCATTGTAACATCTCTTTCGTTCTTTTGCGGGCATGAAAAAGTTAGGAATCATCGTATTAAGTTTGTTATCTTTCGTTGCTGGGACACGGGCACAGCAACGCCCTAAACTGGTGGTGGGGATTGTTGTCGACCAGATGCGTTGGGATTATCTCCCATATTATAAGGAGAGGTTTGGCTCGGATGGCTTCAACCGCCTTCAGCGGGAAGGTTTCAGTTTCGACAATACGCAGATCGGTTATGTGCCAACTGTCACTGCCTGTGGGCACTCCTGCCTCTATACGGGATCCATCCCTGCCCTGACGGGCATAGCTGGGAACAACTTCTATGTAGATGGGAAACGGACCTATTGCACGGAGGACAAGACCGTGCAAGGGATAGGCAGCCACAACAGTGCTGGCCAAATGTCACCCCGGAACTTAGAAGTGAGCACGATTGGGGATGAACTGAAGATTGCCACGAACTACCAATCCAAGGTCATAGGCATCTCCCTCAAGGACAGGGGAGCCATCCTACCTGCCGGTCACGCCGCCGATGCCGCTTATTGGTATGACGCAAAGAACGGCATTTTCATATCCAGTACGTATTATCAGAACGCACTCCCAGAATGGGTGAAGAAATTTAATGCTACCCATCATCAGACCAAGGACATCCGATGCAGCTCTATGGGCAATACGCTGGTGGCAGATATGGCTATTGAAGCCTTAGGAAAGGAGAACTTAGGAAAGGATGATATCACCGACTTGCTGACCGTTAGCTTCTCCTCGACGGATTATGTCGGACATAGATACGGTCCTTTCTCCGCACAGCTCGATAGCGTGTACCTCTCTCTTGACCACGATTTAGGACGCCTGTTGACTGCCCTTGACGAGAAAGTGGGCAAGGGCAACTACATTGTCTTCCTAAGCGCGGACCATGCGGCACCTATCAACTACAAGAAGCAGAACGCACACGGCATCCCAGCAGGAGTGTGGGACGAGGACAAGGCCAAGCAATATCCGGGCGTCAAAGATGTCATCGAGAACCGGATCTACCTCTCCGACTCTACTCGCAAGGATGAAATCATCCGGCATTTCCAACAAGAAAAGGGCGTGGCATGGGTCATCGACTTTTCGCATGTCAACGAAACGACCCTCCCCGACTATCTGAAGAAAAAGGTCATCCAAGGCTATCATCCCCAAAGAAGTGGCGACCTGATAGTCATCCTCAAGCCGGGATACTACGAGAGCAGTGCAGACTCCTATGAGGACGGCATCAACCACGGTGCGCCCTATTCCTACGACAGTCATATTCCATTACTCTGGATGGGAAGGGGCATACCACAAGGAAGGAGCATCCAGCACGTATCCATCTCCGATGTTGCACCAATCGTCTGTGCGTTGTTAGGTATCCAGGCACCCACTGGTTGTGTCGGAGAGCCTCATCCTTTCCAATAAAGAATCAGAAAGAAAGGAACAGGACATGAGAATCAGGCAACATTTTAAGACCATCGTCATCTCCGACCTCCATCTCGGCTCCACCAACTCGCGGACAGCAGAGGTGACGGAGTTCCTGAAGTCTGTCGACTGCGATGAGCTTATCATGAATGGCGATATCATCGACAGTTGGGCCATTAACAGGGTAGGCACTGGACGATGGAAAAAGGTACACACAGATTTCTTCAAGGTGATCATGAAGATGGTGGAGAAGCACGGGACAGAGATCGTATATGTACGGGGCAACCACGACGACTTCTTAGATTCCGTCATTCCTTTCGAGTTCTTCAGCTTCAGGTGCATGCGCGACTATGTCTATACCAGTTGCGGGCACCGGTATTATGTCACCCATGGGGATATCTTCGACACGGTGACCAAGAACATGCGATGGATGTCGCAGCTGGGAGACATCGGCTATACCCTGCTCCTATGGATCAACCGGAAGTACAATAACTACCGGAAAGCCCACGAACTGCCTTATTACTCCTTGTCGCAAGCCTTGAAACAAAAGGTGAAATCAGCGGTAAGCTATCTCTCGAACTATGAACAGGAACTGGTGCAGTTCGCCCGGGCAAGGCACTGCGATGGGATCATCTGCGGCCATATCCATCATCCCGACAACAAATGGATATACGGCATCCACTATCTCAATTCCGGTGACTGGGTGGAATCCTTATCAGCATTGGTGGAAGATGATAGTGGCAACTGGAACATTGTCTATTATCAGCAGGAGTTTAGTTAAAAGATCAGAGGTTATGAAAGTTATTTTTATCGTACAAGGTGAAGGAAGAGGGCATCTCACGCAGGCACTCACCTTAGAGAAAATGTTGCGTGACAAGGGCCATGAGGTCGTGGAAATCTTAGTAGGGAAAAGCAAGGCAAGGGAAATCCCATCTTTCTTCTATGCCAAGACACAGGCTCCCGTGGTAAAGTTCGACAGTCCGAACTTCCTCCCGTCCAGAAGTCAGACCGGAGTGAGCGTCCTCGGATCCACCTTCTACAATCTTTTCCGGCTGCCCAAATACCTCAGGAGCATCCTGCTGATTAGGAAACACTTGAAGGACATCCAGCCTGACATGGTCATCAACTTCTATGAGATCCTCGGAAATGTCTGCCACCAACTGTTCCGACCTGCGATCCCTGAGGTCTGCATCGGACATCAATATATGTTCTTGCATCCCGACTTTACCTTTCCACAAGTCCACCGCCATTCCCAAGAATGGATGAAAGTGTTCACTGAGATGACGTGCATGGGTGCCCAGAAGGTCTTAGCGTTGTCGCTGAGGAAATACCATCATGCAGAAAAGGAGGGCATCACCGTGGTTCCACCTCTGCTCAGGAACGAGATTCTGTCAACGCCACGCCACCATGGTAACTATATCACGGGCTACATGCTCAACCCGGGCTTCAGCAAATATGTCATGCAATGGCATGAAAAGCACCCAAAGGTATGCCTTCATTTCTATTGGGACAAGAAAGATGCCCCTGAAGTGACCCAAGTCGACAGCACACTTTCCTTCCATCAGATCAATGATGAGGCATTCATCCGCGACCTCGCCAACTGCAAGGCATACGCCACGACAGGGGGATTCGAGTCAGTATGCGAAGCCATGTACATGGGAAAGCCCGTGATCATGGCGCCTGTGCATGTCGAACAGGAATGCAACGCCTTTGAGGCACAACAGGAAGGTGCAGGGGTGATGGAACCTCACTTCGACCTGGATCGGCTGTTGGCTTTTGCCCAAGACTATACGGAGAACGTTGAGTTTAGGATCTGGGAGAACCAAGCCGAGGAAATCATCGTCAATGCCATCGAAGCGGCGTATGATACCTATCATGCCCCAACCGTGACATACAGCCCTTCGAAGCTCTGGCAACCTCTCCTCCCTTGGGGAAATTTCGCTCTCTCGCAATAGCAGAAACCAGAAGCCGTGATGACAACAAAGAATCGACCACGGCATCTATCAACAAAAATCCGATGGAAGTTCTTGGCTCCATCGGATTCTCGCTAACGTATGAATGTGTGTTGATAAAGGTTATATGGGTATTGCCATCCCATCCCCTTAACCCTCTACGATCTTTCCATCGAACAGGCGGATGATGCGATGCGCTTGCTGAGCATCATGTTCGTTGTGGGTGACCATGACAATCGTGGTACCTTCTTGGTTCAGTTCGGTGAGCAGATGCATCACCTCTGCCCCATTCTTGGAATCGAGGTTACCCGTTGGCTCGTCGGCAAGGATCAGCTTCGGACCAAACACGACGGCACGAGCGATGGCGACACGCTGCTGCTGACCACCGGAGAGCTGGTGAGGGAAGTGCTTGGCGCGATGACTAATGCCCATGCGCTTCATCACCACCTCGACCTTTTGCCTGCGTTCTGCCTTGGGAATGTGGAGATAAGTTAGCGGCAAGGCGATGTTTTCCTCCACATTCAACTCGTCAATCAAGTTGAAACTCTGAAAGACAAAGCCGATCTCACCCTTCCGGATGTCGGTACGGTCCTTCTCTTTCAACTGGGATACTTCATGCTCACCTAACCAATATTCACCTTGGGTGGGGTTGTCCAACAGCCCGAGGATATTCAGCAAGGTGGACTTGCCACATCCTGACGGTCCCATGATGGCGACGAACTCACCGTCTTTGATATCGAACGAGACCTTGTCTAAGGCGATGGTCTCCACTTCATCCGTACGGAATGTCTTTGATAAATTTACTACTTTAATCATATTGTTGCTATTTTATGGATTCTTGTGATTGGTTTTATTCTTCTTTCAGATATTGGGTGGGGTTTGCCCTGACCACCTTCCTGCAGTTATAGGATAAGGTGAGGACGATGATCGCGATCACCACGATGATGCAAGACAGGAAGATCAAAGGATGGAGGTTGATCCTATCCGCAAAGAGTTGTAGCCATTTGCCTGCGATGATCCATGCCACGATGGCTCCCAAGACCACCGTTGGCAACGAGACTTTCATCAGGTCGATGGTGAGCATGCGGTAGATATCCTTGTCGGTGGCTCCGTTCACCTTCCTGATCGCGATTTCCTTGCGACGGCGGTTGACCTCGTCATTGGTGTATCCGATCAGTCCCATCAAGGCAATGATGAGTGCCGTGATCCCTGTTATCACAGTCCCCATGCGGAAGGAGTTGACACTGGCATAGGCATCCACTAACATCTGGTGATAATCGGTGACGGTAACGTCTTGTCCAGGATACAATTGCTGCAGTTTCCCACGGATCTTATCCATGCTTTCCTGATCGAGATGGTGCAGTCGGATGAGCAGGTCGGGACAGATGGAATGGCTATGGAAGAGCACGCTGGCACGCTGTTCGCGTTCCAAACCACTGCCGAGCTTGGTTTCCTTATAGACCCCACAGATGGTATAATAGGGATGCAGGGAGTCGCCATGCTCACTCACAAAGATACGTTTGCCGATGACATGATCACCCCAATGCGCGGCTTGCTTCATCTGGGAGACGAAGCTCTCGCTCACCATCACCTCCTGGGAATTGCTGTCAGCAGGCTCAATGAAGTTGCGACCGGCTACCACGGGGATCTTCATCAGGCGCAAGTAACCGTCAGAGACACTATATTGGTCGGCGATGTTGATGTATTGCTTGTCATCACCGGGCAGGTAAATATTATTGCCACTATGCGACTCAATGGGCAAGGTGGAGCATGAGGTAATCCCTTCCACCTCCGGCAATCGGCCCAAGGCATCATATCCTTTCTCCATATCACCTGTTTGGGCACCCTCGATGGTAGCTACAGCAAGGTTGTCCGTATCATATCCCATGTCCTCATGCATGAGACTGCGATATTGCAGCATGATCACTGCCAACAAGCACAGCATGACACTCACGGCAAAGAACTCGATGGCAAGCAGGATCGCCTTCCACCGATGGCGGGTCTCCTGCTGTCCGCGGAAGACATTCGCCACAGGCATACGATTGTAAAGCCTGCCCGGGACATATCCTCCGAGGAGAAGGATGAGAAAAAGGATGGTCAACCAGATCCAGCAACCACGGTTCAACAGCAAGGCAGTCAGTGGGGCTGAGATATAATGCTCGACGGTTCCCTTACAGCAAACCAACAAGGCAACTGCCAAGAGGATCGCTGCCAGCAGATGGGCAATGGTATCCCTGAAGGTGATGGCATAGATATCTCCCTGCCTTGCCCCAAAACATTTCCGCACAGCCATCTCCCGAAAGCGGCTCATCATATTGCCCATCACGATGATGATATAGTTCATCACGGTAGATACCAGCAGAATCAAGGCAAGGATAGACATAATCCAGCACATCGTTTTCAGTTGATCCTGCATGGTATAGGTCTTCGTGATCTGGACAAAGGAGAAGTTGAACTCCACCCCAGCCTTCTTCGAAAGGGCGAACTCCTTATGATTGGCGATCATCTTCTTGACATTTGCCTTCAAGTCGTCCACATGCGTGCCCTTGACCAGTCGCACATAGCTCTGGAAGCGGTCGGCTCCCACCCAGTTGTCCACGACATTGAAATTCCAGGCACGCCGTAAGGTGGAAAGGGCAACGATGACATCCTGCCCATGGAAGCCAGATCCCCAAGGGAAGTCGTCATACACCCCGCCAATGGTAAAGGTGTATGGGTATGTGCCATGCCCCTTGATATGCTGCCCGATGACATTTCCCCCGATCTTTTCGGCAAGGCTACGGCTGATGGCACAATAGTAAGGGCGGGAAAGGGCGTCCCTCAGGTTCCCCTGGATGGTCCTGAGAGGGAACATGGAAAAGAAGCAACTGTCGGCAGCGCCGATCGTCTCAAACTTGAACTTCCTGCCGTTGATATCCATCGTGGCATTGTCTATGATCGAGGTATACCGAGTAGCGACCTCCACCTGCGGGCATACAGCTTGGATGCCCGGGGCTATCGCCCCACTGGTAGACGACCATTGGTTGTATTGTCCGTTCTGCACGACATCCTCGAATACTTGATAGACACGCTCATGATGAGGGAACCATGTTTCCATGGTCTGCTCGTAAAAGACCTCTGCGATCAGCACCGAGGCAACGGCAAGCCCAAAACCTAAGCAGAGGATCTTGGCTACGTCATGCTGACCACGTTTCAAGATTTGTTTCATATCATCTTTGATTAATAGGCAACAGGAGCTTTGCAGGGCTCCTTACGCCAGGTTATTCTATTCGTTCTTTAATTGATTGACTGGATTCTCACCACTTGCCGCCCAACTCTGGATCGCCACAGCACAAAAGCCAATGACTCCTACGGAGAGGATGGAAAGCAAGATGCAATACCACCAGGCGATGCGATAAGCATATTGAGCGATCCAATCGCTCACGATATAGCAGATGACCGGTAGCGCGATAAGTGCGGCAAGACCCACATAGGCCAGAAAGGTGCAGATGAGACGCGTCCTGACCTGCCTGCAAGAGGAACCGAACACCTTACGGATGGCGATCTCCTTGGCACGCTGTTGGATATAGTAGGTAGACATGGCGATGAGCCCTAACAGGGAGATGAGGATGGCAACGAAAGCAAAGAAGGTAAGGATGCGACTGACCCGGATCTCCTGTTCGTACATTTGCTCTATGCTCTGGTAGATATAGGGATGGTCAGCGTCCATGTCCTCATGATAGAACTTCCGGTAGATACCCGCCACTTCCTTTACCGCGGCAGCGGCATCGCCACTCACATGGATCAGCAATTGGTTGGGCACATGGTCAAAGATATGGGTTCGCTCTGGATGTTGGTAGATGTAATAGAGGTTTACCTGACTGTCATTCGGATCCGTGATATCCCCAACATGGACAGGTTCCAGGACCCCAGCCACATACTCGGTGGAGTCTTCGTAGATACTCAACTGCCGAGAATCTGCTGGCAGGCCCATCGTCGACTCATAGCCAGGACTGACATAAGGGCTCCCATCAGGCGCGTTCTGATAGTCGACATGTACCTTAATGCCTAAGGTCTTGAAATAGTCGCCGTCCGCATAGAAACGCTGCAGGCGTACCGACCGGTTGTCATGGTTGTACATCTGGTTGTATCCCCCGGTGATCGGCGAGCCATTAGAAAGGGATGCGGACATGACAAAGGGCTGGCGGAGAAGCTCAGCCTTAAAGGTCAAGTTCTTGGAGGCATCAGCGGGGAGAGAGATCGCCATGACATGGCGGGTATCATAGCCCAAAGGAGCATTCACGATATGGCGTATCTGCAGGCTCATGACCAAGGAGATGGCAATCAGCACCATGGTGATGACGTTCTGAATGACGATGAAGGCCTTGCCCAAGACCATTCGCGTCGCGTGCTGGAAGGTTCCTCTCACCACGTCAATAGGCTTAAAACGGGAAATCAGGTAGGCTGGGATGATGCCAGACAAGGTACCCGTGACAAGGACCAACACCGCCATGAGCAGGAGGTTGAGCGGTGCCAACAGGGACGATGGGGCAAGATGGGCGTTCAGCAAGTTATTGGCCTGTGGGATCAACGCCCATGCTAAAAGGAGGGACAGCAGAGAGGATACCAAGCAAAGCGAGATACTTTCGCCCACTAACTTGCGGATGATATCGGCACGCTGGCTGCCCAACAGACGACGTGTTGCCATCTCATGGGCCCTGCGACCCGACTGTGCCACCGTGAGATTGATATAGTTCATCACCGAGAACAATAGGATGACCAAACCGACAGCAAAGAGAACGTTCACCATTTTCTTGTTCCCCCGAGCGCAAAAGGCGGAACCATACGCCGAGAAATAGGTCTCCCGGAAAGACAGCAGCTTGAATTGCAGCTTCCCCTTCGGGAAGAAACCCTTGTAGATTGGTGCCGTCACCTGGTCGATTTGCCGTTCCAAGGCAGTGGTATCCGTTCCCTGGCGAAGCTTGAGATAGACCTCAGCGTCACCGAAGTTACCATCCAACCGGAACAGTTCTGGGGAAATATCGCGCAGCAGTTCATAACGACAAAGGATATCCGCCTTAGGAAGCATGGTACCAGAGAAGTCCTGATAGACGCCTTCCACGTGCAAGCGGACCTGATGACCTAACACCAGGGTCTTCCCAATGGGGTTCGCAGCACCGAAAAAGGCCTGGGCAAACGCCTGGGAGATAACGGCTGAGGAGTTGTCGCGCAAGACCATGTTGGCATTGCCCTCGACCAATGGCACGGGAAAGAAGGAGAAGAAGGTGGAGTCGGCACACAACAGGTCGACTTTCACCTGCTCATCAGCACCCTTTCTGGCTCGCCAACCACGACTGAAGAACAAGGCACAGCCCTTCTCGACCTGTGGACAGTGCTCTTTCAGCACACGGATCAGCTCACGACTGGAGCCCGACCATTGCTGATGCGCTCCCGCCTCGGTGTAGTCGACTGCCATCAGGTAAGTCTGGTCCGTACCTCTCAGGCGGTTGACGCTCTTCTCGCTTTCATCATAAAGGAAGATGAGGAAGACGAATGACAACGACAATGCCAGTCCAAAGACATTAATGAAGGTATACGCCTTGTTGCGCGATAGGAAATTAAGATAGCTCTTCATGCCTTACTTTACTTTTAGTTCTTGATAATCCTTATAGCTTTCGTAGCCACTGACGATGACACGCTCACCGGGTTCCAGCCCTTCGAGCACCTCATAATATTGCGGATTCTGCCTGCCAATACGGATATGGCGGCGATAGGCCTTATGTCCGTTCTTGTCGACGACGAAGATCCAGTTGCCACCCGTCGTACTATAGAAGGTTCCCTTGGGGATGATGATGGCTTTCTTGGACTGTCCCAATTGCAGGTCGACATAGTAGGTCTGACCCGTCCGGATATTGGCGGGTCGCTCTCCTAAGAAAACGAAGTCGATTTTGAAGCGTCCGTCATGCACCTCTGGGTACACTTTATGCACGGTAAGCATGTATTTCTTGCCATTTTGCTCAAAGGAAGCACGCAGTCCGTTGTGCACTCGGTCGATGTATTGCTCGTCCACCTGAGCCTCTACCTTGAAGTCGCTGAGGTCGTTGATCACCCCGATCTTCTGCCCAGACGAGATGTTCTGCCCTAATTCACATTCTAACACGCCCACTTCCCCATCGATCGTCGACCGCACGTTGAGCTTTTCCTTCCGCTCCCTGACCAGTTGCACATTCCGTTGCATAGACGTGAGGTTGTCACTCATCTGGTCCATCTGAGCCCGACGCAGTTGTTGGCTCTTGGCAAGACGTTGTTGGATGAGTTGGTATTTCTTCTCTGCGAGCTGATAGTCTTCATGTGCCTTCAGGTAATCGTCACGGGAATTGAGCTGTTCTTTCTGCAAGGCAGCCTGATGACGATACTCACGGCGTTTCTGAACAATGTCCTGTGCCAACTGCAAAGCCTCGTTCCTGTTGTTCAGTTGGTCTTGAGCCAGCGACAATTGCGTATTGCGCAGCATGTCCTGTTTCTCTGCCAGCTCACTCTCCGCGCTCAAGATCTCCAGGTCGAGGTTGCTGTTGCTCAGGCGGAGGATGACATCTCCTTTGTGCACACGGGTGCCCTCATCGACCACTTTCTCCGTGACGATGCCCCCTTCTTCCGGGGAAATCTGCACGACTTGTATCGGGACGACATTGCCATCGACGCTTACATAATCGTCAAACTGTGCCAATTGCACATCGGCCATGCTCAGGGAGTTGCCTTCAACAGCAAGGGTTGAATTGAAATTACCCAAGGCGAGGAACACCAAGGCTGCTATCAATAGGATACCAGCTACACACCACACCCAGTATTTCTTTGGGATCAGATACTTCTTTTGCTTTATTTGAATGTCCATAAGGGTTCTCCTTTATAATAATTGACGAGTTTTTGTTTCAAGGTAAACAACAGCTGTGTTTGCAACAGCTTGATCCTGCTCTCCAAGAGTGTTTCTGCCGAGGTATGCAAGTCGAAGGTGGAGAGCATGCCTTCTTCGTATTTGCGACGATTGAGATGGTAAGCCATAGAGTCGGCCTTCACCTTCACTCGCATCTGCCTGACCTCACTGTAGTAGCCGTCACGGTCTAAGATCGCTTGTGAGATGCCATCACGCCATTGCCTGCGGCTCTCTTCCCATTGGCTCACGGCAAGATCACGGTCTGCCCGCGCCTGCCTGACATTCCGGCGACTGGTCACGTTGAAAAGAGGAATAGAGAGGGAGACCCCGACATACTCACCTAAGTTATTGTCCAACTGCGACCTGAACGCTGGGGTTTCTGCCGAAGGGCGAGAGAAATTACGGTAATAACTGGTATAGACACCTCCGGCAAGCGACAGCTTCGGCAACAACTGCGCCTGACGGTCTTTCAAGGCGAGCTGTGCCTGACGGGCATTGAGTTCGGCAAGACGCACGTTGACATTGCCTCCTTGCAGGTCATCAGCCCGGTCACGGAAGACCAAGTCCGCCGTGTCGGCAGTAGCCTCATCCAGCAACAAGGTATCGGACAAAGGGTAGTTCATGGCGGTTTGCAAGATCATCAATGCCGTGCGGTAGACATTCCGCTGGTGCAGGAGGTAGAACGTGTCAGTAGCCACCTGGCTCTCTAATTGCGTCACGTCGGGCAGGCTCTTGTTGCCAAGTTCATATAGACGACGGGTCTTATGCAGCAAAGCCTTCGAGTCGGAGAGCTTTTCCTCGTTCAAGGCAATGAGCTGATGGGCATACACTGCATCCACAAACTTGGTCATAATGTCAATGGCCTTGTCGTCACGCGACTTCTCCAAGGCAGTCAGGGCATGGTCACGCCCCACCTTGGCAGCCTGGAAAGCCCTTAGCGTTTGCCCTCCATCGAAGAGTACCAAGGAAGCCTCTACGTTATAATAGTTGTTGAACGTAGTCACATTGTCGTAGGTATTGGTCTCCGGGTCGATGTTACGTCCCCATTGGTATTGGGCAGAGACCCCCGCATGGACCGTTGGAAGGAAGGAAAGCCGCGCCAGGCGACTGTCCGCGGATTTCTGGTCTGCCGTGATCTGTGCCTGAGTCACGGTCGCAGCATGCTGGACGGCATAGGAGATGCACCGGTTCATGGTCCATCTTTCCTGTGCCGTCACCGTCATGACTAATGACGAGAGAATGATACTTATGGAAAAAATCTGCTTCATATAGGATCTTTCATGCCAAAGCCATGCCAAAAAGCATAAGTCATTGATAGTCAAAGGAAAGGAAGAAAACGCCTATCAACGAGGGTGTCAAAGAATTAGACAATCGGTGTAAAAGGATTAGACAACCTGCCCATATTCCATAGAGAAGAAAGGACAGTCACCCTCCTCCACACCCAACGACTATTTATGCCGAATATTTGCCGGTTTCATTCCTTTTTCTTATTTTTGCAGGGTATGAAACAAGGAAACATTCTCATCGTAGACGACAACCGAAACATCCTCTCCACCGTGAGGATGCTATTGGAAGGGGAGTTCGCCCAGATTGCCACGACCCCCAATCCCAATACCATCCCCGCTCGGTTACGGGAAGAGAAACCGGATGTCGTGCTCTTGGACATGAACTTCCACAGTGGGATCAACAACGGCAACGAAGGACTTTTCTGGCTGAAAGAGATCAAACGGCTGCGCCCACAGACACAAGTCGTGCTCTTCACCGCCTATGCGGATATCCAATTGGCAGTGGACGGACTGAAGGAAGGAGCGGCAGACTTCATCGTGAAGCCCTTCGACAACGATAAGCTCCTGAAAACCTTGAAGGATGCCTATCGCAAGACATCACCGAGAAAGTTGCCCAAGACAACTGAAGGAGCCATGTTCTGGGGAGAGAGCGATGGCATGAAACGCCTTCACGACATGGTGGAGAAGGTGGCTGCCACCGAGGCGAACATCCTGATCACTGGGGAGAATGGTACGGGAAAGGAAGTCCTTGCCAACGAGATCCACCGCCTCTCCACCCGGGAAGGTCATCCCATGATCGCCGTAGACTTAGGGGCGGTGACCGAAACCTTGTTTGAGAGCGAGCTCTTCGGGCATGTGAAAGGAGCTTACACCGATGCGAAGACCGATGCAGCGGGCAAGATGGAACTTGCCGAAGGGGGTACCTTGTTCCTCGACGAGATCGGGAACCTCAGCTATGCCTTGCAGGCAAAGCTCCTCACAGCCTTGCAACGACGCTCCATCACCCGCGTGGGAGGGACCAAGCCCATCCCGATCGACGTGCGACTGATCTGTGCCACCAACAAGGACCTACCCCAGATGGTGGGGAAAGGAAGCTTTCGCGAGGACCTGCTCTACCGGATCAACACGATCCAACTGCATCTCCCACCCCTCCGCGAACGGAAAGGGGATCTCCTGCCCCTGGCAAACCTATTCCTACAACGCTATGCCATCCTATACAACAAGCCGCACATTACGCTCTCGGCAGATGCGGAAAGGAAGATCGAATCCCTGCCTTGGTATGGCAATATCCGAGAACTGCAACACGCCATGGAGAAAGCAGTCATCCTCAGCGATGACGATCAGGTGCAAAGTGAATATATTGATGGAAGCAGGATCACGGCAGGGAAATCATGGGAAGAGGCTCAAACGCTGGATGAAATGGAGCATCACCTAATTGAGAAGACCATCCACGATTGTGATGGAAACCTCTCACAGGTGGCGGCACGATTGGGCATCACCCGCCAGACCCTGTATAACAAGATCAAGAAATACGGGCTGTCCTGACCGCTCTCCTGACAACTGGAAACATGAATCTGATCTTTTCATCTATGGATACCAACGCCTTTTCTATGGACGCCATCGCCGGAGCCACAGCCAACTGTCATCTCTGGCTCGCCTTGATGACGGCAATTGCCGCCATCCTAATGATCCTTTACATCAACCTTTGGCGCAGGCACCGGCGTGCCGTGAGAAAGGTGAGGTTCTTGTTTGATGCCATTGACAATGGAGATTATACCTTTCGGTTCTCCGACAACGAAAGGCATGGTAACGACCGCTTGTTGAATGCCTCACTCAACCGGGTCAAGGAGATTTTGCAACATGCCCGTGACGAACAGATCGAACGGGAGAAATACTTCGAGACCATCCTGCATGCCGTCGATACCGGCATTCTCGTTGTGGATGCCGACCATGGACTGGTTCTGCGATGCAACAGGGCTGCCCTCCATCTCCTGCACAGGGAGAGCATCACACACATCAACCAGGTGAAAGACTTGCTCAAGGGATTCTCCCTCCGGGAATCCTTCACGACGCTCAAAGGCAAGCGAGTGCGCATCATCGGGTTCAGTGACATCCGCGGGGAGCTGGCCAACCAGGAAATAGACAGTTGGGTCAAGCTCATCCGCGTGCTCACCCACGAGATCATGAACACGGTGACACCGGTCATCTCCCTATCACAAGCCTTGCTGAAGAAGCCAGAGGAAGAACAACGGCAGGGCTTGGTCGTGATCAACCAAACCGCACGAGAGTTGATTGAGTTTGTGGAGAACTACCGGAAGTTCACGCATGTGCCCACGCCGCGACCCCAGCTCTTTTACGTCAAGCCCTTTGCTGAGCGTATGGCAAAGCTCACAGGCAGGACGATCGAGGTGAAGGTAGAGCCTTCCGACCTTTTGGTTTATGCGGATGAAGGACTGACCACCCGTGTCATCACAAACCTATTGAAAAATGCCTGTCAGGCAACGCCACCAGACAAGCATATCACCTTGCACGCCTATAGCAATGCGGAAGAAGAAGTCGTTATGGAAGTGGGAGACGACGGACCGCAGATCGACGCAGAGACAGCATCCCGCATTTTCGTCCCCTTCTTTACAACCAAGGAAGAGGGAAGCGGGATCGGATTGCCGATCTCCCGCCAGATCATGCGCGTCTCCGGGGGTTCTCTCGAACTACTGCCCTATGCGGACACAGGGAAATATACGGTCTTTCGCGTGACATTCAGATAGCCACGATCCCCTTGATTATTTCTTGGTGAACCCATCCTAACCCTCGAAAAGCACTTTCAAGGAAGGGTGGCACGGCATGTCACTCCCGTTATTCCTCTTGGATCTCCGAGAACTTACCCCAGTTCTTGTCGGCGGCATAAGCAGCCTTACAACCCTTGGGGACATAAAGCCTGCCTTTGGCAAGATTCTTGGTGATCACCACGTCTGGCGGTGTCACCCATTTCACATGCAACTCAAGCACCCGGCAGGGCGAGAAGGCAAGCTTATTAAGGTCTTTCACTGAGGCAGGGATATACAGGTCGTCAAGGACTGAACTCGTAGAGAAGGCTCCTGACCCGATACTTTCCAACTGAGAGCCATCGATGGGGATACCGATAAATGACATGTTCGTGCAGGAATAGAAGGCCTGACTGCCAATGCTCCTCACTGTGGCGGGGATCTCGATCCATGGCAGAGAGGAACAATAAGCAAAGGCATGAATACCTATCGCCTTGAGGTGTTCAGGCAGCGTGATCTTTTCAAGACTCGTACAGTTGCGGAACATATCCTCGCCCACTTCATCATTACGGGTATAATACTGCTCGTTCAACGCCGTTGTGAGATACGCCTTGCCGCCACTGACGATACGCGCGCCAAACAAGTCAAGGGTTTTCAGTGTCTTGTATCGAGTCAATACTGTGCGTAGTGCATAGATATCGTCACCGTTAAGCTCGCCCGACACCTTCAGACTTTTGATATAGGGCGTGGTATTGGGATCAGCTGAGAGAAATTCGGCTAAGGCGCCCGGCTTTAAGTTGTTGAGCACAGGATTCACATCACCCACGGTACCGGTTTGCCACACGATGACATCTGCCGTTGGCACGCCATCCCCCATCACGTAAAGGGTGGAAGCCTTGCCTGCTCCTACGTTCTTCGGCACCTTGCCCTTGACCGTGATCGTCCATGCCTTGCCATCCTCATGGCTGGTCTCCTCTTGATCATAGAAGATATATGCCAGTCCGTCTGCTACATCAGCTTTCATCTTGACAGGAACGTTCGTCTTCACGGTAAACGTGAAAACAGTATCGTTTGGTGCCAGCTTGATGACCTGCGTGCTGCTTTCCATTTTCGGAAAGGCTACCTGACTGAAGGTAATGTCCTTCCGTTCTTTTCCCTTTACCAAGCAGAGCTTCGCCGTACGCGTGTCCCACTCATTATTAGGCTGAGCCATCAAGCGAAGATCTAATTCTTCGGGAACGCTCACGATGTTGTCGAACCTGAGCCAGTCGGGACGGTCGGATTGAATAAAGAACGAATCAACGCTGACATTCGTAAACTTGAACTCGGTCAATCCACCTTCCTTGCTAAGGGCATAGTTTCCTTGGTCGAGCACCACCTGAGACACTTCGTCTCCCCCTTTCAGGTCAGAGAGCGTTTCGGTTTCATCACTACACGAGACCCCTAATAACAAGGCGACCACGGGCAGGATGTTCTTAAGAGTAGAATACTTCATATGAAATCATTATAAATTAATTGAGAAATTACTCAGTCCATGGGTTCAACGGGCTATCATTACGCTCAAAGCCCTCATGACCATGGGCTTGCAAATGTAAAAAAAAAAACAGAAATCCCTCACGAAGCATGATACTTTTAACAATTATTGCACCTTTCTTCTTCTGAAAGGAAATCCATGAATCTGCCTAACATATCAGTGAAAAAGCTGATTATAAGACATTTACGATTCAAATTTTCATTATCTGCCTACATCTCTCCAATTAATGAAGACAGGAGATAAGCTCCAAGGATGCAGGAGATAAGCTCCAAGGGCGCAAAAGGTAAGCTCCAAGGATGCGAAAGATAAGCTCCAAGGACACGAAAGCTTATCTCCCGCTTTTTGGGTCGAATCCCATCAGCGATCAAGCATCTTTATCTTTGTCCCGATAGGCTAAGGAGAAGAGCAAGATGCCAGATGCACGGATCACAGATTCTGCATCCCAAACGCAACGCCTTCAACAGTTTTAGGGGTGGATGTCTTTGCAGACAAGGAGAAAATGAGTAACTTTGCAGGATGAAAACGAAATTTCCAACCCACATGGAAATCCATAACGACAGAGCCTCACATACAAGAAAGAGCCTTGCTGCCCTAAAAGCCGCCTTCCCTTACACACTGCCCATCTTCGCGGGCTTTTGGTTTTTGGGACTGGCTTATGGCCTGCTGATGAACAAGTCGGGCTTTGCCTTCTATTGGCCGATGGTGATGGCGATGACCATCTTCAGCGGTTCTGTGGAGTTTGTGGCAGTCGGCATGCTGCGCGGCTCCTTCCATCCGCTACAATCCTTTGTCATTGCCCTGCTCATCTGTGCCCGCCACCTTTTCTACGGTATCTCCATGCTCGACAAGTTCAAGGGCATGGGTTGGAAGAAGTTCCCCCTGATCTACGGGATGTGTGACGAGACCTTTTCCATCAACTATACGGCAAAGATCCCCGAAGGCATCGACTCTGGCTGGTTCATGCTCTGGGTCACCGTGCTCAATTATTTCTACTGGATGTCAGGAGCCACAATAGGCGGACTGTTTGGCAATCTGATCCATTTCAACACACGCGGTCTTGATTTCGTGATGACCGCCATGTTTGTCACCATTTTCATGGAGCAATGGATGAAAGAGAGCGACCACACTGCCTCGGTATTGGGATTGGTAATCTCAGCGTTCTGCTTGGTCGCCTTCGGTGCCGACAGTTTCGTTGTGCCCGCCATGGTCATGATGCTGCTATGTTTCATGAGCCTGAGAAGTAAACTTGAAATCAAGGAGCCATGACCCTCACAGAACAAATCCTCACCATCGCCATCCTTGCCGCCGCCACAGCCCTGA
Organism: uncultured Prevotella sp.; assembly: GCA_900316015.1. Lineage (GTDB taxonomy): Bacteria > Bacteroidota > Bacteroidia > Bacteroidales > Bacteroidaceae > Prevotella. Next base: position 10,773 of record ONBG01000008.1, on the reverse strand, counting down.
CGCGCTTCCTGCCCTTTGCCATTTTCCGAGGCAAGAAGACGCCGGGGTCTATCACCTACCTCAGTCATGTGCTTCCGCCTGCCGTCTTTGGCATGCTCGTTGTATACTGCCTGAAGGACGTTGACTTCACTAGTGGGCACTACGGAGTTCCCGAACTCATCGGTATCTCTGTAACCTGCGCGCTCCATCTATGGAAACGCCAGATGCTGTTCTCCATTCTCGGTGGCACGGTGACCTATATGCTCATGGTGCAGTTCCTTCCCTGAGACGCAAAGGAATAAAAGAAAGAGGAACCTGCTACCGCAAATGCCATACTTTAGAAAGAAATGACGAGAATCAGCTGTCAACCTCGTGTCAACCTTTGTCAACCTCAAAACAGGTTGCAAGCCCGATAAACAAAGGGTTTTGACAACCTGTCAACCTATTTTAGAAAAATTATTCTGTATAATATATAAAATGGCTTTGGAAAAGGAAGCTACTATAACGAAGAAAGAGAATATGTACAAGCGCCACATTCTCATCCCATTGTTCACACTGCGGACTTTGACGCATCTGTTGACACGTTTTTCCGGCTCAAGGCATTTAAGTTTATTAACAACAATAAAAAAAATAAAAAAAGCGATATAATCGTATTTTTTGTTATCTTTGTCACGTCATTTAGAATCTAACTTCTTTTGTCTTGACACCAAAACGTGAGTGAAAATTCCACAAATGATAAAAATCCGGGGAACTTGTTGCTCCCCTATAGGGACTTATTAATATCAAATTACACGCTTGGTTGCGGAATGAAGAATTAAAAAAGTATAAGACATATGAAAACATTGAAGATTTGGGAAATCACCTTTGCGATACTTGTTGCTTTCGCTCTCGCTTCTTGCAGTAGCGATGAAGAAGATTATCATGTGGATCATTTGACAGGGACTTGGGAACGAGTGTACAATGAAAGCACTTTGGATGCAGGAACGGAACGATATACGTTTTCCCCAGAATCCTCATCCACAGGGCACATTGCATTGTACGTAAATAGCTGGCCCGACTTCAAACAGGAAACTATAGACCTCAATTATGTGGTGGGGAATACTCAACATATCATCATCTTTACAGGCAAGGAACATGATGGCAAGAGCAAGCTCTATGGTGAGTACGACATCCATAAACTTAGCAGTAGTGAAATGATTTGGTATCGCACGGACTCAAATGAAGAAGTGGCAAGATTCAAGAAAATCAAGTAAAACCAAACTCTCGTGCCATTCAACGCCATTGTCATCGGCTACTCGACCAGTCAGGTAAAGCCGAAAGACAAGTGGGACCTGTGGCTCCCTATTTCATTATGATTACCCTCGATGGCTACCCGCAGTTTGTGAAATACTTGAATGCGGTGAATGCCGTTGGGGGCATCGCGGTGCTACCATCAACAGCATCAGCCCAGGCATCATTATCACCCCTCTGGCCAATGAAGAACTGTATGGTCCACGTAAGGACGGCTATCAGAAGATAATAGAAGGTAAGCCGCCCGTCGTGCAGGTATCCAAGCGAAGTTGGCTACCTGGCAGAGTTCCTGATGTCAAGCCGTGGTCGCTTCATCAGCGGTGCCGACATTCCTATCGATGGCGGTTGTACTGCCAGCTATTTTAGTTAATATGGCATAATAATATTAAAGTTGGTTACTATGCTTGGGTGGCTTAAAAATAATCATTACTTTTGCAGTGCTTTCCTGATAAAAGTGTAACGAGTGTTGCCCGTACATGTGCATGTAAATCCAGTTATGAATTTCGGGGAAGCTTATGATGGTTCATAACAAAAGTAACGTATGAAGAAGTTTTTCGTTTCAACGCTGGCAGCAATGATGACATTGAATGCATCTGCTGCCAAGAATCCTACTGCACAGTTGCTGTTTGATGATTCAAAGGGCGTGGCGGGGTCTGTAGAAATGCCGAAGGGCAGAGTAAACATTTCATTTTTATTGCAGCCATACTGCTACTTCTCTTTAGTTACCAAAAGTTACGCGCACAGACAGAACACGAAGGAGATGAATATAGCCAACGATTTGTATGGAGCAAATAAATACTAGCAAAACAAATTTTCATGAAGAAACTACAGCAGATCATACTTCTTATCACCTGCATCCTCATCATGATGGTTGGAGCCATACAGAAGGACGGCAAAATCCTTGGCCACTCCTTGCAGAGCAGAACCACAGAGGAAAATGCAGATACTCATAAAAGAGCTGACACGAGGACTCTGCAGGACGGTACCATCGTCATCAATACTATCACGCTGGGTAAGGATATCCAGGGATATGGCGGTCCAGTGCCGCTTGAAATATTTGTCAAGGACAATGTTGTAACCGGTATTAAGGCATTGCCCAACTCCGAGACGCCCGATTTCTTCAATCGCGCCAAGTCCCTCCTCAGCAAGTGGGATGACAAGACCGTTGACCAGGCACTGGTCATGAAAGTTGACGGCGTTAGCGGTGCCACTTTCTCCTCGCGCGCCATCATCCAGAATGTCCGTGCAGGACTGCAGTATGCCGCCAAGAAAGCCCAACAGCCATCGTTATGGGAGAAGATGGACATGACCTGGAAATATGCCCTCGGGCTCATTGTTGTACTCATGGCTGCCATCGTACCACTTTTCTACAAGAACAGGCACTACCGCCTATTACAGCTGTCACTCAATGTCGTGGTGCTTGGTTTGCTCTGCGGTACCTTCCTTGACTGGACACTATTCATCGGCTATATGGCTAATGGTACCAATATCTGGATATCGCTCATCCCTATCATCATGCTCATTACAGCCTTTATCTATCCATTTTTCGGAAAACGCCAGTATTACTGCACCAATATATGTCCGTTTGGATCACTACAAGAACTAGCCAGTAAGATCAATCACAAGAAGTGGAGAATGTCGCAGACGCTGGCAAAGCGTCTCACCCGCTTTCGTGAACTTCTCTTCGCCGGACTCATGGTGATGATGCTCGCCGGACTGTGGATGGAGTGGATGGACTATGAACTCTTCGCAGCCTTCATCTGGCAGAGTGCTCCAGCGTTGGTCATTGTCCTGGCTATTCTCTTCGTTCTCCTCTCGGTATTTGTACCGCGTCCGTACTGCAGATTTGTATGTCCCACAGGTACCCTATTCAAGATTAAGGATTAAATTCGAATATACTTACGTGATATCATAACATTATTTCATTATGCAGAAACAGACACTCTTAAGTCTCATCCTTGCAGTGACCCTCGTCATCGTATGCGCCCGGGCATATACGAAAGGTGATTCTAAAAACACCAAAGATATGCAAAACAATTCAACTATTGAAAACATTATGACCCGTGCTTCTGTGAGAAGCTATCGGGACAAGGTCGTAGAGAAAGACAAAATCGTGACCCTCCTTCAGGCAGGTATGGCTGCGCCGTCGGCTGCCGACAAGCGACCTTGGCACTTTGTTGTGGTCACCGACCGCGGGTTGCTTGATAGTCTTGCCAAGGCCAATCCCAACGCAGGCTTTGCCAAGAAAGCACCGCTTGCCATCGTTGTCTGTGGCGATATGACCAAGACGTTGCAGGGCGGTGGCAAGGACTTCTGGATTCAGGATGTCTCTGCCGCAAGCGAGAACATTCTCCTTGCCGCCCACGCCATGGGCTTGGGAGCTGTATGGACGGGCACTTATCCCTCTCCCGACCGGTGTAAAGCTGTGGCAGAGGTGCTCGGACTTCCGGGAAACCTCGTGCCGTTCAACACGATCGTCATTGGCTACCCGGCCAGTCAGGTTAAGCCAAAAGACAAGTGGGACGAGCGCAACGTCACTTACAACAAGGTTACTTCCATGCAATAGTTTCTGCATTTTGTCGTTTGAGCAAAGTGCTCTTTGACGTTTCGCATAACTGCATGACCGCCTTTCCTTCGTAACTTTGCACCATCGAAACAAGAAAAGTTATTAAATAGAAAGGAAACAAGTTATGTTGAACGAAATCAATTGGCCCAAGGAGTATCTCCCCGGCACCACAGACAACTTTGCCAGCAATGAAGTGATCGTCAAGGATCTGACGGCAGCTGACGTATGGCCTTATCTTACCCATGCCACTGTATGGGAAAAGTATTATGGCAACTCTTCCGACGCTCACTATAAAGAGCCGGGCAAGGACGCGCTTTATGCTCACGCCCCCTTCTTCTTCAAGACCTTCGGTTTCCCTATCGACGCAGAAGTGGTAGAGTTTGAAGAGCCCAAGAATGGTTTGGCACGGATCAGTTGGCACGGATGGGCAGAGGGCGACGCCGACCATCGTCTTGATGTCATTCACGCATGGCTCTTGGAGGAACTGCCCGGCAACCGCCTGCGTATTCTTACACAAGAGAGCCAAATAGGTAAACCAGCCGCAGCCATGGCCGGCACCAACACGATGATCGATGGACATCAGGCCTGGCTCTACGGACTGGTGAAGGCAGCAAGGGAAAAGATGGCGTATTAAGGAAATAAAGTTTCGGGGCTGTCATTACGGCTCCGAAACTTTCATTATCTTTGCAATGATAATCAATCTGTTTGAGAATATGGAGCTTAAAGATGACATCAGCGTAACCAGTTACATGGACACGTTCTTCCTCTGTCATGTAGGACGGGACAAGCTCTGCGAGAAGATGGTGCAGGAACACACGCTCTTTCATCTTCTCTCCGGCGAGATGGACGTTCAGACACCGGAAGGCATCGTGCGTCTGAAGAAAGGCGACACATGCTTCCTGCGCCGCAACCATCGGGTGGACAAGGAGAAGAGACCGGCAGGAGGTGAGCCTTTCAATGGTATCTTTCTGCATCTCAACATGGATTTTCTGAAGCGTGTGAAGGAAGACAGCCATATCGCTGTTCCTTCGGAAACGGGGCGGCGAACAGCCCACAAGAATGTCTTCATGCTTCCTCGCCATCCTTTCCTGGAAGGTTTCTTCCACTCTTTGATGTCGTATTTCAGCGCGGACCAGTATCCGTCAAAGGAACTGTTGGCCAGCAAGCTGCGTGAAGCTGTCTTTGTGCTTTTGCAACTCAGTCCCAGTCTCATTCCTGTTCTCTTTGATTTTGCCGCTCCTTACAAGATAGATCTTCACGACTTCATGGAGGAAAACTTCCGCAGTGATCTCACCGTAGAGCAGTTTGCTCATTTCACGGGCCGCTCGCTGACGGGATTCAAACATGACTTTGACAGCATCTTTCATCTTTCTCCACAGCGGTGGCTCACCCGGCGACGACTACAGGAGGCGCGAAGACTGATGGAGGAAGGTGCGAAGGCAAATGATGTCTATATGAAGGCAGGTTTCAAAAACCTCAGTCATTTCTCCACAGCGTTTAAAAAACAATATGGCATTCCGCCCTCACAACTCAACGTGGGATGACATCGTCTCACGATATAATTATTAGCTTATGAATCAGAAGAAACTATGTTATGGTGTCATTGGCACCGGAGCCATAGGAGGTTACTATGGCGGTAAGCTTGCCAAAGCCGGTGAAGAAGTACATTTTCTCTTCCACAGCGACTACGACTATGTCGTGGAGCATGGCTTGCAGGTGGACTCGTGCGAAGGCTCGTTCCATATTGATGCTGTCAACGCTTACCATCGTGCCGCCGACATGCCGGCATGCGATGTCGTTCTGGTGTCGCTCAAGTCGGTCAACAACCATTTGTTGCCTCAACTGTTGCCGCCCTTGCTCAAGCCCGATACCCTCGTAGTGCTCATCCAGAATGGTATCGGTGTGGAGGAGGACGTGCAGAAGATGCTGCCACAAGTGAGGCTGGCGGCCGGACTGGCTTATATCTGCTCGGCCAAGACAGAACCAGGACGCGTCAACCACCAAGGTTTAGGGCGCATCAGCCTCGGCAACTACTCCTGCCCGGATAAAGAACGTGTTGAGGCCGTGGTGGCCGATTTTGTTGCAGCCGGCATCAAGGCTGATAGTGTGGATTATCGTGAGGCAAGATGGAAGAAAGCCGTGTGGAATATGACGTTCAATGGGATGAGTGTGGTGCTCAACGCACAGACTGACAAGCTGATGGCTGACGCTGATATCGAGAGGCTGCTCTGCCGACAGATGCTGGAGATCATTCATGCGGCTCAGGCTGTGGGCGTGGAAGGTATTGGCGATGACTATGCCGAGACCATGCTCAACATGACGCGGAAGATGAAGCCCTACTCCCCGAGCATGAAACTCGACTATGACTTCCATCGACCTATGGAGATCAACTATCTCTATACACGTCCTATTGAGGAAGCACATGATGCCGGAGCCTCCATGCCCATGATGGAGATGCTGGAGACCGAATTGCTGTTCCTCGACAAACACAATCGCAAATAAACAATACAACTTTTTAATAACGTATCATCATTATGAAGCATTTCAATATTCTTGCCGTCATCCTGCTACTCCTCCTTTGTGGCCAAAAGATATGGGCACAAACAGAACACGGATTCAAGGAGATAGATATAGCCAACGACTTCACAGACAATCCCTTCACTTTCTTTGCCGACGCTCCCATTCTCGCTGCCGCTGACTCCACAGGTAATGGCTACAACGCCATGACCATCGGTTGGGGCGATGCCGGCACGTTGTGGGGCAAGCCCATCATAACCGTCTATGTGGCACAGAAGCGCTACACCCATGAGTTCATGGAGCGCGCCCGTTATTTCACTGTGATGACCTTCGACGACATGAAAGTGGCGGGCTATATGGGACACCATAGTGGACGCGACGGCGACAAGGCGAAAGCTCTCGGCCTACATGTGGCCTACACCAAGCACGGCGCACCTTACTTCACCGAGGCTACCGCTGTCTATGAGTGCGAGATTATGTACGGTCAGCAACTTAGTCCCTCAGCTTTCCGCAACGACGTGCCGCGCAAGCTCTACAGCAACTTCCCCGCCGGCATCCACTCCATGTATATTGGAGAGGTTGTCGGAGCGTGGAAGAAATAGGGAATACGGTTATTGCTGCTATTCGTTTTCCTTTGGCGGCAAGCTTTGATAGTGGCGGGTGGTATAGACCTGAATGAGGAAGATGAGACAGAGCATGATACCTATCTTGTAGCTGCCCGCCACATCCTGCTCGTCGAAAAGCCATCGTGACAGCGGCGTGACGATAATGGGAGAGAGAAACTGCCCCATATACAACGCGGCGGAGAGCAGCGGCATGACGGTTGTGGCAGAGTTACGGCCGCCTTTAATCGATGCTATTGTATTGAGATAAGGCACGCCAACGCCGTTGGCAATGCCCGTAAACACAGCCCCAATCAGCAAGGGCAGGAGAGAATGGGCAACAGCGAAGAACAAATAACCAACAAGGAAGAACATTGGAGCCAGGTATTTCATCTGCTCGCGGAAGATGTTCATCAGTTGGCCGAACACCATGCCGACGAAGAATGCCACAAGGTCCAGCCCCACCATGATGAGTGTGGTGGCGGTCAGCCCCAGACCAGCCTGCTTCTCTGCTGTAATGGCGAAGTTAGTGGGATAGATGAAGAAGATCATCATCAGCAGGAGCATGCCGTTGACTGACGGGTGGAACTTCAACAGCTGCCGTGGCTGGAAAGGAATGCCACGCTTGTTGGCAGAGCCAAGGTGATCATCAGGCAAATAGACAGCTACCATGACCACAGCGAACAATCCCAGAAGATATACGAGGAAGGCCCATCGCCAACCTATCGACGATAGCAGTCCCGCTAACAGTGTGGCCACGACACCGCCCATTTGGTTCATGGCAGCTGAGAGTCCCATGAGATGCGCCTGTTGCTCGGGAGGATAGTAGTAAGCTAAGAGACCAGTAGACAGCGGCATGATGAGACCCACGCTCACGCCGAGCAGTGCCCGCAGGACAAGGAGCGCATAGATATTGCCGACAAGGAAGCATCCTGCTCCTGCAGCTACATAGAGCACAAGCCCGAAGAGAGCTATTGCCCGGGTGCCATAATGTCGGCTGATGTCGAGGAAAAAGAGGTTGGTGATGATGATGAACAGTGCCGGAATGCTAACGATAAACTGGACGAGCAGTTCCGGAGCTTCTGTAAAGTGAGCCTTGATAACGCCCAAGGCCGGTGCGATGGCGGCCCCTGCCATAACGGTCAGGAGCGACATAGACAGAATGGTGTCTGTCAACTTCTTGTTTACTACACTCATGATTTTTATTGTTATGAACTGATAATAAAGCACCTGTAAGAGTTCATAACTAGACTTACGCGTAACGTCCTCTCGGAATACACTACATGTTATCTCGCCTTGACAGGTTGCGCTGCAAAGGTACTAAATTCTGCCGACTTGGCAAAATCTTTTGTAATTTTCAATAATTGCTCTTTCATTTAAGCTCTTTGACAGACTCGGTATAACAAGACAAAGCCATAGGCTAAGTGCTGTATATAATAGGACTGATGACTCAGACAACGGAAAGTGGGAGGGCTAAGAAAATCGCATATCAGCATCACACTGAGGAACCAATAAGGACCCAAAGGATTGAATGCGCAGTATTTAGAATGGCGTGTGCCAGTTAAGTTACTGAATACCATCCCTTTCAGACAAATAGAGTGACTACACCATTTATTCCATAACTATGAAATCATTATAAGGCAAGCAGGACCGCAGTCTATACTGTCATACTGTGTGCTATTTGGAAATCTTGACACAATCTATATTGTAGAAAAGAAGAACTTCCCCTCATTGTAACCTATTATATAGTTTCCACTTTCACTTACAGCAATGGATGTTATTTTACGGCGAGTTGTTAGGATCTTATAAACAGAGCCATCCCAGCGCAATACAACTATTTGTCCAGCAAAAGAATGCCGCCTTTGGCTATTTTTGGCTTGCTGTTCGGTCATGCCCCAATATAGGCAATATATATACTTGTCATTGGCAGTGATTGCCTTAAAATGAATGGGATTAGACTCCCAAACATCACCTTCTTTTAGAGTCATTGGATTGAAAGTATTTCGCCCTTTTCTAAATTTAAAAGACGAACCATCTGTAAGGTTATAGAATTGGATGGCTGGAAACAATTGATAAGCATAAACAGCCACGTTCATTTTGGGATTATAGGCTAACGATCCATAGTTGGCAAGCCATGATGGATACCTCGAATCGAAAATGATTTTACTAACTTCCTCTATTTTCTCAGCACCATCAGCCGACAGTGTTGATCGAAGAATAGCTTGAAAACCGTTCTTTTCTTGCCTGCCAACAAAGTTATACTGCCCAAGGGTGTCTACAAAGGGGTATTTTGCCTCAACGACAAGGCGGTATGGACATATAGATTTTGACGAGATGAGAGATTGACCATTTCGTTTTAGCGTGTCGCCACTCACTGCATACAAATAGGGATTATTGCGCTCGTAAGCAAACATATTTCCTTTAAGATCCCAGAAGACGACGGGTACGCTGAATACGTGTGTTCCGTTTTTGCGTTTGAAAAACTCCTTTTTAAATGACAAGCCATTATTTCTCCAATTAATGGCAAAACATGTCAGAAGTTGATCTCCAAAGCTGCCAGGATAATCATAGGTTATATACAACTTGTTGTTGTCTACAATTTTCATATCTTGAATATTCTTGATATTCAACAATGTGTCACAGCTGAGTGGCGTCCAAGATATCTGTTGATATGTATATTTGTTGGTTGCTTGCATCCATGTGTAAGTCGAAAAGAAGATACACAGGAAAATGATGATACGGATTCTCATAATGATTGTTTATATTATTATTGAATGTTATTTTGAGAGCAGCAACGCATTTCTCATATTACTCTAACTCTAAGGGTTCGTATGCTTGCTGTTGGCTGTTGTGAGATGGTGCGCCAAAGCTTCCATCGCTTCTTCTCACCATCATTTTAGTTCCTACGGATTGCAGAAAAGATATCGGGGATGTCATCATTTTGCGTATGATTTGTTTAGCCTTAGTCGCAGAACAATTCTGTTCATTTTCATACGCGTAGGTATAAATGGGTTTCTGAACATATTCAACCTTGTTTAAATCCCAAACGAAAAGTCCGTTCTCATCCTCCATTCTCATTATCAAGCCTGGAAGACCATAAAATTTGTACGGTCCGAACGGTACCGTCACCTCTGTCGTGTACCACGCAGTATAATTTCTTCCAGCGAAGAAAAGTTTTGCTTTGTTACAGTTATGAGATGCAATAGTCATGGTGTCATCATCAACAAACTGCCAATCATATGGCTTTGTAATAGTTGAGTAGCACAAAACGCCAGCATTTAACATGAGTCTATACTTTTCTGAAACGCTACGTGTATTGATGTCAGTAGTAATCTCGCATGGATAAGTCGCGCTTGGAATGTTTTGGCTCTGAAGCCCTTTCTTCATTCGTTCAGTTGCGAGTGAATCATAGTAGAACACAATATAGCTAAAGTCTTTGACATATTTTCTACCGATCTGTACTTTACGTATGTCCTCTGAATACGCGGTATTTCGATTAAACCGAAATTTAAATGAATACACGCACTCCACCTCGGTTGTATCAATACACTTTTTTTGTTCTAATGTTTGTGGTGCCGGAGGCAACTGAGCATATGCACAATTGCATATCGTGCATACCAGAATAAGCATTACTACCTTTTTCATAATAGAGTAAATATAATTCATAATATTCTGTATCTCACTTTCAGCAAAACACTTCTTGGGCGAATCCTATATATAAGTGTTTTCTTGCAATTCTGTGGAGAAAGAGTTTATATATTGTTTTTGGTTCCAAAGATTATCCACCACTAATGTAAAATTCCACCGCTTTATGGCATA